>DQHS01000254.1 GCA_003524365.1 Cellvibrio sp. | reverse complement strand
TGTTGTCGGCGCGCGAAGCGGCCAATCAACAGTTACTGGACCAGCAACTGGATGCATGGGTAGTCGATGTCGCGGAAGACTATTGCGACGAGCAACATTTATTAGAACAGTTATTCGCGCAGAGCCGGGTGCCGATTATCCTCAGCGATAGCAGCGAATTTGCCCCAGGCAGTGAAGACCACAGTGCCTGGTTGCGGCGCACCGGTTTACGGTTGCAGCGGTTGCGCGGCGATATCAACTTACAACAGGCCAATCCCGCCAGTGAACTCTGGGTATTGGCCGCCTCCACCGGCGGTCCGGCGGCGGTGAAACGGTTTTTGGCACAGTTGCCCGCCAATCTCGGTATCGCCTTTTTGTACGTACAACATATAGATGCCAATCAGGCAGCGACGCTCAACCGCATGATGAGCAACGCCGGCAGTTACCCGGCCATGGTCGCCACGCAAGGCGTAGTGTTAGAGGCCAATAGCCTGACGCTGGTGACCGCGCGCGATTCAGTAGAGATTCTGGAAAACGGCACTTTAGTAGTGAATTACGGCCAGTCGTGGAAAGGCAGTTATGCACCCTCGATTGACCAGATTGCGGCCAATGCCGCGCGTATTTACCGCGAACGCTGCGGCTTGATTGTTTTTACCGGCATGGGTGATGATGGCGCGGCAAGTTGCCGACTCATCAAACAAGTGGGCGGCAAGGCTTGGGCACAAACACCCGATGATTGCACCAGCGATTCCATGCCCGTCTCCGCCCTCGCCACCGGTTGCGTCAGCCTAAACGGCACGCCCGAATATCTGGCGCGTTCGCTGGCACAATTAAGACGTTAACGACGAATTCGATCAGTACAACTTTTATAAGTACACCTTTATAAATACGCCCTTATAAGTACAACGAGAACAGACAGGATCAGATTTTCATGAGAGCACCCCAGCGCATCGAGAAAAAAGTACAAGAAGTTGCCAGCCTGCTCATTCCGATTCAGGGGCGTTTGCTGCTCGCACCCAACGTGACCGTGGCTGAAATTGTGCCCGTCTCGCAAGTGATTCCTGTCGAAGGTGCACCCGTCTGGTATCTCGGCAACTGCAGCTGGCGCGAGCAAACCATTCCGCTACTTTCATTTGAAGTTATGAACGGCGAAGACAAACCCGGCGTCGCCTCCCGCTCACGTTTTGCCGTACTCAACACCACCGGCGTCAACGAGTCGCTGCCCTTTATCGCCATTCTCACGCAAGGCCTGCCGCGTTTGGCACGCGTAACCGAAGAAGAAATCTCCGAACGCGAAGACGCCGATAACAAACCCTTCGAACTTATGCACGTCTCATGGGCGGGCGAAGAAGCGGTTATCCCCCACGTAGAAGCCATGGAGCGCGCGTTTCTGGATTATCTGCACGTCGATAATTAATTGTCCGCACAATCCCCCCAGCTTATGAACGAACTCATCATTGAAGACCTGCAACTTGGCGACGGTAAACCCGTCGTCAAAGGCGCCCTCATCACCACCCACTACACCGGCTGGCTCGAAGACGGCACCGAATTCGATTCCTCCCTCCGCAAAAACAAACCTTTCCAATGCGTTATCGGCACCGGCCGTGTGATTAAAGGCTGGGATCAAGGCTTGATCGGCATGCAAGTCGGCGGCAAACGCAAACTGCAAGTTCCCGCACACTTAGCCTATGGCGAACGTCAAATCGGCGCGCTGATAAAACCCAATTCCAATCTGGTATTTGAAATCGAATTACTGGAAGTCCTGACAAGGGACGATTAGTCCCACACCCACCTACAACTCCGCGTAATGTGATGTATTTTTCAAATCTTTGGCTATAGTAGAAACTTGTCCCATTGGATGGGGATAGGAAATGCATATGAATAACGAGAGGATGTTAGCTACTGCCCATCATGGGAATACTGTGGTTAACGAGCCGCAAAAAAGACAGATCACTTTCCTCACGGCTAATTAAGTCATTGAACCTAACAATTCCCCTCGCCTACGGGTTCGCCCAGAATGGTGCGACGAAAGCTTTTTATCGCCATTAATTTTGCTGAAGGGAAAACAGTTTGAAATACCGTATCAATTTGTTGCGGATTGGTGCAATGAGTAGTCATTACAATACGTAGTAAATCATTAACCGATAGAGTTCGGTTTCTGCCAATGCGGACTCTACAACTGAGCCAAAGCTTACCGTCCTCTAGGGCTAACTCAGACTGCCCAAGATAGTTTCAACTCTCAGGGGCAAACTCTTCAGCCGGTAGACCAGTATTTTAAAGGTTTTCCATTAGTTTCTAATAAGGATATAGGTTGGAATCACTTCCAATGTTAATCTTATACGTATGATGAAGTTGAAGGCTAAGTAGAATATATGTTGAAGGCAATCGATTATTTCTGCGGCGGTGGAGGCATGAGCCTAGGATTGCAGAAGGCTGGCATTCGTGTTTTGGCAGGTATTGACAATGACGAGCGCGTCAAAGCAACCTACACATTTAACCATCCAGACTCGAAGTTCATTTTAAGAGATATATCATCAATTGAACCTCGCTTTTTAGCCGCTGAGCTGAATCTGAAAACGCGCGACGATGATCTCCTCATGGTTGGATGTAGTCCCTGCCAGTATTGGAGCCTTTTAAATACAGACAAAAGCAAATCAAAACAAACCGCCTTTCTGCTAGAATTTTTCCAAAAGCACGTTGAGTTTTTTCTACCTGGTTACGTTTTAATTGAAAATGTACCCGGATTGAACAGTCGCAATGAATCACCTCTTCTAAAGTTCAAAGCATTTCTGAACTCGTTAGGTTATAAGTTTGATGACGGAGTTATCAATTGCAATGACTATGATGTGCCGCAAAAGCGTATGCGTTACGTATTGTTAGCTTCACGTCTGGGTACTGTAACTTTACCGCCACCGTCAAAGAAAGCGCGTTTAGTTTTGCGTGACGCGATTGGTGATAATAAAACATTGAATCCAATTCCAGCTGGCCATATTGACCACACAGGAAATTATCATAGCTCTACAAAACTATCGGCAATTAATTTAAAACGCATACAGGCCACACCTCACGACGGTGGCAATAGATTAGCTTGGAAAAACAACAGCGAGCTTCAGTTAAATGCCTATAAAGGAAAAGACGATTATTTTCGGGATGTATATGCTCGTTTATTTTGGAACAAGCCAGCACCGACGATTACGACAAAGTTCATTAGCTACTCCAACGGAAGGTTTGGACATCCAACGCAAGATCGAGCACTATCCGTTCGAGAGGGTGCAAAACTTCAATCGTTCCCTAATAACTATAAAATTCTAGCTAAATCAATTTTGGATGCTGCTCGAATAATCGGAAACGCTGTCCCACCAAATATGGCTTGCGCATTAGGGAAACAATTACTGAGAACCCACAATGGAAAGTGTTAATTCAATTTTGTCTGAAATAAATGGAAAGATTTCAACTAGGAAGCGATTCCAAGATAACTTCCCAAGATTTATTTATAAAATCCGATTTCCAGTATTTAAAAATTTGGCATCAGGTGTAGAAATAAACTTCTCACACCCCCTGACAATATTTGTAGGACAAAACGGTTGTGGAAAAAGTTCGGCTCTACACGCATTAGCTGGAGCACCGTTTGGTCAGTCGGTTGGAAATCGGTGGTTTTCAACGGTTTTAGATCCGATAGTGGAAGGTGCCGGTCGGCCCAATTGCTATATTTATTCATATTATAATCATGAGGCAAAAAAAATTGTCGAGGTGATTAAAACAAGAGTCCGTTTTGCAAAAATGCAAGCAAATGGAAGAATAAAGAAAAATAATGATTATTGGGAGCCTAAGCGAGCCGATACTGGTTATGGGATGGAATTACCTCAGTTAATTGACGGGAAACCTGAACCGGGATCGGAAGCCTCAAGGCGTTGGAAGATTCCGAAAATTGACGTGTTATATTTAGATTTTCGCTCAGAGCTAAGCGCATTTGATCAATACTTTTATTTCGGAGACCGACCAGTAAAACTCAAATTATATTTGAGTAAGCAGGATCGTTTACGTGCATGGATTAGAAATAAACTCGCTCCTTTACTTTTGGGGAAAGCCGATTTCGTTTTAGATAGGACTAAGCAAAAATTAAATAAGAAACCAGTAATCGAATTAGACGAATCAGCATTAAATATTATTTCTGAGATTTTAGGAAAAAGTTATACTGGCTGTAAAATGGTGGAACATAGCATTTTTGGCTCTTCAGGATACTCAGCGCTCTTTTCAGCTAATAATTTGAAATATAGTGAAGCATTCGCAGGTTCTGGAGAAATGGCCGTCGTGAGGTTGGTTCAATCAGTTCTGAAAGCTGAACCCAATTCTTTAATCTTATTAGATGAACCGGAAGTATCGCTCCATCCTGGAGCCCAAAAACGTTTAAGAAATTTTTTACTAAAATGTTGCGCCGAGCATGGTCATCAAGTGGTTATGTGTTCTCACTCCCCAATATTTCTGGAAGGTCTTCCAGATACTTGCATTAAAGTTTTTTATCCTGATACCAGTGGAAAATTCAACGTCGCAGAAAATGTATCTGTAACTGATGCCTTTGTTCACATTGGCCAAACTATTCACAATAAAAGTCAGATTGTTGTTGAGGATAGTGCTGCTGCGATGCTAATCGAAAGGGCATTCAAGACACTGGGAGCCCAGTATGCAAATGTATTCGATGTGAGTTATTCACCTGGAGGAGAAAGTGCTATTTATAAGGATATGGTGGTTCATGCGAGAAATTCGGAGACAAAGCGTTTTGCAGTATTCGATGGTGACGTGTTTATTGAGGAATGGCCAGATGATCGAGATATCGGTGAAAATCAGTTAGAGGGTGTTATCGAGAAATTTACCGGTCAAACTATAAAAAACTTAGCCTTTCGATTTGACGGCGGAGACAGCGAGTATCGGGAAGCTGAAAAAATTTTGATAAAAAGAAGTTTTCTAAAATATATCGCAAAGCATTGCTTTTTTTTGCCGTGCAATACCCCAGAAGAGGTGATTTGGAACGTCTGCAATCTTAACAACAAAGCGTCCTATGAGCATGGCGTCGACCATAGTGACAAAAATCGTTTTAAAATTTACATTGGAAATTATGTAAGATCCCAAGTTGGTGATGAGAAAAGCGAATCTAGACGTATCATTCTTAAGCAGATGTTAAATATAAATCTTGACGAAAATCATCCTGATTTCATAAAGTTACTTAATGTTTTACGCCAGATTAAATTAATGACTACTCAGGTAGTATAAAACATGGGGTTGGTATACTTTGAAGACACAATCGCGTATCACCGATTGCTTTGAATGACAGTTTTAGTTTTCATGATTCGTTGATTATTTCTGTATGGCTTGGGTATAGATCTAATTTATTATTTTAGAATTAAAAATCGTAAACGCAGTATCTAAACGTTCAGCAATATCAATGTGATTTTTTGCTCTTAATATTTCCACCACGCACTCAGCAGTACACAAACCTCCGTCAGGCTGATTACGCCTAAGCTGATACTGGGAAACTTGCCGGAGTTTAATATGCGCTCTAGGCAAGTTTCTTAAATAAGGGCTGCGATTAAACATTTTGCGTGCTTCTTGCCACGTGGCATCCAGCAAAATGATATTTTCAAACGACTCAATCGGTGCAGCGTCCGTATCGTTTACAGGATAAAGCAAAACCGTATTTTTGTTGTTGATTGCATCCAGCAACGACGGATTAGGTGTGTTTCTCGCCCAAGTTATTTGTTCAACTATTTCCGGCGCAACGTTCTTTGCCAAAACACCGGTATTGGAGGTGCGTAGTAATTCTCTTTCATGAGTGAGTAAAAATATTTTCATTAGCTATTTATTAAAAATCCCCCCACAAATACTGCACCAAACTAATCGCTGCCACCGGTGCCGTCTCCGTGCGTAATACTCTCGGCCCCAAGGTCAACGCTTTAAAATCCTGCTCCAATGCGTGGGCAATTTCGCGTTCGCTTAATCCACCTTCGGGGCCAATTAATAGGGTGGCACTTGTAGGAGCTTTATCGGCAGGCTGGCGTTGGCTGTCGCGATGATGTAGGACAAAACGTAAATCTGAATTGACGGTTGGAAGCCAGTCAGAAATTTGGATGGGGGCGGATAATTGTGGGAGCAAATTGCGTTGGCTTTGTTCGCAGGCGCTGATGAGGATTTGTTGCCAGCGATCTTGCATTTTTTCTTGACGGTCGCCGCCGGTTTTTACTTCTGTGCGCTCGGTAATAAGCGGTGTGATTTTGGTGACGCCCAATTCGGTGGCTTTTTGCAAAACCCATTCAAAACGCTCGCCGCGTGAGATGCCGATGGCAAGTTCCAGCTCCAGTGGCGATTCACGATTATCTACTGTGTGTTCAGTAATGCAGACGGTGACGTGTTTTTTACTGACTTCATGGATAGTCGCGGCGAACTCGCCACCGGTGCCGTTGAATAGAATCAATTCGCGCCCGGCTTGCATGCGCAGCACTTTGCTTAAATGGTGCGAGGCGGACTCTTCCAGTTCGATGTGTTCGCCGCTCAGTAAATTTTGTTCAGTATAAATTCGTGGGATTCGCATAGTCGTTAACTTCGCAAAAAAATCAGTGTTCGGTTTTGGCGTGCAGTGATTGGTCTGTTTTATCCATCGCAGATTCCAGAACCAATGCCGATTGTATAAAGAGTCGCGCTGCGCCTGTGTGTTCAGTGAGGGCATCGGCGGCTAATAAAATCGCGCCGGTGGTCCAGGTAGTTTTTTCCCGTGGCCAGATTACGTCATCGCGAAAATTGTAGCCCGTCCAGTAACCGCCATCTTCGTCCATAAATTGGAATAACCAGCTGAATAAATTTACGGCTTTAGCGTGTTCACCCGCAGCGAGTAGCGCCAGTGTTAACTCGCAGGATTCTGCAACTGTTACCCAAGGTTCGTCGCTTACGCAGCGGCAGCCGATATTGGGTTCAACGAAAGTATGCCATTTATTTTCGATGCGCTGTTGCGCGGATTTTCCCTGCACAATTCCCGTGAGGATTGGATAAAACCAATCCATGGAGAAGCGGGTTTTGGGTTCCCAAGTACGGTCAAAACATTCCGGGTGATGACGTAATGTATTGCCAAGGTGTTGATAAGATTTACGCCAATGAATAGTTTCTTCATTTAACGTTTCTGCAATTAGAATTGCGCATTCGAGGCTTTTATAAATTGAGCTGGACGCCGTTACTAACGCATCTTTTTTTGCNNCGCAATACAAATTCAATCGCTTTTTTTACGGACGGGAAAAATTCGCGCAGAACGCTTGCATCTTCCGTCACCAAATAATAATGCCAAATGCCGGTGGCGATGTAGGCGATAAAATTGGTCTCACGATGATCTTTATCGACTGCTTCGTCACCGAGATAATTTGCCCACCAACTGCCGTCTTCCAGTTGTTCTTGCGCAAGCCATTGGTAGGCGCGGCGAGCAGCGGCAAGTTCACCGCCGATGGTTAAACCCATTGCCGCTTCGATATGATCCCAGGGATCGGCTTTGCCGCCTGTGAACCAAGGGATGCAGCCGTTGGGTAATTGGGTTTGCAAAATATAATTGACCGTTGGACGCAGTAGCGACTCGGGGAAAAATCCTTTGCTGAGTAATAGATTTTTCAAAGGCAATCCCCTCCTTGTTCTACCTTTGCAACCCCCACCCTGCCTCCCCCTTCATAAGGGGGAGGAGTTTTAATTCCCTCCCCTGACAAGGGGAGGGCTAGGGAGGGGTTATTTTTTTTAAAATACATCACTACGCTTTTTCCCATAATCGGATTCAACAATTTTTCCAGCGTCTGCGTAAGCCAGGGTTTTTCCATTAAATCCCACACCAATAACCGGTGATAGGTTTTGATCAATGGATTTTGATCCTGGGTTTTCCACCAGAGGCATTTTAGCCACCAGAAGGGGGAATGCAGTGCATGAGCCCAGTGGCGTTTATAAAAGTTAAACGGGCGCTGTTCTATTTCACGGCGCAGATGTGTGCCATTAAATATACGGATATGGCCGCCTTCTACTTGATGATATTCGCTGCTTAACCACCAACAGATTTTTTCTGGCCAAGCGCGCGGTACAGTAATAGCTAACAAGCCACCAGGTTTTAAGATGCGTTCGATTTCTGCCAACACTCCTTGGTAGTCGGGAATATGTTCCAGTACTTCGCTGCAAATAATTTTATCGAAGCTGTGATCGGCAAATGGCAACTTGGTCGCGTCGGCTTGTTGCAAATAAAGTTGTTTGTCTGCGCCAGTTTGGGCAAAAGGTAAAAAGCGTTCACGGCTAGTAAGCAAATCGCGATGATTTAAATCGACACCGATGGCGGTGACATCACCGTGCAAATAGGCATTGATGACATGGCGGCCTTCGCCGCAACCGAGATCCAATACGCGGTCGCCTGTTTTAAGCGGGAAATCGTGGAAATTAATCGTAAGCATTTTGTACCTGCTTACTTGATAATTCACGATCGGCTACTGGATCATCCTGCGCCTGTTGCTGCAATACTTGATAATAAAAGCGCTCCATTTTTTTACCGACACAATCCCAACTGAGCTGTTGAAGGATATGCGTGCGACCCTGTGCGCCTAATTGCTCGCGTGCGTTTTCATGACTTAATAATTCGCGCAACGCGCTTTGCAAATCCTCAACATTACCTGCGCGCACCAAACGCGCAGCATCGCCTACCACTTCCGGCAAGGCGCCACCGTCGCTGCAAATTAACGGCACAGCGCAGGCCATGGCTTCAGCAGCGGGCAAACCAAAGCCTTCATAAAGTGAAGGCACTACGGCGATGCTCGCCTGCGCATATTCTTCTACTAATTCCTGGTTGCTGATACCGGATTTAAATTGCACTACATCTTGCAGATTCAACGCCTGTAATTCCTTTTGCGTTTCGCCGTTCTCTTTTAATTTTCCGATCACAATTAAATGCAGATTGGGGAATTCGCTGCGCAGTTTCGCGATCGAGCGCAAAAGCACACTCAATCCCTTCAACGGTTGGTCAGACGAGGCAGTGGTAATTAATCGGAATGGAGTGCGTGCAATAGTATCGAGCGGTTTAAAAATACTTGCATCCACACCATTCGGTATGACCTTAACATTTTCTGCAGGGCGATCAAATGCCGCGACTATATCCTGCTGCGATTGGCGCGATACAGTGATCACATGATTAAGTTGCTGCACCACGTTTTTTTGCATCGCCAAAAAACTGTACCAGCGCTTGATTAACCAGCGCTGGCCTTTTTCAGTGGCGGCAGCGAGCGCGAGATCGCGGTCTTGGGTGATGGGATGATGCACAGTAGCGATCACATTCACACCGCGTTTTTGCAAATCCAACAAGCCGTAACAAAGGCTTTGATTGTCGTGGACGATATCGTACTGCGGTTTATATTTTTTAAAATGCGCGCGCAACCGGCGGCCAAAAGAATAAGGCTCGCCAAACGCGCCGCTCAATTTGCTCCACCACTCGTAAAAATCGGCGATCGATAAAAAATGTTTTGGTCGCAGTGCGCGGGTGGGATTGGGGTGCGCGTATAAATCGAGGCTTGGCAATTGAATCAAGCGCACACGCGGATCTAATTCGGGATAGGGCGGGCCGGAAATCACATCAACGTTGTGGCCTAACTCCACCAGCGCTTTGCTCAAATACTGCAGATAAATGCCCTGCCCGCCCACATGCGGATGACTGCGGTAGCCTAATAATGCAATCCGCAAGGCGCGCGGTTTAGCCGGCGAAACATCGGCGCGTGCTGCAGACGGCGCAGCGCCAGTAGTTTTTGGCTGGTCATTGGTGACGGGGAAATAAGACATGGACAACAGACACCTGAATGTTTTGCGCATTATAGGTGTTTGTTACCGACAGGTGTTTGTCGGTGGGGCTGGGCAGTTTTCAGGCTGGCCTATTCGCTGGGTTCAGATGCGGGTGCAGTAACAGGCTCTGCACTGGTTTCCATAATGGCTTCCGCGCTTGACTCGGTGCCGGTTTTTGTACTGTTTTCTGTACTGGTCTCTGCTTCAGGTGCGGCCATAGGTTCAGTTGTAGGTTCCTTACTAGGCTGCTCAATACCTGGCGCTGTAATTACCCGAAAGCGCAATATACCAATCAGCTGGTTGGCTTCCGTCACAACCCGGATATTCCACCGCCCGACAGAATTCTCGGGGAAATTTTCTTTGCGCGACCAGGAGCGATAGCCCTCTTCGCGCGCGCCGCTGATATGCAAGGCTACCTTATCGATGACTTTACCGTTGTGGGTCCAGACATGGTAAATCGTCTCATTTAAACCGCGCGGGGCGTGGATCGCCGTATAAGCATAAATTCCTTGACGCAACTGCTCCGCCGAAACCGTTTTAAATACGCGCACCGGCACACGCTCTTCGGTATTCATCTCATCAGTAATCGCCACCTCGGTGAGCCAGAGAGTCGCAGGAGGGACAAAAGGGCGCATCAATAACCCGAATAGACCCGCTGCCGTAGCCAGCAAAATAACGGCAAAAATGCGCTTCCACCACGCCATCTGCATTGAGCGTGCTACGTTGGGCAGGGTCAATATGATCGAGATCAACAATGCCCAGAGATAGGATTGGGGGGTGGGTATTTGAAAAATAATCGGAAGCGCAGTCAGCAATACCGCAAATAACGTCACGCCGTGAAAAGTAAAGTACAACCAGCGGCGCTGCGCCAACCAGCGGTAATAGATGGGGTCGATAATCGACACCAGCGCGGCCACCATTAGCAGCCCGGTAAATGCCATCTGCGCACTGTTCCAGGCGGTGGTGATAAAAAAGAAGGGGATAACAAAAAACAGGCTTTCCTGATGCACCATCTGGGTCGCAAAGCTGATCAGGGCGGGCGGTAATTTAAAACCGAACCAATGAAAAATGCCCTGCTTTAACAACCCCTCCGACGCAAGCCACAGCCAGCTCACCAGCATCATGATCGCAATCAGCTGTGCGAATTCCTGATTGCGGTCGACCATCACAAAACTGAGCACACCTGAGACAAAACCAAACAGCGCTATCGCAAAAGGATAGCGCTGCGCAAACGCAAATAACCACTCAACCAGCGTTGTAATTCTCGCACGCACCGACAACATCATTCACTATCACTCGTAATTATCGACAAAATAGCCAATAAGTAACCGCAGTGTATAGGTTAACCGCTGCCGGGCTGTGAACTATCGCAAAAGTTAGTGCTCGCGTCCCGCATCAAAATGTTTATCCACAGCGGCCAGAGCCAAGCCAGCCAAAAAAAGCACCACCAAAATAACCACTAACGAACCGGTTGCCACTACGCCTGAAATTAACATGATGATTTCTCCATCGGTTATCGCACTGGTCTATTAACGGAAANNGACGTTTGATCTCAGTCAAACAATTTTCTGCGGAGTTTGATGTGGGACAAATGTGGAAACTAATAGCGATAGCACATGATCAATTATGATTCCTGCGGCCCTGGCGCATGCGTTCAATCGGTATAAGTATTACGCCAACCAACAACATGATACTCATCGCACCGATTAGTAAAGTACTTACAATCACACCGGAAATTAACATAGCAATGTCTCCTTAAATGAAGCTCTCATTTATTGGGACAAGATAATTGTTGGGTAATTTCGGCGGTTTGTAGTCTAGTTCTATTCTTTGTTGGACAAAGTGTATTTATTTATATAACCGAATGATGTTTAGGCAGCATCCTTGCCCGACTTTATCTGAATAATTGTTACAAACCATCCGCCGTAAACGTCTTCATCACATAATCCACACGCTGTTCAGCGGTGCGGTGCATACGTTCTTTAAGCGATTCAACATGGCGCAACCGCGGCAGTAATCCGCGACCATTGGCGACTTGAATAGCCAAGCCCGGACGCGCGTTAAGTTCCAGCAGCTGTGCACCGCGCACTTTGTCCAATACTAGATCGGTGCCGATGTAACCCAATCCCGTCATTTCGTAGCATTTAGACGCAAGTAGCAACCAGTTTCGCCAGTCCGCGATCTGGATTTCATCGAGCGCGCGCTTGGTGTCCGGATGATGGGTTACCGGTTTGGAGTGTTGCACGGCTTTGAGTGCGCGGCCGGTGGCGATATCCAAACCAACGCCTACCGCGCCTTGGTGCAGGTTAGCTTTACCGTCGGACTTGTGGGTCGCGAGGCGCAACATGGCCATTACCGGATAGCCTTTGAAGATGATGATGCGGATATCCGGCACGCCTTCGTAAGAGTAATCCTTGAAGTAGTCGTCGAACTGGATCAGGTCTTCGACTATCACCACATCGGGCTTACCGCCTAATGAATACAAGCCAGCGAGGGCATTGGTCATATGGCGCTTGATATCTTCGATGGTGATTTCCGCACCGGAGGATTTGATGAACTTGTCGCCACGGCGGCCGATGATCACCAGAATCCCTTTACCGCCTGAACCCTTGGCCGGTTTGACGGCAAAGGCGTCAAGCGCCATAAGTTTGTCTTCGATGGTTGCAATTTCATGCTGGACGTTGACCACGAAAAACAACTTCGGGGTGGCGACTTCGTACTCTTCTGCCAACAATTTGGTTTTGAGTTTGTTATCCACCAAGGGGAACAAACTACGCGGATTGTAGGCGGCGATAAAATCGTGGTTGCGGCAGTTCATACCGAGTATGCCCATGCGCTTTAACCGCCAGGGGCTAACCCAGGAATTCCACCAGTGTTTTACACTAACCGGCGCAGCCGCTTTGGTGGTTGCCGGCGAGCTGGCTACAGCAGTAGATGGCGCCTGACTCATACACCAGTTCCCTTACTCGGTTCATTGCTTTTAACGGTTTCCTCGTTATCCACCATGGCGCGGAAACGGCGCAATTCAGAGAGTTTGTAGCCGGTGTATTGACCCATCAACATAATCAACGCCAGCGCGACGAGATTCAGCTCAGGGAAGTTAAACGTGAGGTGACCAACCAACTCAAACTGCATCAAGGTGTAGGCGAGCACTGCTACCAAAAGGCTGCCGCCGCCTTGTACCAATACTTCTTTGGGGCCCTCTTCTTCCCAGAGAATCGACATACGCTCAATTGTCCAAGCGATGATGATCATCGGGAAGAAGGTGATGGTCATGCCGGTGTTAAAGCCCATCTGGTAGCCGATCAAACTGAGCGCCGAGATGATGAAAATCACCAGCACTACCAAGGTCGCAATCCTCGAAATCAGTAGTAGGTTGAGCCGCGATAAATAGGTCCGTAACACCAGCCCCATCGCCACCACTGAGATAAAACTCGCCAAACCCAGGAACAGTGACGTCTGCAAAAATGCCATGGCGATCAAAATCGGCATAAATGTGCCGGAGGTTTTGAGGCCGATGATAATGCGCATAAACACCACCACCAGAGCACCGATCGGCAACAGCAGTAGCAACTTGAACATGCTCTGCTCTTCAATCGGCAAGTGCTGGATGCTGAGCACGCTAAATACGCTGTCTTTGTATTGCGCTTTGATCAAATCCAGCGCCGGTACGGTCTGGTGGATCATCGAGAAACGCACACGCGAACGGTTGCCGCCCGCCACATCCAGAATCGATTCGCCGCCGGTATGCCACAGCAGCAGGTTCTCCGGTACACCCTGTTCGCCGGTGTAGGGTTTAAACAGCACCCATTCTTCGCCGTCGTAAACTTGTACCAGCCGGGTCAGACTTTGATGGCGACGGGCATCCTCCAGATACAGACCCAGCGCCGGACGCGCCGGTATACCTGCTTGATTGATTAGCTTTTCCAGCAGCGCCGATTTTTCAGTTTGCGCAGAAAGCAATAGCGCGGAGTTTTGGTCGAGCGTCTCGGAGTTGAACAATTTGATCAGCTCGCGCGCCAGACTTTGCGGGGTGCTGGACTTGGCGTAGGCGGTATCCAGCACTTGTAGCGCGGCGGCCTCTTGCGATGAACCGTCCCAATCCACATGCGAAGCGGTAGGTACCTCAAAGGGGGCAGGCGTGGAGGAGGTTGAATCCACTTCGATAAATTGGGTTTTGTAATAGATAGTCTGCGCACCAGTCGCTTCGCGTTTGGACCACTCGCCGCGACGCACACCGTCTTCGCTCACCACGGAATAACCGTAACCGGGCGCGGCGGCCTGCTCACTGAAACTGCGATAACCGGGTGGATCATCCGGCAGACCCAAACGGGCGGTGACCGGTTCGCCGGTCGCGTCAAAATCGATGCGCGCCTCAATCAGCCACACGGGTTTTTGCACACCAGGTGTGAACGGGATTTCCATTNNCCAGCGCAAGCAAGCCGATAACGGCGTAAAAGGGGGCGCGTGAAGCTTTTTTCATGAACGTGTTCCTTAGGGGAAAGCCTTGCAACGCCAGCGCAAATGGCTGGCGCTCGTTGATCAATTATTTTTTCGCAGCGGAACTGGAACTGCTGGCAGCATCTTCAACCCGTTGCAGCGGTGCGAGGTTATTGCCGCTCACATCCACTAGCATTACATCGCGCAGCAGGTTGCGTCCGATCAGAATGGGATATTCGGAAGCGCTGCGATCAGCAAGAATAAATTCACCCTTCTGGGTGAGTTTGCCGATGGTGAAGCGAATCTCAACGACTGGGCGGCGATCGGGTGTGGGGTTGGCGGTCTGCACGGTTTGGAATCGCAAGCGTTTGCGTTCAAGCACATGGGGTTCTTTGGTCTCGGGATTGTAGATAGTGAAGCGTACCCACTCTTCACCGTTGCGCTCGAACATCTGGATATTGCGCGCGTCTACTACGGAATTGGCCACACTCGTGCTAATACGCGCCTGCATCACAATATTCAAACCGGCAATTAGCGCCTGCTCGCGTAAGCCGACGATTTGTTTGTCGGTGGTTGGCTGCTCTCTGGTCTGACTTGTTTTGTTGTTAGCGGTGCGCACTGGCGGGCATTTACCTTGAGGCACAATACGCTCGATAACCTGTGGCTTGGCTTCTATCGCCATTTGCTGCAAAACCAACTGCTGCTGCACCCGCTGCAGCTGGCGCAAGGTCTCCGCCTGCTGCTCGCTTAGTTGCTGCCCCTGCGCCTCCTGCTTAGCAATGCAAGCCTGCGCCGTGCCCAATTCCGCCTGCATTTGCTGCTGAAGCTTACTTTGGGTACAGGCGCTGAGCGATGTTATCGCCAGAGTGGCCAGAACCAGATTGCGCAGCGAGCCAGATACCATCAAAACCGTTTTTTTATTCATCACAACAACCAGAAATCTCAGGAAAATAGTTATTAAAAAACAGTGGGCTCATTGTAGCCGCTGAAGTTTGCTAACACATCCTTGTGCAACGATTTAAGGCTCCCTCATAAAGAAATAAATAGGGCGCAATAAATGGGGCGCAATAAATTGCGCCCCTACAGTAGGGGCGTGATTTATCACGCCCCATTTATCACGCCCTCTTGTCGGTTGCACCCACTCAACTCATTTGAACTTGTAACGCTTGGGATAAGGCTCAGGCAAGCGGCGAAAGCGCTTGTATTCCCATTGGTACTGCGCTGGTGCGCGACGTACGCAAGCCGCCACGCTGGAATTCAAACCGGTTACCGAGGTAACGGGATCCGCGCTGTAAATCTGCGCGTCCGCCTCAATCACCACCAGTTTGAAACCACCCGCCACGCGCTCGGCATAGCAAGAGCAAACCGCACAGCCAGTGCGCTGGATCAAACCCTGCACCAGTGTCATGGTCAGTGCAGGTTGTCCAAAAAACGGGGCGATTTCTCCGCCTGCATCGCGCGCCGGTACCTGATCAGGCAGAATGCCGACAATAGTACCGCCCTGCAGCGCCTTGAACAGCATCATCACCCCTTTGCGATTGGTGGGCGCCATAGTGATATTGAGTTTGCTGCGCCCAGCCAGCACCAGCTCGTCCATTTTCGGATTATCGAGCGGTTGATACATCGCGGTAAGGTTGGCAACGCTTGCGAGATAAGGCGCAACCACTTCCCAATTGCCGTGATGCGGTGCAAGCACCAACACACCCTTGCCTTCGGACAATTTTGACCGCAGGATTTCATCGCCCTCCAGCGCCACAATCTTGCCTTGTAGCCACGCCCAGGAATTGCGCCAAATAGCGCCCGCTTCCATCGCCGTTTTGGCGGTTTCTTGCAAGCTTTGGCGAGTGAGACGGGTTTGTTCAGCGGGCGATAATTCGGGAAAACAGAGAGCGATATTCTCGCGAGTAACCTTGGCGGCGCGGCCATTGAGCAGCCACATCAATAAACCGACAGCACTACCCAACGCGCGCAACATGCCGAGCGGCAGCAGAGCCAGCAGTTTAAACAATGTAGGAGCCAGTTGGTCTTTCATGAAGCCCGCGTCAGTGCAACAAAAGTGCGCGCAGCTTACCGGAAAAGTGCGGTGGACACAGTATGCCAGCGATGCCTTAATGCAAAAAAACGGCACCTTTGCAGGTACCGGTTGGTAATTCACAAGATCCCTCTTGTTGACGCACTAGTCCTTACTGCAGGGTTTCACCACATGGTTATCGAACTGTCCACTGATGGGGCTGGTTGTTATTGTTGGCTTCACCGCGTGTTGCTGTGTTTACGGTGAAGTAGTAGTTAA
>DQHS01000279.1 GCA_003524365.1 Cellvibrio sp. | reverse complement strand
CATTACCTCCTTGACCAAAAACAGTCCCGGGATTCATGCCAACTTTACATTGCTTGATGAAAAAATCCCGCAAAACGGGATCGCTCATTCCCAACTCACGACAATCCAGCCACAACAGATAAGTGGCTTCAGGTTTTATCAGTTTAATTTGAGGGATTTCCCGTGTGATAAAATCGGCGGCAAAATCCCGTGTGACTTCCAGATAACGCATCAATGCATCCAACCACTGATCGCCTTCTCGATAAGCCGCTTCAAACGCAGCAATACTCAGAGGGTTGTAATTGCCAACATGCAGGGATTCAAAGATGTGTTTCATTGCATTGCGTTCAGCCGCATTAGGAATTACCAACGCCGATAAACCCAAACCGGGAATATTGAAACTTTTATTGGGTGCAATGGTGGTGATAATTTTATCACCCGGTTGTGCAAGGCGGCCGAGCATGGTGTGCTTAACGCCTGAATAAATTAAATCGCAATGGATATCGTCAGAGAGAATGATTAAGTCGTAACGGCGACTAATTTCTAACACTCTCTGTAATTCCATTTCACTCCACACCCGTCCGACAGGGTTGTGCGGAGTGCACAACATCAATAACTTTGCACCCTGCTCTGCACAATACTCAAGGTGTTCAAAATCAATTTCATAACGACCGTTGATCTCACGCAATGGATTATTAATCAGCTTACGATTGTTGGTCGTCACAGCCGAAAAAAATGGAAAATATACCGGTGATTGCACAATCACACCCTCGCCTTCTTTGGCAAAGGCTTTGGCTGCTGCAAACAACGAAGGTACTACGCCCGGCGCAAATACAATCCACTCGCGCTCAATTGTCCATTGGTGACGGCGCTGAAACCAATCGATTATTGATTGATAAATACTGTCGGGATAAAGTGTGTAACCAAATACTGGGTGATTAATTCGCTCTTGCAACGCGCGCGTCACACACTCTGGCACCGCAAAATCCATATCGGCCACCCACAGGGGTAATACATCGGTAGTGCCAAAATATTGTTGGCGACCATCAAATTTTACAGAGCCGGTATTTTCGCGCTGAATTTCCTGGTCAAAATCGAATGACATATTAAATCCACACTTTTAAATTCGCGCTATTGTCCCAAGGTGCCACGCACCCAATTTGCCACGGCTAACGAATGTTCATCACCGTTGTTTTCAAGGCCGTTAATGATGCCTTTTTTATCGACCTCAGGTCGATTCTGGCTGATTTTCCATTTGCCAGTTAGCTGTTGGATAGGAATTTCCACACCCACGATAGCACCCAACAAACGTTCGATATAATCATCAGGTACATCTTTTACTTTCCACTGCACTTCCTGTTTGCATTCGTGTTGCTGCGTGAGTAATTCGACATGTGCAAGCAACCATTCGCGGTCTTCAATAAAGCGCGGAACACCCTGCGCCTGCACCACCACATAATTCCAGGTCGGCACTGCTTTTCCATGCTCCTGTTTGCTGGGGTACCAAGACGGAGTGATGTAAGTTTGCGCCCCCTGAAAACTCACCAGCGAAGGAACACTGGATACCGGCAAATCCCACACCGGGTTCGCACGCGATACGTGCGCCATTAATGTTCCAAACTCGCCACGTGAGCTGTCAATAAAAAAGGGAATTGGATTAGCCACCAACTCCCCCTCGCCCAACACCACCCATGTACCCAATGGATGAGAATGAATTAATTGATGCAAAATTTCAACGCGGGTTTCTTCGTGGATTTTTGGTAAATACATAAGTCACTATCCAGAATCGATTTTATTATCTGCAATTAAACGAAATGTGAAGTGCTTGCTTATACCTTACCACGCTGGCGGTAAAGCAACCAAACCCCTCTGAGATAACCAACCGCTAACAACAAGCAAAGCAATGACGTAACCAACATGAAAACCATTTTCTCTTTTAGCTCCGCCATGTAGGGTGAGTCGGCGAAAAACAACAAAGGCACCGCTAGTAATCCGCGCAGTAAAAAGATAGCACCTATAACCAGTAAAGCTGTTTTTAATAACGGTAAGCGGCGAATCAGCCCGGCACCAGAAAATGCGTAGAGAGACCATATGAATAGTAATGCCGCAATACATGCAGTGACAATCGCGGGATACCACAATCCCTGCTCGCTCATTACCGCCATAGGTTCGCCAGCGCCAAAAAACCGATACCAATCTGCGCCGCCAACAATAATTCCCACATGCAGCAGCGCCGCCACAAATACCAACCAACCGGCAACTTTCAATAACATCATTTTTAGCCTCCTTACATAGATTCACTAAAATTAATTAACTAACTTTGCAATTCGTTTCTTCTTGTTAAATATCACTCGAAAAAACGACAACGCAAATAGCGAGGTCACAGCAGCGGTAGATACAATATCCAATACCGAGTGATATTGCTGGTAAACCATTAACGCCGCATAAGCGAACATTGAACCCACGATCCATCTTGCACGGCGCGGTGCAAGTATACAAAGCGAAAATGCCAGCGATAACGCCACTGCAGTGTGAGTGCTGTAGTCCGCGCCAAACGCGGACCACAAACCAAAAGACTTATCGATAAACATAAAACTGTAAGATACGATCAGCAGTAGAAACAAAAAAATAAATTGCGAAACCGATTCACGATAGTTCGGCCAGCATCGATACAAATTCACCCCTAGCCCGATTAAAAACAAGATTAGCAGCAGTGGAGTGTAGGCATCCGCAATGGCATCCAATGTTTCATAACTCATAATAAACTTTTCTCCTTTTGTCTATGGACGCTTGAATTTCCTGCGTGCCTGTTCAACCTTAACTCGCGTTACACAATCCTGATGATGATCATTAATCAAACCCATCGCCTGCATAAACGCATATACCGTTGTCGGCCCGACAAATTTCCAGCCTTGCTTTTTCAACTCTTTAGATAAAGCTACTGATGCAGTTGAGGTAGACGCCGTTTGCGGCTCAGCCAGCCCATCTGCTTTTGGCTCGTAACGCCAGATAAAGGCGGCAAAAGAACCTTCGCGCTTGATCAGTTCTTGCAGGCACTTGGCGTTGTTAATAACTGCTTCAATTTTTCCGCGATGGCGAACGATACCTTCGTCTTGCAGTAAGCGGCCAATATCACGCTCAGTAAACTTGGCAACTTTATTAAAATCGAATCGGGAAAATGCCGCGCGGAAATTTTCCCTCTTGGCAAGAATGGTCCGCCAACTCAGACCTGACTGAAAACCTTCCAGACAAAGCTTTTCAAACAACCGAACATCATCCGCTACAGGAAAGCCCCATTCTTTATCGTGATAATCCAAAAAATCGGGCGCCACCGCACACCATTTGCAGCGAGGATTACCATCTAAACCGTGAATTGTATCGCTCATATAAAACATCTCCGTGTTAGTTATAGGAATGTAACCAAACAATACGATATCAAACGGCGTAATAGACGCCGGCGGGCGGTTTTGCAAACAATGCAAATGCATCTTTTAGTGTTTCTGGCGGAATTGCGTTTGCTGCTTGTTTGTGCGATTCAATATTATCCCACTGCTCAATAATCACAAGATTTGCGGGATTTTCAATACTGCGCAACAACTGACAACCAAGACAGCCAGTGCATTTTTTAACAACTGAAATGACCGACTGCAAAAATTCATACAACGCCTGTTCCGAACCGACTTTAGCTTCAAAATGATTGATGCGGGTGATTGCCATAAATATTTCCTTGTGTATTTAAGCGAGGGGGATAAGAAGTGGATTAAACAGGATAGTCCAAATGCGGCCAGTTTATGTCAGCATGGTTTCAACTCAGCGTTGATAGATGTTGGGCTCCCACTTTTCCATATAATCATCAGGATGAGAAATGGCGCCGAACCCGAATTGCTCATACAAACCATGAGCATCTTTGGTTACCAACACAAAACGACGCAAATTTTGCAGATCGGGATGCGCGACAATTTCTTCCATCAACCACTTACTCAACCCCTTCTCACGATGTGCATCCAGAATAAACACATCTGAAAGATAAGCGAAGGTTGCGGTATCNNGCATGATCAATCGCTTTTTGCATTGTTTCAGCAGATATTCCTTTGGCCCAATAGGTGGTTGATATGAAAGAGTGGATAACACTGAAATCCAGGTCTGATTTCTTGCTGCTTATTCTATAGCCTTCTACCATGTCGATTCTCCATATATTTTCTTTATGATTGTTTAAAAAATAACTGCCGAAAATTATTCATGAGCGACTCAATTCCCCCCTTAATAGGGCTGCAATAAAAATCAATGAAGCTAAGGTTATTGTTATAACTTCAGACATTTATTCAAGCAATATATTCGTATATGCGCGCACGCCTACAGAATGCAACAACTCCACAAACTACGAGGCAAGTCTCAGCCACGACCATCCCAGACCTGGAGGCTTTCAGCAAGGGCTTATTCCAATCTAAGGTGCAAATTTACCCGTCAAGGTCACGAGATGTTTTGGAACGGATTAGCGAGCCATTGGGGATTTGGAAATCGGTACAGCCAATTGCCCCCTCAGATCGTAAAGACCTAACTAGCTGTGGCGGCATTACTCGTCCACACCAAAACATCTTAAACCACCTTCCAATTTTTCCCCAAAACCCGATATTTCCACCCATCCACCTTAATTCCCTTGGCGCCCCACCCTCACTGTGGGAAAATGCGCGACCTCAGACCCACCCCCTTCATCATTTACTACACAGGTAATTAGCGCCCATGTCCGCACTTGTATTGGATGGCAAAGCCCTTGCCGAAAAAACTGAACAGGAACTCTCTGCTCGCGTTGCTGCATTAAAGGCGCGTAGCAATGGCCAAACCCCTATTCTGGCGACCATTCTGGTGGGCGATGACCCAGCTTCCGCGACCTATGTGAAAA
Organism: Cellvibrio sp.; assembly: GCA_003524365.1. GTDB lineage: Bacteria > Pseudomonadota > Gammaproteobacteria > Pseudomonadales > Cellvibrionaceae > Cellvibrio. The sequence goes on along the minus strand of DQHS01000279.1, from coordinate 10,478 downwards.
TGAAAGGCAATGCCTGTACCCGTATTGGTATGGAGTCATTGAAAGTGGAGATGCCTTCATCTACCACAACCGAGCAATTGCTCGCCAAAATCCAGGAATTGAATAACAACCCTAACGTGCACGGCATTTTGTTGCAGCACCCGGTTCCACACCAAATTGACGAGCGCTTGTGCTTTGATGCAATCAGTGCGGAAAAAGATGTGGATGGCGTAACCTGTTTAGGTNNCGCATGAGCATGGGTGAAGAAGCTTATGGCTGCGCAACGCCAAAAGGCATTATGCGTTTGCTTGAAGGTTACGGTATTGAACTCGCCGGCAAGCACGCTGTGGTCGTAGGCCGCAGCCCTATTCTGGGCAAACCAATGGCGCTGATGCTGCTTAACGCCAATGCCACTGTCACCATCTGCCATTCGCGCACACAAAATTTACCGGCTTTAATTAAGCAGGCCGATATTTTGGTTGGTGCTGTTGGCAAGCCGGAATTTATTAAAGCCGAGTGGATTAAAGATGGCGCTGTGGTAGTTGATGCTGGCTACCATCCCGGCGGTGTGGGCGATATCGAATTGAAACCACTGGTTGATCGCGTTGCTGCTTATACGCCTGTTCCCGGCGGTGTAGGCCCAATGACAATCAACACGCTGATTTACCAAACCGTAGACTCGGGTGAAAAGAAAATAGGTTAATTTTTTTACATTTTCGTTTTTTGTATCGTTGTAATATCACTGGTCATTATTGTTCGTATCGCTATTTAACTTTTAAGGAGTAAAGATCAAATGCGTAAATTTCTCTTATTGGGTAGTTTGTTGGTAGTGAGCGTTTCTGCCACTGCAAATGATGCAGTTAAATATACCTGCAAGATGGGCAATGCCGAGCGCGTTATTGAAGTCGTTTATGCATCAACCGACAAACCGGTGCCATGCACAGTGAGCTACACCAAAGATGGCGACGCACAAACCCTGTGGAGCTATGAAAGCACCGAAGGCCAATGCGAAGCCAAAGCGGCAGAGTTTGCCGAAAAGCAAAGCGGCTGGGGATTTAGCTGTAGCAATGAAACCGGTAGTAGTGCATCTGAAGCAGAAACAAGCGCGCAATAATTTTTAGCGCAGCTCAAAGCTTCACCGATAAAAGCAGGCACTCGCCTGCTTTTATTTTTATAGCCCGATATGTTTAAAAAAAATCATTTTATAAGCCAACCCAATGACAGAAATACTGCCGATCATTTATCGCGATGACTATCTGGTTGCCATCAATAAGCCAGGTGGATTATTGGTTCATCGCAGCGAAATTGATCGCCACGAAACACGTTTTGCCGTGCAGTTGTTGCGCGATCAAATCGGACAAATGGTTTATCCAATCCACCGTTTGGATAAACCCACCTCCGGGGTATTGGTATTTGCGCTTTCGACAGACGTTGCGCGGCAATTAGGCAATATTTTTACTCGCCATGCACTGATCAAAACCTATGTGGCATTAGTACGTGGTTTTGCTCCCGTGCAAGGAATTATTGACCATCCGCTCGTTGAAGAGCTGGATAAATACGCGGATAAAAAAGCGCGCGCAGATAAACCAGCGCAAGAAGCGGTTACCGAATTCAAAACACTGGCGCAGATCGAATTTCCGTTTAGCATCGATAAATATCCCTGCACTCGCTATTCGCTGGTGCAATGCACGCCGCAAACTGGACGCAAGCATCAAATCCGCCGCCATTTAAAACATATCAGCCACCCTATTATTGGCGATGCCAAACACGGAAAGGGTAATCACAACCGTTTTTTTCAGGAAAAATTCGTTTGCGATGGACTAATGCTCGCATCGACTGAAATGCAATTTATTCACCCGATAACCAACGAAGCGCTGACATTAACAGCGCCGCTCTCCACTAAATTCACCAATATCATTCGCCAGTTCGGCTGGGAACATACCCTACCCTCGAATTGGATTACCGCTCAGGATTACTAATGCGTCTCGATAAATTTCTCAGCCAAAACAGCGACTCATCGCGCTCCCTTATCCAGCAAGCCATCAAAGCAGGCAGAGTCAGCGTGAATGATGTTATTGCTAAAAAAGGTGACCAAAAATTACGGGGCGACGAAATAATTACGCTTGACGGAAAACAGGTGGAAGCATTTCAAACACGCTATTTAATGCTGCATAAACCCTTGGGATATGTGTGTGCCAATAGCGATAGCGATTACCCGGTTGTAGTCGATTTAATTCGCTTGCCGCGCTGGCAGGAATTACAAATTGTTGGGCGCCTGGATATAGATACTACCGGATTGGTTTTATTAACTGACGATGGTCAATGGAACCACCGCATCACTTCACCGCGCCATGAGTGCGATAAAGTGTATCGCGTTACTACCGCTGATCCCATCAGCGCTGAGACTGCTGCACTTTTTGCAGCTGGTGTGCAATTGCATAGCGAAAAATCATTGACTCGCCCTGCGCAACTGGAATTAATTACCAGCCATGAAGCGCGCCTGACAATTCATGAAGGCAAATACCATCAAGTAAAACGTATGTTTGCGGCGGCGGGCAATCTCGTGGTGGCATTGCATCGCGAAAGTATTGGCAGCATTCAATTGGATCCAGCGTTAGCGCCCGGCGAATATCGCGCACTAACCGCTGACGAAATAAAGAGCGTAGCACCATGAATGACTTACCGCTCAACTGGATCACTCAGGAATTAACCGCACTCAACGCCGATAAAAATGCACGCTTTTTGTGGTGCACCGACGAAAATGCGCTCAATACATTGCCCACTGCATTGCACCAGGAACAGTTATTGGTGCTCACCAATCGCTGGGATGTTGCCGAGCAGGCAAAAGCGCGCGGCTTCACCACTGCATTTAATGATTTTGATTGCAGCGAAATTGCTGATAACAGCCTCGATAAAATTTTCTATCGCGTATCCAAAGAAAAGCCCGTTGTGCATCACTTGCTCAACCAAGCTTGGCGCTGCCTGAAACCCGGCGGGCAATTATTGCTGGCGGGATATAAAAATGAAGGGACAAAAACCTATATCGAAAAAATCGCCAAGCTGCTGGGTAGCGGAAAAAATATTGTCAAAAATGGCCCGGTTTATTCAGCCAAGCTCAGCAAATATACGGAATATGACGCAGCGCTATTATTGGATGATAGCGACTACCGGCAGCCGCGCCCGATTGCTCTGGACTCAGGGCTCAAGCTGCTAAGCAAACCCGGTTTATTCGGCTGGAATAAGGTGGATGCGGGCAGCGCATTGCTTATCGAACAACTCAAACAATTATCACCACTACCCAATCCGCTTAACACCGGCGTGGATTTGGGTTGCGGTTATGGCTATCTGACCATCGCGGCCGCGAGTCTCGATATCTGCAAAAGCATCAACCATTGGACATTGACCGACAACAATGCTGCCGCGCTGCAGCTAGCCCAGCAGAACCTGCAACACAATCAGCTAAATGGAGAGGTTGTCGCCGCTGATGCGGGCAAAAGTATCCGTGCAAAGGTAGATTTGCTGCTGTGTAATCCACCCTTCCATCAGGGGTTTGGGATAGATGGCGACCTAACGGACAAATTCCTCCTCAGCGCCAAGCACCTATTGGCACCGCAGGGTATTGCGCTCTTTGTGGTAAACCAATTTATCCCACTGGAGCGTAAGGCAGCGCCCCTATTCAGCCAGATCAAGGTAGTGATTGATAATGGCAGCTTCAAGGTTATCCAACTGGGGCTTTAACCAAGAATTCAGGTGAAAAAATAACCTGAATCTGATATCTATCCAGAACATTTTGGATAGCGAAAATACAGCTTGCAGGATTAATAAACAGCCTTGAATTTATTGAGGTTTTTTTGCGGGGAAAGTTAACTAAAAGGGCTAAAAAACGGTTGACCAACCAAAACTGCCTCTATATCATGCGCACCACTTCCACAGAGGAAGTCACCGATCCGCCTTAGCTCAGTCGGTAGAGCAAATGACTGTTAATCATTGGGTCGCTGGTTCGAGTCCAGCAGGCGGAGCCAAATTTAAGCAAAAAGGTCGCATTTATGCGGCCTTTTTTGTGCCTGTACTTTTTTATCTTGAACCTCTTGTGCCGGTGAAAGGCACTTTTATCCACTACCCACCTTGAGCGGAGCATCCCATGTTTAAAGTTAACGAATACTTTGGTGGCGCAGTTAAATCTATCGCATTCCAAACCGAAACCCTGCCAGCAACCATTGGTGTAATGGCCAAAGGCGATTACGAATTCGGCACTAGCCAAAAAGAATACATGACCGTTGTAAGCGGCAGCCTGACTGTTGTACTGCCAGGTAGCGATAAAGCAGAAACTTTCGCAGCCGGTCAAACTTTTATTGTTGAAGCTAACCAACGCTTCAAAGTATCTGCAGACGTAGAAACCTCTTATTTGTGCAAATACGAATAAGTCGTTTTTTATCCGCACACTAAAAAAGACGCCTCGGCGTCTTTTTTTGTTTTTATGCCGACTAAAACCAAATTCGATTTATTAAAACGGTTGACCGTTATTTTTTGTCTCTATATGATGCGCGCCTCTTCGCGATGAAGAGCACAATTCCGCCTTAGCTCAGTCGGTAGAGCAAATGACTGTTAATCATTGGGTCGCTGGTTCGAGTCCAGCAGGCGGAGCCAAATCAAAAAACAAAAAGGTCGCACTTAGTGCGGCCTTTTTGTTTTCTATTAGCAATAAAAAAATAGCTCAACTAATTTTCGCGCTCTTCTGCACAAGCGGTAAATTTTTCATCTGGTTGATTAAAAAATTCATCGAGATGCTCAAGCAGACAAGTATCACTCCCCAATACCGAATGCGCGATTTTTTCACGCACTAACAATTGGCTTTGTGGCCATTGCTGATTCACCGCTAGCGCCCAACTCACCGGAGTTATCGGGTCTAGTGCGCCCGCTAGCAATAACGTTGGAATTTGTGGTGCAGATTTTACCAATGGCGATTCACTCGGCAAACTGTGACAGAGCTGATAGCGCCATTGATCGCGGGTGTACTCCTGCAATAATGGATACCTTACCAATGCTGCTGTGTAATCTGTTTCTGTAAGAACAGGATTATCGGCGCAATCCACTGCGGTGAAGGTTAAACTATTAAAATCACTGGTCATGCTGTTGTTGATAAACGGCTCGATCAAGGGTTTTAGTAAATCTGAACGCTGCGCATCTACCTCATTTATTGCATCAATAATGGTCGGCCAATCGCTTGGGTTATAAACGGCGGCAAAGGTGGCCGATAAAAAGCGATGATCATTTACCACAAAATTTACCGGCGCTTCGCCATCCCAACGCTTAATGGTGATGGCGATTGGATTACGCTGTAAATTGCGCAGCGTTTGCATAAAGCGCTGTTCGAGTGAGACGAGATTAGTCTCAGAAGACGGATTTAATTTTTTAATGCATTCTTGCTGCTCACTGCACCCTTTAAAGAACTGCTGCATTCCCTCATCCAATACCTGCGGCCAGGTTTGTACACCGCCAAAACCGGCGGGATAAACCGAATCCAAAATCATGGATTTCAGTTTTATTGCTTGTGGTGCCAGCTGCTCTTGTAAGGCAATCTCCAGTGCCAGCCGGGTGCCGTAGGAAACGCCGAGAATATTCCACTCTTGATACTCAAGCTGTGCCATTAATGCGCGCACATCCTGTGCTGACCTTTGAGTGCTAAAATTACGGTAATCCAGCTGGGGATTTGCCTGCACTGAAGATGCAAAACATTGTGCAGCCACATCGTAGCCCTGTGCCAACTCATCGCCCAGAGCAATATCTTGGCGCAGTAACTGCTGGTTAAATTGATTATATTCAGCGCACACCAGTGCCGGTTTACTGCGGCCGGTACCGCGCGTATCGATCAAAATCAAATCGCGCTGCGTGTTGCTGTAACGCAGCCAATTGAGCCAGCTTTTTATTCCATCGGTGTGTAAACGTGCACTCGCACCAGGCCCGCCTTGTAAATACACAATTGGATCAGCGCGCCGCTGTTCAGCATCATTGTGCAAAATGACTACAGCCAAGCGGAATTGCTCCGGTGTTTGCAATTCGCCGCATGTAATAGTGGTCGTCCAGTCGGCGTCAAACCAACATGCAGTTTTAAAAAACTTGTATTCTGCGTCAACAGCCGGTTTTTCTGCTGTGACAGTTAATGGATAAAAATGACCCACCGCCACTGCTGATAATGCCAGCACAATTGCTATACCAACCCCCATTAAAAACCGCATCAGGTTTTTTCCGCTGACTGTGCACGGGGGACTAGCTGCGGCCAAGACAACAACCATGGCTCGCGCCATTCTTGTATCGCCTCGGCAAAAAAATCATCGCTAAAAATTTCACCTTCGCGTGGTAATTCAGTAAATCGATACTGCTTTTCACCAAGCGAAAACGCGATGCTGTAGGCATGTAAATAACAGCGATCACAAGCGTCGCTTTGCACTGAATCACCATAAAGTGAATCCCCCGCAATCGGCGCACCGATACTTTTTAATGCCACACGAATTTGGTGTGTTTTTCCGGTATGGGGTTTAACGATAAACAAACGGCGCCCCGCACTGATACTTTTGCTAAAGAATTGGGTAATCGCAGGGTTGTCTTGGGTGGTGAGTAGTTTCCATGCACCGCGACGGGAGGGCGCCATATCGCCCTTTATCAGCCCCTGTTTTTTATTAGGTTTTTTCGTGCTAATCGCAAGATAATATTTTTGCACTTGACGCTGACTAAACGCTTCTGTGAGCAATTTATTGACCTCTGCAGTTTTCGCCATCACCAATAACCCTGAAGTAATTTTATCGAGCCGGTGTACAGGGAAAAGCTCGCGAAATCCCTCTTGCTGCTTAACCGTCTCAAATAAACCTGCCTCACCGGATTCACTGTGAAAACTAGAGCCCGGCTTTTTATAAATCACCACAAATTCCGGATTATTTTCAACGATGTCATACATAAACAATTGCTCGACTTTAGATGAGGCGCAGGGTACCAGCCACAGATTTTTTCGGCCATAAGATTATTTTGGCTATAAAAACGAAGGACTTGTGACTTTAAAAACTAATATATATCTAGCGCTAAAAGTGAGCCTAGCTATAATCAGTTCAGGTGTCCGCTTTGGTTGTCGTAATGACGGGTTTACCCTAAGAGCGCTCATGTCAGTGCTCCATGTTTTAAGTTGTGCCCAGCTTTTTGCCTAGGCAAGAGCGCCAGCGGCCAAGTAAACAAACCAATCACCTACAGCCGGCGGACACCTTTTTTTCACCCACAATTTCCTGTTTGCTTCCCTGCCCTCTATAATTCCGCGCTCCTTAAACCTGCCGCTATTTTCTATGAGTGATCAAAATACCGAACGCTATCGCCAGCAGCATAAGCTGCGGTTGAGCTATATGCCCTGGCTTTATGCGAGCTTGAAACCTGCGCATCGCAGCTGGGCACAAGCATGGCAGGATGAATGGCAAGCGTATTTAGTGGCGATGGAAACCGTCGTGATCGGGAAAAATTGTTTTATCGCCCCGGAAGCACGGTTATTTGCCGAACCAGGACGCGCGATTGTGCTTGGCGATAACTCCTATATTGCCGCCGATTGCGTTCTGCACGGACCAATTACTTTGGGCGAAGGTGTTTCAATTAATCACCACGTTAGCTTGGATGGCGGCAGCAAGGGGATTGTTATTGGTGACAACACCCGCATAGCCGCCTACTCCTATGCCTACGCGTTTAACCACGGCATGGATGGCGATCGGTTAATCAGCGATCAGCCAGTCACATCCAAAGGAATCCAGATCGGCTGCGATGTGTGGATTGGCGCCAACACAGGTATAGTAGATGGCATCACCATTGGCGACCATGCGGTAGTCGGGATGGGCAGCATAGTGACCAAATCAGTGGCGGCTTACGCCAAGCTCGCGGGCAATCCCGCAGTTCCGATTGGCACACGTGCAGCCCGAGATGAAACAGCCCCACACTCAACACCTAACCTCAACAATAAAACTGACCAAGAGTTCCTAGCACCATGACTGAAGTACATTGGGCACTTAAGCTGCTGACCTTGCTTGAGGTTAGTTTTATCGTGTTGATCGGCGCCGCGTTGTTGACGGTGGTGATTATGTATATCACCGACATCACCCAAAATACCCACACCATCCGCAAAAATTACCCAGTCATTGGCCGCTTCCGCTATTTCTTTGAACATCTCGGCGAATTTTTCCGCCAGTATTTTTATGCGAATGATCGCGAGGAATTCCCCTTCAATCGCGCTGACCGCTCCTGGGTGTATCGTGCCGCGAAAAATATTGATAGCAACATAGGCTTTGGTTCAACGCTCAGTTTAAATGAACCGGGCACACTGATTTTTCTAAACGCCGCGTTTCCTATTATGGAAACTGATGCTCTTCTACCCTCCCCCGTTACGCTCGGCCCTTTTTGCAAAACACCCTATACCACCAACTCCATCTTTAATATTTCCGGTATGAGTTACGGCGCAATTTCCAGCCCTGCCATCAAAGCCTTATCACAGGGTGCAGCAAAAGCAGGTTGCTGGTTGAACACTGGCGAAGGGGGATTATCGCCCTATCACATAGAAGGCAATTGCGATTTGGTGTTTCAAATTGGCACAGCCAAGTACGGCGTGCGCGATTTCGACGGCAATTTAAGTGATGCGCGCTTATTAGATTTAGCCGCAAGACCGCAGATTAAAATGTTTGAAATTAAATTAAGCCAAGGTGCAAAACCCGGCAAAGGCGGCATATTACCCGCCGAAAAAGTCTCCGCTGAAGTAGCACTGATTCGCGGCATCGCAGAAGGCCAGGCATCAATCAGCCCGAATGGGCATACAGATATTCGCTCGGTCACAGATCTGCTAAAAATGATCAATCGTATCCGCAATGTCACTGGCAAACCCGTTGGTTTTAAAGCGGTACTTGGTGAAAAAAATTGGTTGGTCGATTTAATCAATGAGATTCGCCTGTTAGGAATCGAAGCAGCGCCGGATTTTATTACGCTCGACAGTGCTGATGGTGGCAGCGGCGCTGCACCGCAACCCTTGATGGATCACGTCGGTTTATCGATCAAAGAAAGCCTGCCCTGGGTAGCTGCGCTGCTAACAGAGGCGGGCTTGAAAGAACGCATTAAAATTATCGTTGCTGGCAAACTCGTCACACCGCACATGGTTGCTTGGGCGCTTGCCAGTGGTGCAGATTTTGTAAATAGTGCACGCGGCTTTATGTTTGCACTGGGTTGTATCCAATCACTGCAGTGCCACAAGAATACCTGCCCCACGGGTATTACCACTCACAATCTCAAACTGCAAAAAGGCTTGGACCCAGCTAACAAAGCTGAGCGTGTGGCAGCCTATCAATACAACATTACTAAAAGTGTTGCCATGATTGCGCACTCCTGTGGTGTCGCTGAACCGCGCCAACTAAAAAGTGAGCATATTCATATCGTTAATGCCCATGGATTTTCAGTTCCACTGGATGAAATCAACCCGCAACCATTGATTTTTAAATCCCAAGAACACCCTATTGCGGACAACGAAACTCGAACAAAAAATTAATTACTCATTTTTTATATTGCGAGGCGTGTATGAAATTTTTAAGTCACCTAATGGCTATTGCCTTGATCTGTGCGGCACCTATTACCATTGCACAACAATCGCCACTTAACGTAGTCAGCAAGCCCAGTGCCGCACCTACTCAAAAAGAACCGGTCATTACAGATTTGGGTTGGATGGACAACAATCGGATGGAACAGGAAACAACGAAAGTTAACGAGCTGGCCCAAACCAAAACGGGCACGCCGCTTCGGCGAGATTTAACCGATCTTGATACATTGCAACGCATCATCAATAACGAACTAGTTGAAGTCGATGATCACGAAACCCAACAAGCACTGGGTGTCGTGCTGGGCAATGTAATGCTGGCTGATTTCCCCACCACCTTTGAATGGAAAGTGTATGAGGATGATTTAGGACGCAGCCGCGCAATCTGTGTAAAACACACCAGCTCCTGCCTCTTTCCCGTCACTATGCTGTCACGCCGGATGGAAGTTGGAACAAAACCCGACGTAAAAAAGATATACGATGAAGCGATACTGTTAATGCAAAAGCATTTGCCAAAACTGCCTTATGACGGCGGTATTATGTATAAACTCCCACGCAATTGAATATCCCCCTAAATGTCAGGATATTCATATCGAGGGCGACAATGCCCTTGATCAACAAATGAAAATAAATCGGCATACCCTGTCGATCTACTTTCATTTCATTCGACTAACTATCGCAATTTCTTTTAATACCTCCAGTATTAACATTTACTGACAGACCCTGGCATGGGTATTTGGATATGATTCTATCCGTTGCGCTAGTTTACTTATCAGGGAACCCCGTTTATGTCTGATTACTCAACCCACTCCACGCCTTCACGAATTTCCTCGCAGGAATTTACCCTGTTAGTTGCGCTCTTGATGTCGATAGTTGCAATGTCGATTGACGCCCTGCTCCC
>DQHS01000218.1 GCA_003524365.1 Cellvibrio sp. | reverse complement strand
TTCTTTGCCTTCTTCCTGATCTCCTTCCTGCATATCGTCGTCGGCGAACTGGCGCCCAAGTCGATGGCAATCCGTTATCCCGAGCGGGTCGGCCTGTGGGCTGCAACGCCGCTGTACAGCTTTTACTGGACGATGTACCCGATTATCTGGGTGTTGAATGCCAGCGCGAACGGCGTGCTGCGCCTGGCTGGCCTGAATGCATCCGGTGGCCATGACACGCATTATTCGGCCGAAGAACTGAAACTGATCCTGCGCAGCAGCCGCAACAGCAGCAAATTCAGCCCGGACGAATGGAATGTGCTGGCGCAGACGCTGGACTTCGGCGAACTCGACGTGGCCGACCTGATGCGCCCCATCCATGAAATTGCCGCCTTGCACCGCGGTCGCTCACTGGCTGAAAACCTTGCCACTGTCTATCGCACGCGCTACAGCCGGTATCCGTACTTTGCAGAAGATGGCATCGAGGTCCTGGGCGTGATTCATCTGAAGGACCTGTTCCTGGCGGAACAGGACGGCCGCAAGATCGCCGACCTGACGCCATTCCTGCGGCCGGTGTCGCATGTCACGCCGCGCATGCCGGCGGTGGAACTGATGCGCCGTTTCCGCACCGGTGCGCCGCATTTCGCCGTGGTGGGCATGAAGGGCCACAAGCCGCTGGGTTTTTTGACCCTGGACAACCTGCTGGGCGCGCTGGTGGGTGAAATCCGCGATGAATTCCGCCAGAGCGACAACGACTGGACCCGGCTGGACGACGGCACCCTGATGGGCAAGGGCAGCCTGCCGATTTTCACGCTGGAGCGGGCGCTGGGCATCGANNGCCTTTGCCCAGTTCGACGTGGTGGTCAAGAAGATGAACGGACCGCGCATCGTGCTGCTGCGCATCTATCCGCGCAAGACCAGCGGGGAAGAAACCAGCGTCTGAACGATGCCTGAATGAAGGACGTTTGAAGGCCAAGCGCGTAAAATGCCGCTTTTCCCTTTTTGCCTTCACCATCATGACCCAGGACGAACAAAAGCAGGCGGTTGCCCGCGCAGCGATCGATTACGTGGAAGACGGCGCCATCATCGGCGTTGGCACCGGTTCCACCGCCAATTTCTTCATCGACGAACTGGGCAAGATGCGCGACCGTATCCGGGGTGCCGTCGCCTCCTCGGAAGCCACGGCGGCCCGGCTGCGCTCGCATGGCATCCGCGTATTCGATCTCAATGAGGTGGATTCGCTGCCGGTCTATATCGACGGCGCTGACGAGATCAACGCCCAGGGCGCGATGATCAAGGGCGGCGGCGCGGCATTGACGCGGGAGAAGATCGTGACCTCGGCGGCGGACAAATTCATCTGCATCGCCGATGGCTCCAAGCTGGTCGACACCCTGGGCAAGTTCCCGCTGCCGGTGGAAGTTATCCCCATGGCGCGCTCCTACGTCGCCCGCGAACTGGTGAAACTGGGCGGCACACCCGTGTATCGCGATGGTGTGGTGACGGATAACGGCAATGTGATTCTCGACGTGTACAACTTGCAGATTATCGACCCGGTTGGATTGGAAACCCGAGTCAACCAAATTACCGGAGTAGTCACCAACGGTTTGTTTGCAGTGCAACCGGCTGATGTATTGCTACTCGGCACCAAAGAGGGTGTAAAAACCCTCTTTCCGCGTTAAAAAACAGCAGCGCGCTTATGCAGCACTTTTATAACCAAGCCCTTGTAAGCCTGCTCTGTCTCTTGTTAGCAAGCGGGCTGATTGGTTATGTGTGCGTGGATAAGACATTTATGCGAGTTTCGTTGTTACCTGTCAGCGAAACTGATCTGCAGTGGAAAAGTGAACCGCACACGGATGTTTATCAGGGAGGAAGCTCCCAGCTGAAAATTACCGATGATACCTTCAGCCTGAACTTTAATTTCACCCTGACATCGCAGACGCAATACCCATTTGCCGCAGTCAATTTAGTGTTTACCGGGGACAATACCGAGCCAGAGTTAGCGGATTTATCGGCCTTCGATAGAATTGTCTTCAGCGCGAAATGCTCCACCGCCAACACCCTTAGCTTCGCCCCGCTCACCTTTGATGAGCAGGTATCAAAAGCCGGGGACTTTTTAACTTATCGCGCCCCATCAACCTTTTTTTCCTGCACTTCCCACTGGCGTGAAATTGAGCTGGATCTCACCCGCCTGGAAACTCCGCAGTGGTGGTTCACTATGTTTAAGGTGGATTTATCGCGCAAGGAGTACACGCTCAACAAGGTAGCCAAGCTCAGCTTTGGCAGCAGCGTCCAAACACCAATGGACACTGACTCCAATGTCCAATTGAGTCAAATCACCCTGATCGGCCACAATTGGTTTTACCTTTACCTGTTCGGCGTATTGATGTTGCTGCTCTGGGGGAGTTACGCGGTTTGGTTGTTCCGCCGGCACAACCAGGCCTTGATCCGTACACTGCGCGATAAAATCCAGCGCGACCGACCGCTGGTTGCCTATCAGCAACTGTCGGTGGAACCACTGCGCGATAAAGACCGCAATGCGATCCTGCATTTTATGGCCACCCAATATGCCAATGCCGATTTGAGCCTCGATGCCATGGCGAGTGAGATTGGCGTCAGCCGCACCAAGATTAATGACATCCTCAAATCCGAGCTGGGTTTTACCTTTACCGGCTATTTGAACAAACTGCGGTTGACCGAAGCGGCGCGGCTGCTGGCACAAGCCGAGGATGCCAACATCGCCGAGATAGCCTATTCGGTGGGTTACAAAAATGTCTCCTACTTCAATAAACTGTTTAAAGAAGAATACAGTTGCACCCCCAAAATCTATAAAAACCTGTGTGACAAAACGCCCGGCACTTCAACTTAAATTAAAAAAACTTCAATTTTTTGCCAATTGATACCCTTTTTAGCGCAAGCATTAACGTCTCCCACCGGTTTATAGCAACACTCTCCCGTTCAAACTTCCCAGGCTGTGCATCACCTTCGCGCGCGTAGCCTCAGGTTACTAATCTGTGGGACATAGGCGAATTGCCAATAACAAGGTATTGGATCAACAGGCATTCGATGCACTGATGAACGGCGCCACCCAATAACCCTTGCCAACAATAATGCTGGATGGAATTCCTATGACACCGAACACCCTATCGCCCCACAGCCTGACAACCACCGCTGCCGATCATAGCGCGCCGGATAATCTACTCAGATCGCTACAAGACTGGGCAAGGTTGCAACCCTTCGTCTCGCTCAGGTTGTTGGGGGCACAGACACTAACGCCGGAGACACAATCTGCCTCGGGCAAAGCCATCATTACCTATGTGCTGGCGGGTGAAGCAGATTTTGCTGACTCCACCGGCAAACGCAGCCGCCTGAGCAAAGGTGGCTGGGCTTGGGTCATTGCCGGTTCCGGCGTCGGCTATTCCATCGCGCCGCTCAGCGGCGATTTTGCCGCCATCGAAGTCTGTATCGCGCTATCACCCGCGCTGGAAAATGCACCGGCGCAATCCACTTACCTGGATTCGGCAGCAACGGCGCCGAGCGATCCGGTACAGGTATTGATTGGCTGGCACGACAAACAGCGCAGCCAGTTCGCGATTCCCTCGCAGGTGAATTATCTGGTAGTACGGCTAAACGCCCACCAACGCTGGTGTTACGAGCTGCCGCTCAACCACCAGTTTGCCTGGGTGGCACTCGTATCGGGACGCGTGTACACCGGCGCGGGCGAACTCTTGCCGCAGGCAGTTACCCGCATTCTGCGCCCAACCGACAAGATAGACGTCCTTGCGCAGGAAAGCTCTGTGTTGGTGCTGGGTTCATCGATGGAGTTTGGCTACGACTTAGTCTTCCACGAGGGTTCTGTACACACGTCGCGCGAAGCTTTACAGGCCGGCTTACAGGGTAGAAACAGCGCAGCGACTCTGCTCGCACAGACCGCCTCTCTTACTGGGGAATGACGGCTACCGACTAAGCACCACTCATCGCTCACATTCTTTACCTGAGGTACTCATGCTGGATATCACCCGCAGAACTATTTTCAAAGCCTGTCTCGCGGGCGTTGCCGCATCACCGCTCACATTTATCGGCGCAGTGCAGGCAGCACCGCAAACACCTTGCACACCTTTCAGACCGCACTGGGGCAAAGGTATTGAAGGTCAACGCAAGGCGGATGTAGGCAATGGCACTTTTTTAAATCCGATTCTCGCCGGTGACCACCCCGACCCTACAGTGTTGAAAGATGGCGATGATTACTACATGACGTTTTCGTCGTTTAATTCCTATCCCGGCATCATCATTTGGCACTCGCGCGATCTGGTGAACTGGACACCCATCGGCCCTGCCCTGCAAAAAAATATCGGCACTGTGTGGGCACTGGATTTATGCAAACACGGCGATCGCTACTACATCTATATTCCCGCCGCACCAGAAGGCAAACCCTGGGGTACGTATGTCATTTGGGCGGACGATATTCGCGGCCCCTGGAGCGAGCCTATTGATTTAAAAATCGATGGCTGTATCGACCCCGGCCATGCCGTGGGTGAAGACGGCAAGCGCTATTTATTTGTGAACGGTATTCGCAAAATCCGGTTACGCGATGATGGGCTGGCGACTGACGGCGAGATCGAACATGCCTACAGTCCATGGCGCTATCCCGATGACTGGATCGTTGAAAATTTTGCACCCGAAGGCCCCAAACTATTGCGTCGGGGCGACTGGTTTTATTTAGTTACTGCTGTGGGTGGCACGGCCGGGCCAGTGACCGGGCATATGGTGATTGCCGCGCGCTCGCACTCTATTCACGGCCCATGGGAACACTGCCCGCACAATCCTTTAGTGCGCTCGCAATCTGAAGCCGAACCTTGGTGGTCACGTGGCCACGCCACATTAATTGAAGGCCCTACCGTTAACGGCAACAGCAGCGGCTGGTGGATGATCTATCACGCTTACGAAAACGGGTTTAGAACCCTTGGCCGACAAACCATTCTGGAACCGATTGAATGGACCGATGATGGCTGGTTCCGTGCAATGGGCGGCGATCTTTCACAGCCCTTACCCAAACCCAAACCCAATCCCGCATCAAGCGGAGCACACGGGATCGCCTTATCCGATGATTTTGCACGCAATAAAATCGGCACCCAATGGTGCTTTCACCAGCCGGGCACGCAGGAAATGGCGCGCATAAAGTACGCGAAAAAAATGCTGGAGCTAGCAGCCAAAGGAACATCACCCGCTGACTCATCACCACTCACCTGCGGAGTGGGCGATCGCGCCTATCAGGTCGAAGTGAATTTCACTTTAGTGGGTGATGCCGAAGCGGGCTTGCTACTTTTTTATAATCACAAAGCGTTTGTTGGCATGGGTTTTACTGCTGATGCGATTAAAAGTTTTCAATACGCCGAGGAACAAAGCTGGGCGCGCATCCCGCACAAAACACGTAATCTGCGCATTCGCATCACCAACGACCAGCAAGTCATCACCTATGAATATTCACCGGATGAAGGCCGCACCTGGACACGCCACCCCACGCGCATGGAAGTATCCGGTTTAAACCACAATGTGTTTGGCGGATTTTTAAGTTTGAAGGTGGGAGTTTATTGTTCGGGTAGTGGCAAAGTGCAATTGCGCGATTTCCGCTACAGCGCAATTGCCTGACGCACCAACCATCGCTGTCGCGTTTTGTCTCCTATACTCGAAGGACTTCCATCATTTTGAAGGCCTTTTACCATGCTCTCCTTTTCCAGTATCCAAGGGCGCCTGCTGGTTGCAGTAAGCGCTGGCATCGTCTTGTTTGTAATGATCAGCGGCATCGCCATCTCCCTGCTCAGTGACACCATCTCCGACTACAACCGGCTAATTGCCGGTTCGGTGGCGCAAGAGCGCAGCATCAACCATATGAACTACCAGTTCAAAACGCAGGTGCAGGAGTGGAAAAATGTGCTGCTGCGCGGTAAGGATCCACAAAAGCTGACGCAATATTGGACACAATTTGAAACACTGCATCGCGATATTCAACAACA
This sequence comes from Cellvibrio sp., assembly GCA_003524365.1. Taxonomy (GTDB): domain Bacteria; phylum Pseudomonadota; class Gammaproteobacteria; order Pseudomonadales; family Cellvibrionaceae; genus Cellvibrio. The sequence continues at coordinate 6,937 of DQHS01000218.1, read as the reverse complement.
GGGCACTGCACTGAAAGGGGAACTCAAGGGCGATAGCCGGGCAAAAGTCGAGGCGTTTTTGCTCGCCCATGACACCGCTTACGGCCGCTACAAATCCGGATTAGATTCGTTTACAGCGGCAGATTTTGATCCCAGTGTGGGCGACAAGGCGGTAGCCGGTATTGACCGTGAACCAAGCAAGTTACTGGAAGAATCTGCACAACTGATTAGCGCCCGCGTCGCCGATGACACGGCAACCAATCTGACGGCGAGCAAAAGCGTCTCATTCTGGTCGAGCGCATTGATCCTGCTAGGCGGGGTTTTAGTAGTGTTTATGGTGCTGATTATCCTGCGCAAAAGCCTTATTACGCCGCTGTCCAATATCAATGACCATCTCGCTTTACTCGCGGGCGGTAATTTCCGCCAGACACTGCAAGTGAATGATGCAGGCGAACTGGGCAAACTCGGCCGGAATATTCAACAAGTGCAGCAAAGTATTGTGCAGGTGGTGACCACGGTACAAAACTCCATGCAGAAACTCGCTGACGCATCAAGCCAAATTAGCCAGAGCGCCTCGGCGGTAGCGCGTTACACCGATCAGGCCCATCACTCCGCCGATCAGGTATCTGCCGCCATCACCGAAATGACCGCGACGGTGCAGGAAGTGGCGAGCAATGCCGGTGGTGCAGCCGATGCAGCGCAGAGCGCAGACCAGAATGCACATCAAGGCTTGAAAATGATGGACAACACTCTCGATGCCATCAACCAATTGAACACCGAGGTTAATCGCGTCGGTACCGCTATGACACAGCTCGAAGCCGATACCAATCGCATCGGCGGTGTATTGGATGTGATTAAAAACGTGGCCGAACAAACCAACTTGCTCGCGCTCAATGCAGCGATTGAAGCTGCCCGCGCCGGTGAGCAGGGGCGCGGTTTTGCGGTAGTGGCCGACGAGGTTCGCTCACTCGCCAAACGCACACAGGATTCCACCGCCGAAATCCAGCAGATTATTGAAGCCGTACAACGCGGCGCGACCAATGCCATGAATGCGATGAAAACCAGCCAGAGCAAAACCGGCGCTACACTGGAGATGGCCGGTCAAGCGGGGCAATCGATCAACCAGATCACCCAATCCATCACCGCGATTTTGGGGATGAATATGCAAATCGCCACGGCAGCCGAAGAGCAAAGTTACACTGCGGAAGAAATTAATAAAAACATTATCCAGGTCGTCAACCTGATCGATAGTTTAAATCAGGATGCACGTAAGTCAGAACAAATAGCACAACGACTGGACGACACCACCAAAAATCTGGAAACCCAGATTGCGCATTTTGCAGTGTAAATACTTTTTTCACCCAGCCATTAACGAAAAAAGGATGCCCCAAACGGAGCATCCTTTTTTATTTTTCTTTCGTCACTCCTGCGAACGCAGGAGTCCAGATTGTTAATTGCCATGGATACCCGCGTTCGCGGGTATGACGAGAGGAGATCTGTTCCGCGTTCGCGGGTATGACGAGAGGAGACCTGTTCCGCGTTCGCGGGTATGACGAGAAGAGATCTGTTCAGCGTATTCTTAAAAATCTGCTCTCACACCCAAGCTAATACGGCGACCAGAAAATTCGTACATCGATGGGAATGACGGATCAATTGTGTATGCACTGGTTTCTTCATCCGTCATATTGATGCCCTCAAGTACTACCTTGATTGCATCGGTCACCTGATAGCCGAGCGATAGATCCGTTTGACCGTATGCCTCGCGGTAGACCGGGTACATATCGCTCGCAATGTACTCAACATATTTGTCTTTGTAATTGTAGGAGACACGCGCGTCGAATTTTGCATTTTCGTAATAGAACGTCAGGTTGTAAGTCTCATCGGCCAGACCTTCAGGTGGAGCAGGAATACCCAAATCCGATTCACCGGTCAGCGAGTTGTCCAGCATGGTGTAGTTGGCATTGATACCAAAACCATCCAAAGATTCATGCAACATATTCAACGGAAATTGTGCAATTAATTCCACACCGGACACATCGTAATCGCCTTCAGCATTCACCTTTTGATAAATCTCAAAATCATACACGCCATCGATAGTGCCGTTGGCATTATATTTGGTCACNNGTGGGCTTGAGATCGGGGTTACCGTCACGATATTTAAAATCATTGAGGCTCACGGTGCGTTTGTAAGCGATATCACCCAGCGCCGGACGGATTAAGGTTTCCGAAGCCGCCGCGCGCAATACCAAACCATCGCGCAATTCCATATTCATATTGAGGCTTGGCAACATGTCAGTGTAACTACCTTCTTTAGAGATAGGCGTTGGTGTGTAACCCGTTGAACCATTCGCGTTTTGAATTTGATGATAACCAAACGAAAGTACCGAGGTGTCCACTGAGCGTACACCGGCATTAACCATCACCGGCATTGCAGCCAGATCAAATTTAAAATCGGCCATGGCATAGAGGCTCACAACTTCTTCATCGACGCGATAGTATTCGCTATCGGCAAAATCGACTTTAAAACCATCGTAGCGGAAGGTGTCGCGCGCATAGCTATTGGATACTTGTGACCACTGCGGGCTATTGGACGATTGCGATAAATAGCTGCCACCGGGAACCAAATCAGAAACCGGAGTCAGCTCACTGTCTTGCAAAGTGCGCACATTGCGCCAGGAAGTATCACCCGCTTTTGGCCCGCGCACGTTGGTATTACCGCGATTGCGCTCTTTGGATTTATCGGTATAACGCGCACCAAACTGCACTTGATCCAACGCACTGAGGAAATTTAATTCCAGCGGTTTGATAAAATCCAATTGCGCCGCGTATTTATCATCCTGAATTTCTTCGAGGTTTACTTCGTAGGAATCAAATAAATATTTTTCCGGCGAATTATACATATCAATGCTGTTAGGGTTGGCGCTCACCAGCGTTTCACCACCGTTGTTGGTGTAGCGGCTGCGCGATGGTGCAAAGGCAACGTGTTTCAGGTTGCTGGTATCAGAGGTTTTTTCTGCACCCGAAAAACCGGCAAGTCCTTCAATCAACCAACCGCCGATTTCCCAATCCATATCCAAACTGTATTGGGTAAAATCGGTTTCGTGTACGTTTTCTTTGCTCAAAAATTCGTGCTGGGTAGCCGCGTAAGAAACATCGGTCAACACAATAATACCGTGCTTTGCCAATGTGGTTTTGTCGTAAGCGTGAACGGTTTCCAGTGCACTGATGCTCGACGCCGTGTAAGCGGCCGCATCATATTCGTCTTCGGTGTTATCGTAGCCACCGAGCATGGCATCGAAGGCAAGGCTAAATGTACTGCTAGGTTGGTATTGGAATGCTGCTGTTGCGCCCCACTTGTCTTGCTCATTCAAATAAGCGCGATCACCGATCTTGTCATGGAACACAACGCGATTGGTTATATCTTTGTTGAAACGATCGCTAATAACTACACCTGTGTCGCGTTCAAGTACCGCAACTGTTTGATCAGCTTGCCACTTTGATGATCCGGTTTTTTCGGTCCAGCGCGACACTGGACGAAAATTAATACCGGAATTGGAATCGGTTCTGTTAGTGCGTTCGGCCATCGAAAACGAAACCAATGCACCAAAATCGCCAAAGGTATCGCTCGCCAGCATAGAGATTTTAGGGTCTATTTCTTCAGAAATAGAATTGTGTGCACCTTCGGCCGAGACGACAAATTTTGCGTCGCTGTAGTCAAACGGGCGCGCGGTTGAAATCAGCACTGAACCGGCAATACCGCCTTCTTCATCGGCAGCAGTGGGTGATTTTTTAACTGTCACACTTTGAATAATTTCAGAGGCGAAAATATCGAATTCAACATCGCGGCCACCGCTGCCCGATGCAGTGGAAAGGTTGTTGATGGAAACATGAGTAAATTCACTGGGCAAGCTGCGCACATTCACTTTACTGCCCAAACCTTTGTTGCGCTCGATGGTAACACCGGGCATACGCTGCAAGGCTTCAGCGAGGTTTTGCTCGGGAAAATCGGCAATGTCGGTGGCAACAATAGAATCGGAAAAACCAATCGCGTTGCGCTTGATGTCGATGGCTTTTTCAAGGCTCTTGGCGTAGCTGCCGGTCACAACGACTTCTTCCAATTGATCTGAACTTTGCGCCATACCCTGCAATGACATTGTCGCCAGTGTCGCACCGAAAACGATGCGCGCAATCGCGTCACTTAACTGACTTCTGTTGGTATGAATAGTGTTTTTTTTATGAACTCTCACGTTAACTTCCTCTTATTTATCACAGTTAGAAAAATAGCAATCGACCATTTCTAGCTCTCATAAAAAGAGGAAACTCCTTTTTACTTCCCAAGCAGATCAACTCTCCTGAACAGGAATTAGAAACGCGGCAGAAATGTAATCGGCGCGCATTTCATTTTTATTTCCGCTACCACTTTTATTATTATTTTTAACAATAATTAACAATTAAAAAGACTAACCATGAAATAAAAAGTTATTGTCATAAATTTGTAGTCACGGCACCATAAACTGACAAATGAAAATCTGTTTAGCACGCGCATCAGCAGACATAAACTCCCCTATCGCATTTCTTATTTACGCCATCGACGTTTTTCTACCATGAAATTTACCCATTCTTTACTTCTACTAAGTAGCCTGATTGTTTTTGCGTTTAGCTGCCATGCAGACCCGCAGAAATCAACCACTGCTACTGAAGAAATCCAAATTGCTTTTATGCCGGACATACACTTCCACGATATTTATGACCAATTTAGCGATAAGACTTTTTCAGGATTGCCAACGCCAACGCCGCATGGCACTCGCCAGGCAAGCATTCGTTCAATGCGCGCACAGCTGCACTCCACACGGCTATTTAACGAAAATTATTTCGCCTTGCTCGCCGCCCTCGATGACATTGTAAAACGCAAGATTAAATATGTAGCCTTATCTGGCGACTTTAGTGACGACGGCCAGCCGCTGCATATGCGCGGACTAAAGACCATTTTGGATAGATATCATCACCAATACGGTATTGAATTTTTTGCAGCGCCTGGCAACCACGATCCAACCAAACCATTTTCACATCCAGCGGGGAAGTTGGATTATTTAGGGACGGGTGGAAAAGAGCAGCCCATTTTTAGTTTGCAGCATCCAGTGTGTGCGAAAAAAATTCACGTCATCGATAAACAAAGGTATGCCGCAATCTGTTCGGATGATGTGCAGGAGTTGGGTTACAAACCCATTATGGATTTTCTCGGCGAACACGGGTTTTATCCAAAGGCGAGTTATCACTATTTTGAAACGCCTTACAGTAGCGATAAGAAATCCCATTACGATTTTTTAATCGCCAGCCGCGAAGCAAAATTTGAAAACCGACACTATGAAATTTGCCATCAAGGAAGCGGAGGTAGATATAAACAATCGCACTATAGCGATTGTTATCAACTAGCAGATAGCAGTTATTTAGTGGAGCCAACACCGGGGCTTTGGTTGTTAGCGATTGACGCCAATGTTTACCAGCCCAAACAAGGCAGTAACGGCGACAAACAGGACGCGGAAAATTTCTCTGGTTCCAGCGATGCGGGATACAACAAAGTCATCACCCACAAAACCCATTTGCTGGAATGGATTACAGATGTTGTTCAGCGTGCGCAGGCACAACACAAAACGCTGATCGCTTTTTCGCATTTTCCGATGCAGGAATTTTATGATGGTGCGAGCGATGATATAGCGCAATTAATGGGCGAACAAAAATTTCAGCTGAGCCGCAACCCAAGCACTATTACTAGCAAGATGTTAGCGGACACTGGCCTGAAAATTCATGTCGCGGGTCATATGCATATTAACGACACCGGTGTTTATCGCAGCGATAATGGCAAAGTTTTATTTAATATTCAGGCGCCTTCACTGGCGGCTTATATTCCCGCTTACAAAATACTGACTATCAAATCCGATCAACAAATTGAAGTTGAAACTGTTGTAGTAAAAGATGTTCCGCGTTTTAACGAGCTGTTCACCCACTACCGCGCGGAATGGAACTATTTACAGTCTATTGCTGCGCCCGATATTTGGAACAAAGAAATTCTTCAATCAAAAAATTATCATCAATTTACCGAATGGCATCTGCGTGAACTTGCACGCTTGCGTTTCTTGCCGCAGGAATGGCCTGCGGATATTCGTGAATTATTGATGCAATTGAATGGCGCTCAGTTGTTGATAATCTCGCAGTTAAAAACCGACATTAGCCTTGCACAAATAGCTGCATTGATTGACAACCAGACTCAGGATAAAACACTAGCGGGGGACTGGCAGATAGCGACCAAACAGGCAGCATCTGTGGCGAAGAAAAACGGATTATTACTCGATAGTTTTGCCACCTGGACGGGGCAAGATTTGAGTGTGGATTTTTACCGTTTGTGGAGCGCCGATCAATTGGCATTACAGGATATTGATCCACAAAGGTTCGCGCATTACGAGTTACTTGCACAACAATTTTTCTTATCGACCGCAGATCACGCCACAGCGCGTAATCTGACTGACAGACCGCGTTATCTTTATCAGGAAAAACTCGGAAAACTTTTGAAAATTCTGGTGCACTTTTCTGGCGATGCGCCGAGCGATCATTTTTTGCTGGAGCTAAATACCGGCAAAATAAAACCATTACATTAAGATGGTACAACGATTACTTTTTAGAGAACAAAAAAAAGCCCCGATCGCTCGGGGCATTTTTTAACACTGGGCAATTAGCGGCGACGACGCAGGCGGCCAAGCCCCAACAGACCCAAGCCGGTGAGCAGCAACATCAATGAACTGGTCTCCGGCACCTCAGTCTCTGGCGGGGTGTAATCCCAGCGGTAGTTGTGGATTTGGCCGGAGCCTACATAGGTATTGGCGGCGAGAGCACCGTCAAAATCATTCTGGGTGTTGACTGCCGCATCAATCGCCAAAACTGAACCCTTCCAGTTATTGCCAAA
>DQHS01000175.1 GCA_003524365.1 Cellvibrio sp. | reverse complement strand
TCATCAAGGGGCTTTTCATGCGTCGGCTTATTGTTTTATCCGCTGTTCTTCTCGCGTCTCTGTGCCTGCTGGCGGGTTGCGGCGAGAAACCGCCATCTGATCCCCGCATTGATACACCGCTTGTCCGTGTGATTAACGTGCAAGAAGCCGGTTCTGCTTCGCGTTCATTTTCTGGTGTGGTGGCCGCGCGGGTACAAAGTGACCTCGGTTTCCGTGTTTCAGGAAAAGTGCTGGAACGTTTGGTGGATACAGGCCAAACCGTTAAGAAAGGCCAACCTCTGCTGCGTATCGATCCGGTTGATCTAAAGCTCGCCGCAGCGGCGCAACAAGAAGCGGTAGTGGCGGCGAGAGCGCTGGCAAAGCAGGCCGCCGAGGATGAAATCCGTTCCCGAACCTTGCGTGATATGGGCGCTATTTCGGCCTCGGCCTATGACCAGGCTAAAGCAACGGCTGATACGGCTAACGCCAATCTGAGTGCAGCCATCGCCCAAGCCAAGGTATCCCTCAATGCGACCAAATACGCCGAGTTGGTTGCCGACACCGACGGGCTGGTGATGGAGACCTTGGTCGAGCCTGGCCAAGTGGTCAGTGCAGGTCAAATCGTCGTTCGCCTGGCTCATGCCGGATCGCGCGAAGCCATCGTTCAATTGCCGGAAACCCTGCGACCTGTCATAGGTTCCAGAGGGCAAGCCACATTGTTCGGCAAAGAAACTATTTCTATTCCCACTAGGCTGCGCCAACTGTCAGACACCTCTGATCGGCTGACGCGCACGTTTGAAGCGCGTTATGTGCTGGAAGGCGATACGGCGCAAGTACCGCTGGGCGCCACAGTGACTATCAACATTGCGGATGAGCAGTTATCAGCGAGCAAGAGCGCGCAGGTGCCCATTGGCGCCTTGCACGATGCAGGCAAGGGCCCCGGTGTCTGGGTGATTGATGACAACAAAGTAAGCTGGCGCCCGGTTGCTATCCAACACCTCAATGATGAAAGCGCGTTTATTACCAGCGGTCTGCAACTCAATGATCGAATCGTCGCACTCGGCGCGCATTTGCTCCGCGATGGCATGCAGGTTCGTGTCGCCAATTCAGCAGCGCATGTGGTTGAAGGAGCGGCGCTATGAGCGAAAGTCGTTTTAATTTTTCGGCGTTAGCCGTGCGCGAGCGATCCATCACTTTATTTCTTATCGTGCTGATTTCACTCGCCGGACTCATTTCCTTTTTTAAATTGGGCAGGGCGGAAGATCCTGCATTCACCATCAAGGTGATGACGATTATTACCGCCTGGCCAGGTGCAACGGCGCAAGAAATACAGGATCAGGTTGCCGAGAAAATCGAAAAACGCTTGCAAGAATTGCGTTGGTATGACCGCACCGAAACCTACGCCAAACCGGGTTTGGCGTTCACGATGTTAACCCTGCTCGACAGCACGCCACCTGCCGAAGTGCAGGAGCAGTTTTATCAAGCGCGGAAAAAGGTCAGCGATGAGGCGATCAATCTGCCGCCCGATGTCATTGGCCCGATGGTCAACGATGAATACGCCGATGTGACGTTTGCGTTGTACGCTCTCAAAGCCAAAGGTGAACCGCAGCGGTTACTGGTGCGCGACGCAGAAATGTTGCGCCAACAATTGTTGCATGTACCCGGCGTGAAAAAAGTGAACATCGTCGGTGAGCAGCCGGAGCGAATTTATGTCGAGTTTTCACAGGAGCGGCTGGCTACACTCGGAGTGAGTCCGCAAGCGATTTTTGCTGCGCTCAACAACCAGAATCTATTAACACCTGCGGGCTCCATCGAAACAAACGGGCCGCAGGTTTTTATTCGTGTGGATGGCGCGTTTAGCGAGCTGCAAAAAATTCGCGACACGCCCATCGTGATACAAAACCGTACCTTGAAGCTATCGGATATCGCCGAGGTGAAACGCGGCTATGAAGATCCCGCCACCTTTTTAGTGCGCAACGGCGGTGAGCCTGCGTTGTTGCTCGGCATCATTATGAAAGAAGGCTGGAATGGACTCGACCTTGGNNACCAATCAGGCGGTGAACATCAGCGCATCGGTTGATGAATTTATGATGAAGTTTTTCGCCGCCTTATTGGTGGTAATGCTGGTGAGTTTTTTGAGCATGGGTTGGCGTGCAGGAATTGTTGTGGCTGCTGCTGTGCCGCTAACACTTGCGCTGGTATTTATCGTCATGGCGATGACTGGAAAAAATTTTGATCGCATTACGCTGGGATCACTCATCTTGGCGTTGAANNCGGTTATTGGTGGACGACGCCATTATCGCTACCGAAATGATGGTGGTGAAAATAGAAGAAGGTTTTAGTCGTGCCGCCGCCGCCGCTTATGCTTGGAGCCACACCGCCGCACCCATGTTATCGGGCACATTGGTGACAGCGGTTGGTTTTATGCCCAACGGTTTTGCACGTTCATCAGCAGGTGAGTACACCAGCAATATGTTTTGGATTGTCGGCATAGCGCTGATTGCATCCTGGATTGTTGCGGTGATTTTTACGCCCTATCTCGGCGTGAAATTATTATCTGGTATTAAAAAAATCGAGGGCGGTCACGACGCGCTTTACGATACGCCGCGCTATCACCACATGCGGAAATTGCTTGCGCGCATTATCGCGCACAAAGGCCAGGTTGCTCTCGCGGTGATTGGATTGTTTGTTATCGCCGTGTTGGGAATGGGCATAGTCAAAAAACAATTTTTCCCGATTTCTGACCGGCCGGAAGTGCTGGTGGAAGTGCAAATGCCTTACGGCACGTCCATCACCCAAACCAGTGCCGCAACGGCGGAAGTGGAGGCATGGCTGGCTACACAGGAAGAAGCACGCATAGTTACTTCTTATATTGGTCAGGGTGCGCCGCGTTTTTATTTTGCGATGGGGCCGGAGCTACCCGATGCGTCGTTTGCGAAAATTGTTATCCGCACCGATAGCGAACATGAACGCGACGCGTTAAAACATCGTTTGCGCAAAGCCGTGGCTGATGGCCTAGCTCCGCAAGCGCGCGTTCGTGTTACGCAGTTAGTGTTTGGACCTTATTCGCCATTCCCGGTTGCTTACCGTGTTAGTGGGCCTGACCCTGAAAAGTTGCGCACCATAGCTGTCGAAGTGCAGCAGGTTATGAACGAAAGCCCAATGATGCGCACGGTAAATAGCGATTGGGGTTCGCGCACACCGACGCAGCATTTCGTATTAAACCAGGATCGCTTGCAGGCAATGGGTTTGACCTCAACTGATGTTGCGCAACAACTGCAATTTCTGTTGACCGGTGTGCCGGTGACAGTGGTGCGCGAAGATATTCGCACCGTGCAAGTGATTGCGCGTTCAGCGGGTGATGCGCGGCTCGACCCAAGTCGCATTGCCGATTTCACCTTGGTGGGCGCCAATGGTCAACGTATTCCACTATCGCAATTGGGCGAATTTGACGTGCGCGCCGAAGAGCCCATCATTCGCCGCCGCGATCGCGTACCGACTATAACGGTACGCGGCGATATCGACGAAGCATTGCAACCGCCCGATGTATCGACTGCTATCACGCAACAATTGCAGCCGATTATCGAAAAATTGCCGGAAGGTTATCGCATTGTGGAAGCAGGTTCGATTGAAGAATCTGGTAAAGCATCAACGGCGATGTTGCCGCTATTTCCCATCATGGTGGCGATTACGTTGCTGATTATTATTTTTCAGGTGCGTTCAATCTACGCGATGATCATGGTATTCCTGACCAGTCCACTCGGATTAATTGGTGTAGTGCCCACGTTAATTATTTTTCAACAACCTTTTGGTATTAATGCGTTGGTGGGTTTGATCGCCTTGTCTGGAATTTTAATGCGCAACACGCTGATTCTGATCGGACAAATTGAACATAACAAGCAAGCGGGTTTAGACCCGTTCAATGCCGTCGTTGAAGCAACTGTACAGCGCGCACGCCCTGTTATTTTGACTGCACTGGCTGCTATTTTTGCCTTCATTCCACTAACACAATCCGTGTTCTGGGGAGCGCTTGCTTACACACTGATTGGCGGCACGCTTGCAGGCACTGTGCTTACGCTGATGTTCCTGCCAGCTATGTATGCAATCTGGTTCAAGATCAAACCAGATGATGGAATTTTATTGTCTTAATTACTGCAATACCTATTTCGGAGAGCTGTTATGTCGAACCCAAGTGTAGTGTTAGTCACCGGTGTCTCATCAGGCATTGGGAGAGCCACGGCGGAAAAATTTTCCCAACGTGGCTGCAAGGTATATGGAACTGTGCGTAATATTGACACTGCAATTCCATTGAATGGTGTTGAATTTATCGAGATGGATATTCGTGAGGATGCTTCCGTGCAGCGCGGAATTGATACGATCATTTTTCAGGAAAAACGCATTGATGTGTTAGTGAATAACGCGGGAACAAGTTTGATTGGCGCGATAGAAGAAACCTCAATTGCCGAAGCGGCATCGCTATTTGATACCAATGTTTTCAGTCTGTTGCGTGTATCTCAAGCGGTGCTTCCACACATGCGTGCACAGCGCGGTGGACGAATTATTAATGTCAGCTCTGTACTGGGTTTTCTTCCGGCACCTTACATGGGAATTTATTCTGCATCGAAGCACGCGGTTGAAGGATTGAGTGAATCGTTGGATCACGAAGTCCGCCAATTTGGCATTCGCGTAACTCTGGTTGAACCGTCTTTTACCAAAACCAATTTGGATCTTAATGCGCCGCAGGCAATCGCAAAAATCGGCGGCTATGATGGTGAGCGCAATAGCGCTGCAAATGCTGTCGTCAATAGCGTTAAAACTGCTCCAGAGCCTGGCGGAGTTGCTAACACAATTGTTAGCGCTGCGTTCGATAAGTGGCAGATGCGCCGAACCCCGTCCGGCGAAGCCTCTCTTTTACGCAAGCTACGTCGCTTTATGCCTGCTGGTCCCGTTGATGCAAACTTGCGTAAGACCTTTGGTCTTTGAGAGCGTAACTGCCAACTTTTGTGATTGGTGCGTCATGGCGATCAATAACGCCACCCTACAAAAGAGAGTGTAACTCTGTATCCTCTTTTGTAAGGTGGTCGTGCGGATTTCGAATCTACAACTAATCTACATCTGCAGTTGCTTTCTAAGATGCATATCAATCCTGTCGACAACATGCGCGATACTATTAATCGCTTTCTGCGGTAATTTTATTCTGTCCTGAACTTCATCAAACACCACCTCCAAAAAACACACCTGACACCACAACTGATAAACCGCATCGGCATCTCTCGCTGCAATAGCTTTGCTAAAAAACTGGCATTTATGTGATGCGCGAGAGTGTTGAAATAATATCTGGCTTTCAGATGTTATTTGTCTGCACGCATGTAGATTGGTGTTCAACCACTAACCTATGATTTGACGATTCAGGGTGGGGTGTTGAATTGCATGACGGTAGTAATTTGGTGGTCATTGTTTCCCAAAAAATGGCGGCAACGATTTTGAGTATTATCCGTCCGCGCACAATATCCCTTGGCCAATTCTTGGGAGAGGTTTTTTTGCGAATTTTGCGGCTCATGCTTCGCCTTTAGTATGTTCGAGGCGAATTGGGGATTAGTAGTTGCGCCTAAAAAAATCGCGGCAAACACCGCGACTGACCTATTGCAGATACTAATAAAGAGGGCGATTTACTCTACTCATCCACGTCAAAACGCATAGATGACTAGTGATTTGCGACTTTTAATGAGAGAAGTGTGAACCGGAGTGACATTTTTATTATGATTATTAAGTTGAATGACACGCCGTTTTTGTACTGACCGAAGTAACCATTGACGTTTTAGCTGCTCAGCGTCGAAGCTGAATATTGGGTTCCATGTCCAGATTGCCGTCATCATCCAATAATGCATAAAGCCCCGAGGCGGGATTCTCAATAATGACAACCGGGATACCAAAGAGTGGGCGCCGGATAAACCACACATGCCAACCGAAACATGCCAGGCTTTCAATCGACTCCCGTTGCTTTTTAGTAAGCGCGCGTTCCATATCGATGGCATCGGCATTCTGCCGAGTCCTGATCACTATTCTCCGAAACTCAGGGGTTGGAAGCGGCTCTTTCGCAAGGCGCGATACTCGCTCCGCCAAACTTGGCCTGTCTTCATCATCGTCTTCGTCACGCTTAACATTGGTATGGTCAATGGTACTCATGCTTATCTCCGCAATTTATTTTTTTGATAACTATTTCTCACATAAACCGATACGCTCATCACAAATTCTCATTCTTATTTTGAAAAATGTAAATTATTTCGACACCTAAAATCCAGTGAAAAACATATAAATAGTGTTTTTGTCGTTGAATTCATTGTGCTGAGTTTTTATGCGTAGCTTTATGTGCCAGGGGGGAGGGCCGGAGAGGGCATGAGTGACAAATTACCCTGGGCAGGCGTATCGCCCACCCTAGGTTGTTGAGATGTTTTTTGTCGCCAAGGTACAGCGCGCGGCATCAAGTTGTATGACTGTAGTGATGTGGTAGTCGTTGCCGCTCAGGAAGATGGTGATGACAATCGTAAATCTTATCAATCCACTTAGAAGATCCCCGAGCCAATTTTTGGGGGAGACTTTATTGCGGGTTTTGCGGCTCATAATTCGCCTCCGATGTGTTCGAGGCGGTTGGGCGGGGATGCCTTGGGGCTGCCAATGATTTGGTGTGTCCGGAGAAAGCCGGTCTGTGGAAAATTGTGCATTTAAATAGATCCTCGTTTGGCTGTGTATGCCAACAATTTTTAAGGATCATGCGGTCTATTTCCTGGCACTAAACATTTAATTATTTTTCTGGTGCTGGCATATATGGGGAAATTTTTTTTGTAGCATCTGGTTATTTAATAAATTCTCGCCGTTTTTTTATCATTGAACCTATTAAATGGCACATATCAAGACAGTTTTACCCAAAAACTAACATCGCAAGGTCGTTGATTTTTCTTATATTTTGTAACTAATGGAGTATTGCTGCCAGAACTGTTAATGGCTCTGTACTATTTTTATACAGCCATGTACATGTTGAGAATTAGTGTTTAGTTGATCGAATCGATAGAGATCATAGCTTAACCAAAGCAACGTTAAATAATTCTATTCAACATAATCTACAAAAACCACGTGTGGCTAATTAGTTGTGAAACGCGCTAACTACTACAATGTAATTACTGGTGCCTTCGAATCGATAGGTATACAGTCTTGCGCGTGCGGGGTTACATTAATGCCTTTCCGATTGCCACGCAGAGCCGTTGGGTGGAGGGATGCTTTATCAATCTCGACCACAACCACTGTGCAGTAGTGCTACCAAAATACTCTACGGGGTTATGTCTGTAGAGTATTTATAAAAATATCTAAGTTAAAAAGGATACAAGAATAGATGATGCCATCTACTTTAATCAGAAGTTTAGTTCTCTTAATTATCAATTTTATATTGATGAATTTTGCCTTTGCAAAAGATCACATCGTGCTTGATCTCGATCTTTCAACCCCGATTGCAAAAATACAACCCTCCATGTACGGCATATTCTTTGAGGATATTAATTTCTCAGCGGATGGTGGTTTGTATGCGGAATTGGTAAAGAATCGCTCATTTGAATTTGATAAGCCAATGATGGGCTGGTTGCAGCCTGCAACTGATCCCTATTCTTTGAACCAGAACTCTGGAATTGCTAGCACGTTGAATTTTGCCAGTAATAAATCCAATAAAAATGTCCTGCGCGTGAATGTTCATAATGATAAAAACTATAGCCTGGTAAATGAAGGTTTTCGCGGAATGGGGATAACCAAAGGGCAGGATTATTTATTGTCCTTTTATGCGGCCAACAATGACCAAAAGATTAAAAATATTATTTTTCAACTGGTTGATGCGCAAGAAAATGTCGTGGCGTCTGTCCGCGTAGCGCCTAAGGATAAAGAATGGCGAAAATACACCGCACAGTTAAATGCAAAGAAAACCGAAGAAAAGGCGCGTTTGAAAATTACTTTTGAAGGAGCAGGCGTTATTGATCTGGATATGATCTCCTTATTTCCCAAGGAAACCTGGAAAGGAAAAGCCAAGGGCATTCGTCAGGATCTGGCGCAACTCCTATTTGATTTGAAACCCGGATTTTTGCGCTTTCCTGGAGGCTGCATTATTGAAGGCCGGACGTTGGCGCAGCGATATCAATGGAAAAATACTATAGGCGATGTTGAACAACGACCAACGATGATTAGCCGTTGGAACACGGAGTTTAGCCACAAAGTAACGCCCGATTATTTCCAGACGTTTGGTTTGGGGTTCTACGAATATTTCCAGTTAGCAGAAGATCTGGGTGCAGAACCAATCCCGGTGTTGAATTGCGGAATTGCTTGTCAGTTTAATAGTGGTGAGCTGGTTCCCGTCTCTGAACTTGACCCCTATATTCAGGATGCGCTGGATTTAATCGAATTTGCCAATGGCTCGGTTCAGTCTGTCTGGGGCAAAGTAAGGAAAGAGATGGGGCACCCGGAGCCCTTTAATTTAAAGTATATCGGCATAGGAAATGAGCAATGGGGCCCGCAATATATTGAACGATTCAAGATTTTCCAAAAAGTGCTAAAAGAAAAGTACCCGGATATTGTTTTGATTTCAGGTTCGGGACCATTTGCTGATGGTGAACAATTTGATTACGCCCACCGTGAGTTAAAAAAACTAGGCGCAGAAATAATTGATGAACATTATTACAAGGATATTGACTGGTTTAAGAAAAATGCGACTCGTTACGATAATTACGATCGACAAGGTCCAAAAATATTTGCCGGTGAGTATGCCGCCCAAAGCGTAGCGATTGTTAGTCCAGAGAATAAAAATTCTTGGGAAACGGCATTGGCTGAGGCAGCGTTTATGACGGGGCTTGAGCGTAATGCTGATGTTGTTCATATGACATCTTACGCTCCGTTAATGGCTCATACTGAAGCGTGGCAATGGTCACCCAACATGATTTGGTTTAATAACCTGCAATCATTGGCAACAGCTAACTATGAAGTCCAGAAGTTATTTGCCAACAACAGAGGAACCGAGCTGCTAAGTATATCGGCGAACGGAAAAGCGTTAACCGGGCAAGGCGGGCTTTATGCATCAGCTGTGAGGGATGGTACGGATAATACCGTCATTATCAAATTGGTAAATAGCGCTTCAGCGGAGCAAGAAATCAAACTAAATGCACAGAGTCAACCGGTAAAGCTTTCTGCCACCGTTACTACTTTGACTAGTAAGCTGTTGAGCGATGAAAATACTTTTTCAAACCCGCGCACTGTTCATCCAGTTGTGGAAAAAAGATCGTTCAAGTCAGATCAGTTTCTCATAAAGCTGCCAGCAAATGCGTTGGTAATTATCAAATATTCCGCGAACTAATAAATGTAAAAATGTTTAAACATAAAAGCGCAAAATCAGTTCGCGCTTTTATGTTTACTCGCCTACATCCGCATCTGTTTCTTAAGATGCAAATCAATCCGGTCAACAACATGCGCGATACAATTGATCGCTGTCTGCCGTAATTTTATTCTCTCCTGAACTTCATCAAACAATACCTCCAATAAACACGCATGGCACCACAACTGATAAACCGCATCGGTATCTATTGTTGCAAAAGCTATGCTTAAAAACTGGCATTTGTGTGATACGTGAGAGTGGTGAAGTAATACCGGGCCTCCAGATGTCAGCCGTTTGCAAGCGCGTAGATTGTTGTTCAACCACTACCCTAAGATTTGACGCTTCGTGGTGCGAGGCGTTGAGTTGGATAACGGTAGTGATGTGGTAGTCATTGCCGCTCAAGAAGATGGTGATAACAATCGTAAGTCTTATTAATCCGCTGAGAAGATTTTTGAGCCAATTGTTGCGAGTAGCTCCTTTGCGGTTTTTACGGTTCATGCTTTGCCTCCGATGTGTTCGAGGCGAATGATGGGGATTGGTAGTTGTGCCTTGGGGGCGCCAAGGATCTGGGGTGGTCGACTAAAGCGGGTTTTGGTCATGTTCTTCATAAGGAGCGCCTCGGATTGGTTTGGACGCCCCCGATTTTAATCACAATTTTACTTTTGTCTCGGTTTTAAAGTCGTGGATTTTTTTTACCGGTACGAAAACTCTCGTTATTTTATACCTGTACTTTCTCAGAAAATTTATACCTTCAGTATTCTTCATTTTCTACTTTAACAGAAATGCTATGAAAAATTTTCTGGGCTACCTGTCTATGAAACACACTTTTTATGAGCGGCAATCCTTTTTTTCTGATCCTCTGTTCGATATCAATAAACTCATCCGGCCAAATTAGAGCCCCTATTTTTGTTAATGTGAGCTTTTTATTATTTATCTCGCGCCAATAAAGTAGGTCGAATAGGGCGAGCAGCCTGAATTTATGAAACTCGTCTAAGGTTTCGTCAATGCTTTCTTTGAAGATAAAGATGAGCTTATTTTCCGATCTCATTTTTTTCAATTGCTTCTTTACTGCTTTTAAAATTTGCTGGTCCGTATGTTCTAGAGACGGGCAAATCAAAATTCTTTCGTTAAATATCGAATTCTTGAAAAGATTTAGTAGATCTATAGCAACCTCCCTATGAATAGCATTATCTGGATCTGCGATTTGGGAATCCACAGAATCTGTGCTTTCGTCATCAAATAGGCTGGGAAATTCACTTTGTGCTTTGCTTATTTTTTTGTATACATCATCAACTGTAAATACCCCTATTGGCTCGTCGGGGATGGCGAAAAGCTTTAGATCTCGCTCCATCGAATTTGCAAAATTTACTGACCATTCGTCTCTTATGTGATGCAGAAGGTTTTTATTGTCTGGTTGTTGACTTTGTATATATGCGAACTTCTCCTGAAAGCTGGTGCCCGTCCAAAATTTACCATGCCCCCATACCTTACTTCTCACGTAAATATGATATGCCCACTCTTCGTTGGACATAGGCTTCAGGTATCTTTCTAGTTTGAACCAGCTTGGGCTTGAGGGCATGTTGGTTAATTTCCTTTCTTGCATATGTTGGGTCAAAGAATCTAGGGTGGTTTATAAGTTTGAATTTGTGCAGTATTTAATTTTTGCAGCTTCCTAAATAATCCAACCGCCAAACCATCATTGCTGCCCGATCATTTTTGTATTGTGAATAGCGCGCGGCTCATATTCCGTTATGGTTTGGCAAGAAAATAGCAGATTTATCAAAGCCCCAAAACAAAAACCCCCGCTACTTTCGTAGCGGGGGTTTATCGTTTGGTGCCCAGGAAAGGACTTGAACCTTCACGGCCGTTAAGCCACCAACACCTGAAGCTGGCGTGTCTACCAATTTCACCACCTGGGCATGCTCAGCAAGCTGAGGCCGCGCACTATAAATACCGGTTATAGGGCTGTCAACAGGGTTTTCGGTTTTATTTGTAGGTTTGTCATCTTGGCTGCCCTATAATTCAGGCCAAAGCGCCAGGAACGTTCGAAAACCGCCAATATTGATTACAGGATACCCAATTGACTAAACGTAAAACCCCGCCCCGCGATGCATTCGCCGCGCGTGAAGCCGAAAAATACGAAAACCCCATTCCCAGCCGCGAGTATATCCTCGACCTTCTCGATAGCGCCGATCAGCCTGTTACCCATGAGCAAATGTGCGTCATGCTCAAGCTCACTGGCGAAGACCAGATTGAAGCCCTGCGCCGCCGCCTGATTGCCATGGCGCGTGATGGCCAATTGATCAGCAACCGCCGCGATGCCTATGTGCGCCTCGATAAGATCGATGTAGTGCGCGGCCGTGTGCAAGGCCATCGCGATGGCTACGGCTTTGTGATTCTCGCCGACGGCGGCGAAGACATCTATCTACACAATCGCCAAATGCGCAAAGTATTTGATGGTGATGAAGTGCTGGTGCGGCTTTCGGGTGAGCAGTATCGCGGTAAAGAAGAAGGCGCGATTGTCGATGTGCTAATCCGCAATACCACGCAATTGGCCGGGCGCTTTTTTAATGAAGAGGGCGTGCAGTTTGTACGCCCGGAAAACCCCCGTATTACCCATGACATCATGATCCCCTTTGGTGCCTATGGCGGCGCCAAACACGGGCAAATTGTGGTGGCGGAAATTACCCAGCAACCGGATAAAAACCGCTTGCCAACTGGCCGCGTTATTCAAGTGCTGGGCGACCATATGGCGCCGGGCATGGAAATCGAATTGGCGATTCAGGCGCACGGTATTCCAAGTGTCTGGCCAAGTGACGCACTTGCCGAAGCGGCGGTGTTATCCCATGAAGTTCTTGAGAAAGATAAGCTGCATCGCGTTGATGTGCGCCACCTTCCTTTTGTCACTATTGATGGTGAAGACGCGCGCGATTTTGATGATGCGGTCTTGTGTGAGCGTCGCAAAGGTGGCTGGCGTTTGTATGTGGCGATTGCCGATGTGTCCCACTATGTGCCGGTAGAAAGTGCGCTGGATATAGAAGCGCGTGCGCGCGGTAACTCGGTGTATTTCCCCGATTATGTTGTGCCCATGTTGCCCGAGGCGATCTCTAACGGCTTGTGTTCTTTGAACCCGCATGTTGATCGTTTGTGCATGGTGTGTGAGATGAATATCAGCGATTCAGGGCGCATTACTGGCTATCAATTTTATGAAGGCGTAATGCATTCCCATGCGCGTCTGACCTATACCAAAGTCGGTGAAATTCTTACCGGCGAAGGTGAGTTGAGTCAGTCACTGCGTGAAGAATATAAAGCGGTGATTCCGCAGCTTGAGTTATTACATAAGCTCTACCAATGTCTGCGTGTTGCGCGCGACGAGCGCGGTGCAATTGATTTTGAAACGGTTGAAACACGGATTCAATTTAATGAAGAGCGCAAAATCGAACGCATTGTTCCTATCAAGCGTAACGATGCGCATAAATTAATTGAAGAGTGTATGTTGTGCGCCAACGTCTGCGCCGCCACCTTTATCGACAAGCATAATTTGATTGGTTTGTTCCGCGTGCATGAAGGCCCGACGGAAACCAAACTCACGAATTTGCGCGCGTATTTGTCGGAATTAGGATTGGGCTTGGCTGGTGGCGATAAACCTACACCGGGTGATTACCAACAATTACTGCAAATGATACAAGACCGCAGTGATGGCCACTTGATCCAGACAGTAATGCTGCGCAGTTTGCGCCAAGCGATGTACCAAGTGGAAAACCATGGCCATTTCGGTTTGGGTTATGAAGCTTATACCCACTTCACCTCGCCGATTCGCCGCTATCCGGATTTGTTAGTGCACCGCGCGATTCGCTCGGTAGTGCGCGGCACTGAGCCAACTACCCATGTGCGCCGTGTTGATACCGCCAAAGCCATTCCGAAAAAGTTTATTTACCCTTACACCGCCAGCGACATGGTGGTGTTTGGTGAGCAGTGTTCACGCACCGAACGCCGCGCCGATGAGGCAACACGCGATGTGGTGAGTTGGTTGAAGTGTGAATACCTGCGCGATCAAGTGGGCGCTGTTTATGCGGGCCACGTCAGTTCGGTTACCAGCTTTGGTTTGTTTGTCGAACTAAATGACTTGTACGTGGAAGGACTTATTCACATCACGTCACTGCCGCACGATTATTATCGCTTCGAACCTGCGCAACATCGGTTAATGGGTGAGCGTACGCGCAAAGTATTTGGTTTGGGCGATGAGTTGGTGGTGCGTGTTGTGCGCGTGGATCTGGATAACCGCAAAATTGATTTTGAACTCGAATCGGCCGATGCGATTCGTCGCCCTAAATCGGCTGTTAAACCCAAGGCTAGTAAACGTGGTGGCGCCCAATCGTCAGGTAAAAACGTGACAAGTAAACAGGGGTCAGGGAAAAAATCAGGTGGCGAAAGGTCTAATCCTGCTACAACAATAAAATCATCGGGCAATCCAAACAGCGGTGGTAAAAAATTATCATCACCATCAGCACTTGTTGTTAAAAGAGTTGATAGCAAAAAACCGGCAGCGCAAAAACCCTCGACGAAAACAGCTACTGCTAAGCCTGCTGCGAATGCGAAAAATAGCAAATCGCCGAGCGCTAAAAACCCAGCCGCTAAATCAAACGCTGGTGGCAAAAAGACAACTGCAGCGCAACCGCTAGCAAAAGCGCCAGCAGTAAAACCACCGGTAGTAAAAACCGTAGTTGCTAAAAAAAGTGTGGTGAAGAAAGTAGCCGATGCTGCTGCGTCCGTGATGGCGACACTGAAAAAAGCAGCAGCACCAGC
Organism: Cellvibrio sp.; assembly: GCA_003524365.1. Lineage (GTDB taxonomy): Bacteria > Pseudomonadota > Gammaproteobacteria > Pseudomonadales > Cellvibrionaceae > Cellvibrio. The sequence continues at coordinate 7,278 of DQHS01000175.1, read as the reverse complement.
GAAAAAAGCGACGCCGCCAGCGAAAAAAGAAGTTGCTCCAGCGAAAAAAGAAGCTGCCCCAGCACAAAAAGCAGTAGCGACTAAAGCGCCCGCAGCAAAGAAAACATCAGCACAGAAACCTGCAAGTGCAAAATCAAAAGGTGAGGTTGATCATGGCCGTAAAAATGCGAAAACTGCAAGCAAGGCAACGCCAGCAACAGTTCAATCGCCTGCGCCTAAGGCAACAAAGAGCGCGGCTGTCACTGGGGCTAAGAAGACAAATGATAAAAGACCGGTGGCTAAGACTAAGGCAAAGGATTGATCGCTGGTTGCAGAGTGAAAATTTCGTGCTCGATGAAAATTTGAATCGCGAAATTTACATTGTGAAAGACCGCATCTTGCGTGAGCGTGAAACCCGGATCTCCGAGCGTTAAATCGCTGCACGTGTTAATAGCCATTTATCGTTACTGAATAAAAAGTTGGATTAGTGTTTTGAAACGTGAACCTATTTATGGCCTGCACTCAGTGCAGGCGTTATTAAAAAGCGCACCGCAACGTGTAATTGAAATTTACATGGTGCAGGGTCGTAACGATCTGCGCTTGCAAAAAATTGTCAGTGCTGCACAAAGTAATGGTATTCACTGCCAGGTGGTGAACCGCAATAAGCTCGATGAGTTGGTCGGCGATGAAAATCATCAAGGTGTTGTTGCGATTTGCACACCGGGTGAAACCTACGATGAGGCCTACCTTTTCAAACTGATTGAAAATCTCAATGAGCCGGCATTTTTATTGATCCTCGATGGCGTTACTGACCCGCACAACCTCGGCGCTTGTATGCGTTCGGCAGAAGCGGCGGGTGTGCATGCGGTAATCGCACCGAAAGATAAATCAGTCGGCATCACGCCTATCGTGCGCAAAGTTGCCTGCGGTGCGGCGGAAGTACTACCGTTTATTCCGGTCACTAATCTCGCGCGTACGCTTAAAAATCTGCAGGAAAAAGGCGTTTGGTTATTTGGTGCAGCAGGCGAGGCGGAGCAATCAGTTTACGAATGCAACCTCACCGGCTCGATCGGTATCTTGATGGGCGCTGAGGGCGATGGTCTGCGCCGTCTGACGCAAGACACCTGCGACCATTTGATGAATATTCCTATGGCGGGCACGGTTAGCAGTTTGAATGTCTCGGTCGCAACCGGTGTTTGTTTATTTGAAGCAGTGCGCCAGCGTAGTACGAAATAGTAAAAATCCCTCCCAGCCTCCCTTTATAAAAGGGAGGAGCTACTACTCCCCCTCTTTGAAAAAGAGGGGGCAGGGGGGGATTAAAATTGTTTACTTGGTCTTAAGGCCCGTGCGGGTAATCTCGTAACAGTCACTGTGTAAGCCGTTATTTCCCAATCATCTATCCCCCATTCCTTTTTCCGACTTGTGTGAAATTTTCTTCTAATAGAAAGAAAATTTCACACAACTATCATCATTTTGTCATTTTCCTGATTGTCATTACCTAAAACGGGTGATATATATGGCAACGTTGTCATTCGCTGTTTAAGCGAAACAATAATAAATCGGGCTCGGACGGGTCTGATGATAACAACCAGAAGGAACTCGCAACGAGTTACCGGGACAGGCGTGTTTCCCAAAGTACGGACATCTATTGCGATAAAAAATAGATAAGTACTGATCCACGGGGCGCCCAAGAAAAATTTCAAAATAAGCCAAAAAAATCCAAAGAAATTTTTTAATTTCTTTACGGAATCCTTTTGTCCAAAAAATACGAAGAGAGTGAGGGGATTATGAAAAAGTCATTATTAGCACTGGCCGCGTTGTGCGTGAGCGGCCTATCAACCAGTGCGCTTGCCGTTAATTGTTCCAGTTTTCCCGTGTGGAATAGCACCGCCCCATATGGCGGTGGCACTCAGGTACAAGAAGCAGGAAAGGGCTACAAAGCCAATTGGTGGTCACAAGGGCACAGCCCCGCCAGCTACTCTGGCCAGTGGCAAGAGTGGGCACCTTTGGGTAATTGTGATGGCGCTGTGTCGTCTTCATCAAAGAGTTCGACACCACCTTCTTCATCAAGTACGCCAAGCAGTGTTGCGCCCAGCTCAAAATCCTCCAGCTCGATCGCTCTTTCCAGTTCATCTATTTCCGGTGGCAATTGCACATCGCCACAATACGCGGCGGGTACTAACTATGCGGCGGGTCAATTAGCGCAAAATTCGGGTAGTGAGTATCGCTGCACGGTTGCCGGTTGGTGTGGTTCTACTGCTGCCTGGGCCTATGCACCGGGTACCGGCGCGCATTGGCAACAGGCATGGGAGTTGGTGAAATCTTGTGGTGCTGCATCAAGCAGTATTGCACCCAGTTCAAAATCATCCTCTTCTGTTGCACCTTCTTCAAAATCATCCAGCAGTATCGCAAGCAGTCGCTCATCATCCAGTGTTAGCGGTAATAACCGCGTGGCTGGCGATGCAGCACCGCTGCCCAAGCATGCGCTGGTGGGTTACTGGCACAACTTTGATAATGGCAGTGGTGTAATCCGTTTGGCTGATGTCGATGCATCCTGGGATGTGATTGTGATCGCCTTCGTGGATGACGCAGGTAATGGCAATGTGGAATTCCGTTTGGATCCAGCATTGAACAAAGCACAATTTATTGCGGATGTTGCAGCTAAACGCGCGCAAGGCAAAAACATAGTGCTGTCGTACGGCGGTGAAAAAGGCACTGTGACCTTGAACAACTCAACCAATCTTGCCAACTTCGTTAATAGCACCGCAGCGATTGTGAATGAGTATGGGTTTGACGGTGTGGATATCGATCTGGAAAGCGGCGCCGGTGTTATGCACGGCGCACCGGTGATCAGCAACATGGTGTCGGCCATCAAGCAGCTCCATGCGATGTTCCCGGATCTCTATGTCTCTATGGCGCCTGAGCATCCTTATGTGCAAGGTGGTTATGTGGCTTACACCGGAATTTGGGGAGCTTATTTACCGATGATCGATCAACTGCGCAACGAGTTGGATCTGTTGCATGTGCAGCTGTACAACAATGGCGGTCTGGCAACTCCTTATGCAGCGCAACCTTATCAAGCCGGTACAGTGGACATGATGGTGGCGTCCGCGCGTATGTTGATCGAGGGCTTCCCATTGGCAAACGGTACTGCGGGCAACTTTGCTGGCTTGCGCCCTGATCAAGTCGCACTTGGCATGCCTTCTGGCCCACGCGCTGCCGGTTCCGGCCAGGCGACTACGGCGGATATCAATAGAGCAGTCGACTGTCTGGTTAAACGCACCAATTGCGGTAGCAACTCACCACTGGCTGCTTACAGCGATTTCCGCGGTGTGATGACCTGGTCAATCAACTGGGATGTGAAAGATGGCCGCATCTTCTCGGTACCGGTTGGAAATCATTTAAAAGCTTTACCTTAGTAAATCCCTGGTGAGGGATAGCTCCCTCATCGTGCAAGACCAAAAACGCCCGCTCTAATCCAGCGGGCTTTTTTCTATAAATTTTGGCGCATAAACAATTTTGCATATCCCCTAAATATTTTTATATGTGTTCCTATACACATGTTTTATCCAAAACAATTTTTCGCACAAGTCCCAACTGCTTTCCTGCGCTGACGACGTTGTTTCTCTCGTTAAAAATTATTTAATAAATTATTAAGAGAATATTTATGTCTCCCGGGACTGGTGTTATCAAGCATTACCAGATTGTCACCTGTTTAGGGGAGGGCGGTTTCGGCAAGGTATTTGAAGCTTGGGATAGCAAATTACAGCGCAGTGTGGCGATCAAATGTTTAAAGACGGATGGTTTATTAACCTCCTCTGCTGATTTGATGCGCGAAGCGCGCATGGCTGCATCGCTCAATCACCCCGCATTTGTAAAAATCCATTCTCTTGAAGATGACGATAACAGCCAGGCCATCGTCATGGAATTGATTAAAGGTGAAACGCTCAAGCAGGTTGTCACTAATAAAAAAGTCGACCTGTCGCAAGCGCTGAATATAGTTCACCAAATTGCCGAAGCAATGCAACAAGCTCACACCATCGGCCTTACCCACGGCGATTTAAAACCGTCTAATGTAATGTTGGAACCAACCGGCGCAATACGCATTCTGGATTTTGGTTTGGCGAATAAAGTCGATAGCCAAGCAACAACCTCCATGTTGCAACAAGATCCGCAAGGCACCATCGCTTATATGGCACCAGAACGCTTGCTCGGCGCGCCACTCGCACCGTCAATCGATGTTTATGCGCTCGGCGTAATTTTTTATGAATTACTCAATGGTCAGCGTCCCTTTGCGGATCTCAGTGGGTTAGCGCTCGCTGCTGCATTGGTGCAATCATCATCGGATCAATGGAATTATTCTGCGGAATTATCACCTTCGTTAATCCATTTGATTCGCCGCATGACTGCCAAGCAATCTGCGCAGCGTTTATCGTCAATGGCGGAAGTGTTGGATCAGTTGGATGCATTTAAAAATGGTACTCTTCTCGAAAATAATTCAGCTCAACCAGAAATTCATATCCCTCCAAAAGCAAAAAATAAATTACCCAAGCAGCTGCGCAATAAGCATTTAAAAAATGCAGTGTTGTTGTCCTTTGTAGTGATCGGTTGTGTTGTATTGGGTGGATGGTTAACTCGTAATTTCTTATGGCGTTTTGAAGAGGTTATTCCGCGCTATTCTGAATCCCAAGAAATGAAACTGGGAATGGATGCGCTTGAGCAATGGGATAGACCGGGAAGTTTGGGCGCGGCGATAAAGCATTTTAATAATCTAGCTGAGCAGAATCCGGAAAATGCGGCGGCGATTGCGGGGTTATCGATTGCCTATAGTTTTCGCTATGAAGGGGATGAGCAGGATGAAATTTGGCTACAAAAAGCCGATGCAAGTGCGCAGCAAGCATTGAAAATTAATGACCAACTGGCCTTAAGTCAAGTCGCAATGGGAGTGGTATGGGGGGCTCAGGGAAGGTATGAACTGGCATTGAAAGCCTTATCCTCGGCCATTGATTTGGAACCGACCAATAAAATGGCTTGGCATGCCAAGTTTGAAATATTTAAAGCGACTGAACAGTATAAGAAAGCAAAAAGTTTACTTGAAATAGCAATCAGTAAATTTCCACAGGAGCGAATATTTATCGATGCCTTAGGGGAAATTGCTTATCTTGAATTTAATTACGCAATGGCCGAACATTATTTTCGAAAAAGTATTGCTATTAAGCCAGACGCGGTAATTTCTTATGCCAATCTTAGTGGAATATTATTACATCAAAATAGAATTGAAGAAGCATTACAGGTATTGCAACAAGGGTTAAGTACTGGACCAAGCTTTAGCCTTTATACAAATTTAGGCAATACATTATTTGTGCATGGTGATTACCTTGGCGCTGTGAATGCATTCGAATCTGCAGTCGCCCCCAGCAAAGGCAACCCTAATTCCTATATTGGTTGGGCCAATTTGGCAGATGCTTTGCATTGGATCCCTAGTCGAAACAAGGAGGCAAAAAAAGCTTATCAGCGTGCAATAGCGCTACTAAAGCTTCGATTAGCGCGCACAAAAAAGGATGCTGATTTAGTGTCACGTATGGGTTTGTATTCAGCAAAAATAGGAGATAAATATGCAGCGATAAAATTCAGTGTTCAGGCTATAGAGTGGGCGCCCAATAATGCGGGTGTGCATTTTCGTGCTGGGTCGGTCTTTGAGTTGCTAGGTGATAGAGGTCGAGCGCTGACGCATATTTCTGAAGCAAAAAAATTAGGCTTTCCGGTAAATATAATTGAGGCAGAACCTTCGCTTGTTGCATTGCGGAGAGATGCTTTTTATCGATAGTTAAAATTGGGTAAACTTATGAATCATTATGTCTTCTTTATAAATTTAGGAACCGACGATTGCAATCCACCCTATCAAATTCTCGGGTGTGAAAATCATGACGAAAAGTCTGCTTCAGAATTGCGTTTATTTGCATATCCTCCATCACTAATGCCGAAAATATTCGATGCCAACGATAAAATTACTTTTATTGCGAGTGGAAAGAACTTGGTTGAGTGCACTTTGTACTTAAGGCCATTAAATGAGGCTAGTTGTGGTGCTATTCCATTTGAGAACCCCACTGGTTATGACAGTGAAAAAGCAGTTAATGAAATACTGATATTTAAAGCTGAAAACTATATAAACCAAACCTTGACAATTAAGGATAATGTTGGGGATTGGGATTTTTCTATTGCAGGAACTTTTTCAGCTGTGTGTGCCTATAGTTTCGATAAGGAAAAATTAATTGAGCTGAAAAACCCTTTAACAAAAAAGTTACTAATAACTCTCCCCTTCCTTATTGACCCTGAAATTGTTGTAGGAAGAAGGCCTAAGTAGCGTGCAGTTAAAATGCTTTAAAGTACGTCAATTTTGACATTAAAAATCAACTGGATTAACTGCTGTTGAAACTGTTGATTTTTATTATTTCGAATTACTGCTAGTTTGAAAGTTGTCGCTAGCATCCTTGCATATTAATGAAATATGCTGTATTCATTGTTCTGCCTTATGCAAGAGCTGTAAGGTGGGTTATCCGAAACCAAAACGACATGAGGCTAGGAGAGCGATTACCTGAAGTCACAGGATATCGAGTTATCGCTGCATCGCTCCTTCCGCAACCAATTTACCAGACTCACGTAAATTCTGTTACGTAGTAAAAGCACCAAGACCCACCACAAATAAAACAATAAACATTTTCCATGTTGGTAAATAAAAATTATTTTAAGCTCGTATATAGTCGAATGTTTTAAATAACAAGGCATTGCCTACGCCAGTTTCTGTAAGTTGCGACGCAAACTCCAATCGTTAACGTCCACGACAAAAACGTTTAGAGTGCCTGGCTTTTTCCGCAATTATTTTTTCGGTTTACTGTTCACTTCTTTCATGTAAAAAGCGTAATATTTTGTGTAACTGAAATCTGCGAAGGAGGTGTTTACTAACAAAAAGAAATAAAACTTCTACATTAAGTGTAATAAGCAGGAGTAGATCGGTATTGGTAATTAAGTCGAATGCAGAATTTACCCGAAAATAAAAAAGAGTTTGATACGAGTTGCACGATAGATCCCGTTATGTAGTTAATATTAAAGAGGTGTATATGAAAGTTAAAGAAGTAAAAAATAAAAAATCAGGTTCACTTAAAAAACAAGATTCGATGCTGATGGTTAAATCAGGATTAAAAGCTGGTCCTGAGGTTGTAGTGGGAAGAAGACACTAATGTGATAGGGAGATTCTTTATCTTTACCCTGCATACGTTCAGTATGGTTGCGTTTGATGCT
>DQHS01000156.1 GCA_003524365.1 Cellvibrio sp. | reverse complement strand
CAGAATACTGTAGGGCGTTTTTTTTGCCGAAAGTTTTGTTCTTCGGCTTCGTTTCATTTTTACATCCACAGGTATTCCTGATTTATTTAATTTTTCTCAGTGCATTCGTGATTACAGATGGTTTGTTTACTCCAAGACTTTAATACTTATTCTTAGGCACATTGATTTATAATCGTTCGAAATTTTCCTCTGAGTAAAACATATGACTCAAAAAGATAAGCTCATTATTTTTGATACAACCTTGCGTGATGGTGAGCAAAGCCCCGGTGCATCCATGACTCGCGACGAAAAAGTTCGCATCGCTAGGATGCTGGAAAAGATGCATGTAGATGTTATCGAGGCAGGTTTTGCGATTGCGAGCCAAGGGGATTTTGAGTCAGTTCGTGCTGTGGCGGAAGTTATTAAAGATTCAACGGTGTGCAGTTTGGCCCGCGCGATTAAAGGCGATATTGAACGTGCAGGTGAGGCCATAAAACCCGCCAACTCCGGACGTATCCACACATTTATCGCAACTTCGCCAATTCATATGAAGTACAAGTTGCAAATGGAACCTCCTAAGGTGCTGGAGCAAGCAGTTGCTGCGATTAAATTAGCGCGGCACTTCACCGATGATGTTGAGTTTTCTCTCGAAGATGCCAGTCGTTCCGAGTTTGATTTTATGTGTCGCATTATCGAATCAGTGATTGATGCTGGTGCGCGCACGATTAATTTACCTGACACTGTCGGCTACGGTGAACCAGGTGAATACGGATTGTTGTTTCGCAGATTGATGGAAGCTATTCCAAATTCCGATGAAGCCATTTTTTCTACCCACTGTCATAACGATCTCGGTCTTGCCGTTGCAAATTCACTCTCTGCCGTTATGCATGGAGCGCGACAAGTTGAATGCACAATTAATGGTTTGGGTGAGCGTGCAGGTAACGCCGCGCTGGAAGAAATTGTGATGGCAGTTAAAACGCGCAGGGACTTAATGCCCGTTGAAACACATATCGATATCAGCCATATAGTTCCCACCTCACGGTTGGTTTCCAGCATTACCGGATTTCCGGTTCAACCTAATAAAGCGATTGTTGGTGCAAACGCATTTGCACATGAATCGGGGATTCATCAGGATGGTATTTTAAAACATCGTGAAACCTACGAAATTATGCGTGCCGAAGATGTGGGTTGGAATACGAATAAACTGGTGCTGGGGAAACATTCCGGGCGTGCTGCGGTAAAAGCACGTTTTGAAGCATTGGGGATCAACTTTGCAGATAATGATGCCCTCAATGCTGCGTTTGTAAAATTCAAACATCTTGCCGATAAAAAGCATGAGATTTTTGATGAAGATTTGCAGGCGCTGGTCAGTGACACCCAAGCGCATACTCTGGTTGATGTTTATGAATTAGGTGAGATGGAAGTGGTGTGTAAAACAGGCCAGAGTCCTCGCGCTAAAGTGGAAGTAAAAATTCGTGGTAAATCTGTCAGTGCGGATGCTGTTGGCTCTGGTCCGGTTGACGCTACATTTAAAGCGATAGAAAGCTTGGTTAATAGTGGTTCACATTTACAACTTTATTCAGTGAATGCTATTACCCAAGGAACTGATTCACTTGGTGATGTCACTGTGCGTTTGGAACGTGATGGTCAAATCGTTAACGGCGTCGGTGCAGATACTGATATCGTTACAGCGTCAGCAAAGGCGTATTTGCATGCACTTAATCTGTTAAGCGCGCACGCCGCTAAAGCACATCCACAACACGACGGAATCTGATCAGACTATGAATGAATTGCAGCGGCAAGCATATTTATCGGCGCTCGGTATAGAAAATTATGCCCCGCGCTGGCTCCTGCCATCTGCCCCAGTTCCAGCTACTTGTGTGATGCCGGTGTTTGATATTCCCGTTGCAACTGTCGAAACTTCGCCAGCGGCTTTTGTTGCGGCAGCGATGAATCCGAACAGTGAAAGTAATACTCCTGTCCCCAATTTGTTAACGACAATTGTTGATTTGGCGGAGCAAAAAAAGGCGCCTCTTGCAATCAATGCGGCAGCGATTCTGCAGCAATTGGAAGAAAAAAAGGTACCGGTTGTTCAGCCTTTTTCACTAACTGTTTATCGACCACAACCTGGCTTTTTAATTATCGATTCGCGTAACACCAAGTTGGCATTACCGACAGAGGTGTTGCTGAGTAATATTTTGCGAGTGCACTTTCAAAAAATGCAGTTTGCGCTTGGCGAAGAGGTTTTGCGTTGGCCGATGATTGAGAACCGATTTGTATCGCGCACTGAGGATGATGCTCGCAATGAGTTGCAGACTTGGCTGGCGGTAGAAAATGAATTACGCCCTATTCATACGTTGTGGTTAATGGGTGAAAGCGCTGCACGCTACTGGTTGGATCTGGAAAACGATTGGGCGGCAAAATGCTGGACAGAACAGCCCATCAAGGATTCGTCGTTGCAGGCGCTGATATTGCCGAGCCTGAATCAATTACTCCAACGCCCTGCACAAAAGTCCAGATTGTGGGCTTGTCTGCCGTAATTTATCACGATTCCATTGCTACCTACTCTGAAATTTAAACGATGCCCGAAGAACTTTCTCTTGTGTGCGAAACCTACACTGGCTTAGTACTGCAATTCCGTTTAATCGGTGCGGATGATATTCCTAACGTAATGGCACTGGAGCGCAGTGCACACTCTCATCCTTGGCGACAATCCAGTTTTGAAGACTGTTTAAATGGTCGGCAAAAATGCTGGCTTGCAGAGCATAAGGGGATTTTAGTGGGATATGTAGTCGTCACTCATGGTGGTGGTGATGCAGAATTGTTGAATATTTCAGTTTCCCCTGCTTACCAGCGTAAAGGAATAGGGCATTGCTTATTGGCACATGCGGTGAATTGCGTTAAAGAAAAGGCTGACATGTTATTTTTAGAGGTGCGCATGTCCAATCGTAAGGCTATCGCACTTTATGAACGAGAGGATTTTTTCGAGGTTGGCCAGCGCAAAAATTATTATCCTACGGTCAATGGTCATGAAGATGCGCTCTTGATGGCGCGGCAGCTTTTGTAACACTATTTAATGAATTTACTGTTTTACAGGGCGCTTATGAAGCTTGCGTTGTAAGGTGCGGCGATGCATGCCCAGTGCCCTTGCTGTTGCTGAGATATTGCCATCATTCTCCTGCAATACTTTTTGAATGTGTTCCCATTCCAATCGGTCAATTGAGAGCGGCGTGTAGGTCGGTTCGGTTGATAGTTGCTGTTTCTGCTCACCAAACGCAGCAAGGATTTCATCGGCATCCGCTGGCTTGCATAAATAATTCACCGCGCCTAGTTTTACTGCTTCGACGGCGGTTGAAATGCTTGAATAACCGGTCAGCATCACTATTGCCATCTCAGGTTGACGCAACTTTAATTCGCGAATTAAGTGCAGGCCTGAATCGCTCCCCAGTTTTAAATCGACAATTGCCCGCTCAAAAATATGGCCGTTCGTTAGTTGCAATGCCCGCGCTGCATCACTTGCAGAGATTGTTGAAAAACCACGCCTTTGCAATACACGCTCAAGCATTCCTGCCAGTGTTACGTCATCATCTACGATTAAAAAATTGGTTGTAGTTGCGCTCATATCGCGTGTGGCTCTGTGTATGACATGAATGTGAAGGGTAATTCAAGTTGGGTAATGGTACCGCGTGGTACGCGATTGTGAATCGCTACAGTTCCTCCGTAACGATTGATCGTAGCCTGAGTCAGCAGCAAACCAATGCCGAGCCCTTTGGTTTTGGTTGAGATAAAGGATTTCCCCAAATGTGCAGTCACTTCTTCCGCAATTCCTGCTCCGCTGTCCTTAATTATCCACTGCATTTTTTGCGTGCTCCAGTGAATATCAATTTCAATATCCTTGGGGCTGGCATCGGCAGCATTATTCAATAGATTAATAATTGCTTGGGCAATCGTTGGATGAAATTGGACAGTAATTTCTGGTTGATTGGGTGCAATATTGATCGTAGCAATGATATCTGGACGCATAATTTTCCAGCGTTCGATTAATGTATTGCAATAGTTGCTGATATTTTCGCTGGGAAATTGACCGTCTTTAGTTTGCTCGGCGGTGGCTACTAATTCGCGTAGAGTGTTGGCGCATTGGTTGACCTGTGCTTGCAATAGCTGCAAATCTTTTTGTAGTGGTTCGAGTTCTCTATATTCTGTACGTAATTCGCTAAGCAAGAGTTTCATGGTCGATAAAGGAGTGCCCAGCTCATGGGCAGTTCCTGCTGCGAGCGTGGCAACGGCCATCACTTGCTCATCGCGCAATTGATCTTCCCGCCAGCGATTTAATTGCGTTTCTTGCGCGCGTAGGTCGCGCGCCATTTTCACAATAAAATATGTAATCAGGCAGGCGCTGATAAAAAAATTCAACCACATGCCCATCACATGCAAGTTGATTGAGTTGTCCGCTTGATGGTGGTGCGGTGAGAGTATTGGCAAGGGAATATGAAAAAATAATAACAGCGAATAGCTCAGTACACTCAAGCTGGTAATGGCTATCGTATAGGTACCGCTCAAGGTGGCCGCACTAATACAGATGGGTACTAAAAAATAGGAGACGAAGGGATTGTTGGCGCCGCCGCTATAATAAAACACTGCACTTAAACAAATTAAGTCCACCAGCAGTTGGATAAAAAATTCTACCTGAGCAACTGGCAGCGGTTTGCGCAAGCGTACGAAGGTGAGCAGATTAATGCCGGTCAGAATTACCAGCGCGGTGAGTATTTCTGTAAACGGTAGATTGACCGTGCCATCCCATAAGAACATAACTGCCGCAACCCCGAGGCAGATCAAAATCAACGTGCGGATGATCACCCAGTAGCCCAAGTGTTGCGCGTGGCCAGCGAGAGTGAAGGGCGCATTTGTGAGAGGTGTCTGAGGCATTGGCAATTGAGTCGGTAAGCAGGTATCGGATTTTGATTATAGCGAACTGATACTGCGCAAACTGTTAAACAACCAAATCTGTAGTGCGACACTTTGTCGCGCCCGGATTCTCCCGAGGCGGGGCGCCACAAGGACACTGGTGTATACTGCACGCCATTTTTTGATCGTATTGTTGATCCCATCATTTGGCACTGTTTATGGCAACCCCCTTACAAGCAACTCTTACCGAAGGACGGGTCTCTGAACAGCTAAAAACTCTGGCATTGCCTCTGGTTTGGGGGTTGATGGCGACTATGTCGCTCAATGCGATAGAAACCTTTTTCATCGCCCAATTGGGACGAGAACCGCTGGCAGCGCTCAGTTTTACCTTTCCGATTATTATGGTGCTCACCAGCTTGGGGATTGGTTTGGGCGCCGGTACATCATCCGCTGTAGCCAGGGCCATTGGTGAGGGTGATTCGAGCAAAGCGCGGCGGCTCGCCACCGATGCGATGAGTCTCACGTTTATCATCTCGGCGAGCGTCTGTTTATTGGGCTGGCTCACACTTGAGCCGATGTTTCTCGCCTTGGGTGCGACTCGGGATTTGATTCCCTTGATCCGCTCTTACATGTCGATCTGGTATTTCAGCGCGCCTTGTTTGATGGTGCCTATGGTGTGCCTCTCGGCGCTGCGTGCGATGGGTATGAGTCAGGTGCAGGGATATTTGATGGGCGGAGCCGCGCTGTTCAATGTATTGCTTGATCCTATTTTGATCTTTGGCTTGTTCGGTGTCCCGGCGCTGGGGCTGCAAGGCGCTGCATTGGCTACCCTGATTACCCGCGCATTAATGTTGATAGTCGCGCTTTATATTTTGCACGCGCGCGTCCACATGCTGGTCAATCCATTTTTGCCTTGGGAAAAACTAAAAAATTCCTGGATGAAGATTGTGGAAGTCGGCGCGCCTGCGATGGTAGCCAACGTCATTATTCCGTTTGCGAGCGCGATTGTTATCGCTATGGTCGCAGCCTACGGTACCGATGCGGTTGCAGCGATGGGGATTGCGATGCGTATCGAACCATTGGCACTAATCGTTTTTTACGCGCTTTCCGGTGTAGTAGGGCCTTTTTTCGGGCAGAACCTTGGTGCAGGCAAACTTGAGCGTTTATATGAAGCACTGCGTGTACTCACCATTTTTTGTTTGGTTTTTGGTTTGCTGCTGGCGTTGATATTAGGAATTTTCGGTGCTGAGATCGCGGGTTTATTTGGCGATCACGCCGAAGTCGTTACTATCACTGCAACCTATTTAATGATTGTGCCAATCAGTTACGGTGCATATGGCTTGGTGATGGCTGTGAACGCCGCCTTTAATGGATTGGGCCGCCCTTGGCCTGCGATGATAATCTCTGCAGGGCGTGTACTTTACGTCTATTTACCGTTCGCCTGGTTGGGGCAACATTGGTGGGGAATGACGGGTCTTTTTATCGCGACTGCACTCGCCAATTTTCTACTTGGCCTATGGGCATGGCTGTGGCTAAAAAAACATATCCATCAACAGACCGCTGCTGCTGAGCCTTAGCAAACTGACAATAGCAATCTGGCAATTCTCCCTCAGCGCTTCTCACTAATAGATGGCTCACAGGGTATAATTCCTGCACATTTCTTCTTATCTTTTTATTCTTTATCTTTTAACGCGATATTTTTATGATTAATTTAACTGCTGAACTCGCCAAGCGCCGCACCTTCGCGATTATTTCCCACCCGGATGCCGGTAAAACAACGGTGACTGAAAAATTATTGCTCTGGGGTAATGCCATTCAGCTAGCGGGCTCGGTCAAAGGCAAGCGCGGCCCGCATGCCAAATCGGATTGGATGACCATGGAGCAGGAGCGCGGAATTTCCGTGACCTCGTCGGTGATGCAATTTCCTTACAAAGACCGCATTGTCAATTTGCTTGATACTCCCGGTCACGAAGATTTCTCGGAAGATACTTATCGCACGCTCACTGCAGTGGACTCTGTGTTGATGATGATCGACGGCGCAAAGGGTGTAGAGGATCGCACCATAAAATTGATGGAAGTCTGCCGTTTACGCGATACGCCGATTTTAACCTTCATAAACAAAATGGATCGTGAAAGTCGCGATGCAGTTGAGCTACTTGATGAAATTGAAAACGTCTTAAAAATTACCGCGGCGCCCATTAACTGGCCCTTGGGTAGCGGTAAAGAATTTGTCGGCGTTTATAATTTTTATACCGATGTGATTCATGTCTATCAACAAGGCATGGGGCATACAATTCCCGATGATATCCAAATCAAAGGTCTGGATAGTGCTGAAGCCACTAAATTGCTCGGCGCCTACGCGCAGGACGTGCGTGATCAAATTGAGTTTGTGCGCGGCGCGACTAATCAATTTGATTTGGAAGAGTATCTCGCTGGCCGTATGACACCGGTATTTTTTGGTACTGCTCTGGGTAACTTTGGTGTGCGCGAAATGCTGGATGGTTTTGTCGAGTGGGCACCGACACCACGCGCGCGCGCAACTCACGAGCGTGTAGTCGAGCCGGGCGAAGAAAAATTCAGTGGCTTTATTTTTAAGATTCAGGCGAATATGGACCCTAAGCACCGCGATCGCATTGCGTTTATGCGTATCTGTTCTGGGACCTACTCGCAGGGCATGAAAATGAAGCACGTGCGGTTGGGCAAAGAGATTAAAATTGCTGACGCTGTGACCTTTATGGCGGGCGATCGTAGCGCTGTTGATGAAGCGATTGCGGGCGATATTATTGGTTTACACAATCATGGCACCATTCAAATCGGTGATACCTTTACCGAAGGCGAAAGCTTGAAGTTCACCGGTATTCCGCATTTCGCGCCGGAGTTATTTCGTCGCATCCGCTTGAAAGATCCACTTAAAATGAAACAGCTGCAAAAAGGTTTGCAACAGTTGTCAGAAGAGGGCTCCACGCAAGTATTTTTCCCCATCAACAATAACGATATTGTGGTGGGCGCGGTGGGTGTTCTGCAATTTGAAGTAGTAACCTATCGTTTGAAAGATGAATACAAAGTCGAAGCGATTTACGAACCGGTGAATGTGACTACTGCGCGTTGGTGCGATTGCACCGATCCGAAGAAGTTGGAAGAGTTTAATCGCAAATGCGCCGATAACCTCGCGATGGATGGTGGTGGACATCTCACTTATCTCGCACCTTCGCGGGTAAATTTATCGCTCACTCAAGAGCGGCATCCTGAGGTTGTCTTCCGCGCGACGCGCGAGCATTAATCGCTATGATCGTTTTTGTCATCACGCTGGCGGTTTTCCTGAGTGTTATTGGTGTGTTGCTCTGGGTAAAAACGCCGCGCTACCAAATGACAAAAGCGGATTTGATCCTGCTCTTGCAAAAGGTGTTAGTCGGGCAGGCAAGTGAAAACGATTGGGCGATTTTTTTATCCTCGTCTTTTCGCCATTGCCCTGAATTGGAACCCTTTCGGGATACCTGCGCAGCGATTGATGAAAAAGAATATCTGGGCCATACGCGGGCGGGGTTTTTGTTGAGCGAAACTGGTTTAGCACAAGTTCGTTGGATTTTGGAGAAGGTGGAGTCACTGGACTGCTAATCTGCGTGTTAGCCGGTCTACACTCGTTTATACTCAGTCCATCTTTATCATCAACCCATCTTCACAGCCCAAGCAGGATTGATCTTGACAACAAACTCGGACAACAAGGATCTTATTTGGGACTTGGATGCCTTTAACCAGCGCCAGCGTGCGGTGGATTTTGTTATGGGGTTTGAAAATAAACTCTGTGTCTATTCCAGTTCGGTTGATCAGCTCTACACTAACTACAATATCTTCTTTCCCAAGGAGGAAGAGCGTAAGTTGGTGATCTTGCCTAATCCTTATATGCCGCACGATACCTTTAATTGTATTGCAACGAATGCCGTTACACCGACGGGAATGGAAATTATCCCTGGCGTTTACCAATCCAGACCCTGTTTGTTTTTGCGTATTCCTTTTCGTAGCGGCACTGTTAAATATCGCTCCGTGCCCTTGCAGATGGGCTTGAATATAGTTCGGCAAAAACTGCCACCGCACAAACCTTTTTTGCCCGTGTTGATGAAGGGGGACTTGCGCGAGCTGGATGCATCGACCCCCTGTTTGCATCTGCATGCAATACATTTGGATCGCCTGACTGAACACTCCAATTTAGAGCGTAGCGGAATTCATAAAGTCATTGAGCAGCGTTTGCGGCAACTCTACTAATGATTCGATTTTAATACGCCAATAAAAAGCCACCGTAACGGTGGCTTTTTATTAAATTTTAGTAGAAAACCTGTGAGTTCTTAATCAGGTAAAGTCCAGCGCATAGGCACAGTAAATTCAAAGCGGGCACCCGCGATTGCGGCAGGTAATGCCGTAAAAGGGGCTGAACGTTTAATCGCGTCGAGAGCTTCTTTATTTAGCATTTCGAACTTACTGCTTTCCAAAATGTTGGTGCTGAGAATATTGCCCTGGCGATCAATAACAACAGCTACACGCACATTTCCTGCTTGACCTCGATCCAGTGCGCGTCGTGGATACTTGGTTTTATTGCGAATTTTTTTGATCGAATCCGATACATAAAACTGGCGAGCCAACAGGCTTTGGGCGGTCAAGGCAGGGCCTTCTTCTTCCTCCTCAGCTTCTACAGGTGTTGCTGCAGCAATGGTCATAGGTTTGGCTGGGGTACTGGTTGCAACTGGTACAGGAGCCTGCGGTTCAATTTGTGCGACGGGGGCAGGAATATCTAGAGCAGGCTTTTCAATAACCGGCACTTCCAGTTTTGGCAAATCTACTTTAGCCACAGTCACGGATTCTACTTTTGCTGCCGAACTTTCTTTAGGTGCTGCGACAATTGCAGGCTTGGTCTCTTTTTCTGCAGAATTTGGCTCTGCCCAAGCTTTTATATCAGCGATACGAGCAGCAGTCGGGCTAATACTGCTGAAACGAGCGCGTAAGCCGCTATCGACATCGCCTACTTTCAATAAGCTGTCACGATAGTCAGATGACAAGGGAATTTTTCCGATCCATGTAGATAGAAGCATAGAGAAGAATGTACTGTCTTTAATATTGCCAAGTGCTACACCGTTGACTGCAATATCAACGCCTGCGCCTGGAGTATTGGTGAAGCTGATAGAGTCATCTTTCTGGAAGCGACCTTTAAACAGCCCATCAAACTTCACCATGTTGTCTGCTTGTGCCATCAAGGCATCGGCTTTGCTATTTACTGCCATACCTTCAATCCACATACGGCTGAAGCGACGTGTTGTAAGTCCATCGGGGGCGACAATTTTTAATTCCATGCGCATTGGCTGGACATTATTAATCAATGTATCAGCATCATTACTCAGTGATTCGGAGAAAAGGGCACCGATGAATACTTCTTTTCCTAATTCTTGATGCGCACCAATGCCATTGAGCATTGGCTCTGCGCGCACTAACTGGCTGAGCATGAAAAGGGAAATACTAAGGATAATGCGGAATAGATGGTTGAAGCGCATAGTCTTGCTACTCTCTATTTTTGGGGACTTTGTTGTCGGTAATGTATTGTCCAAGGATATAGGCTGGTTTAGCAGTGGAACATCTATATGATATAGAAAAAATGCGCAATAGCGTACCTCGGTGATAACTTGGCTATAGTTGTTCTATGTGTATTCGGTAGTATCATACCTGCCTAAGGAGTTTTGGAGCAGGATTGCATACTCCCAGCTGATTGGCAGCAAACATCAATAAAAATATAGATTACGGGTAGATGATGGAAACAAAACCTCTGCATAAGATACCGAGTGACACACTAGAACATTTATTGTCGGGTATCCCTTTTTTCAAAGTTGTCAGGCAACAGGATCTGAGGCAGTTTGAACTGTTATTGCAAGCATCACGGGTAGTTTCGTATCTTCCTGGTGAAGTTGTTTTACAAAAAGGTGACCCAGGCAACTGGCTGTATTTTTTGCTCAAAGGAAAATTGGCGGTTTATGTGGATAAAGCCTTGCGGGGCGATCTCGTCAATTACGTGACTCCAGGAGAGGTATTTGGGGACTTGGCGCAGTTGATGGGGCAGGCGCGCACTGCAACAGTCATTGCTGATCCAGGTGCGAAGGAATCCATGGTGTTAGCCTTGGATTTCAATGTGTTTGGTCCGCTCAATTCGGTGAGTCCAATATCGCGCCAGACTAAACTGGCCTATTATCGCAATACTGCACATAATTTACGTTGGAAGCTGGAGGTGTATCGCTCGCAACATTTGCAGCACGAGTTGGCCAACAAGCACCGGCAAATAAAACTCTACGTTGGTCCTAAAGATACATCTGAAGAGCTGGCGTCGCTTTATCAGCAATCTCAAGCATTGGCGCTCCTATTATTAGAGTGGAACAGAGAGTTTGGCGTGTTGTCAGCTGACACTTTGGATCAAAGTAATTCATTATCTGAGCGCGAATCCTGACGTCCTTGGCGGTTTTGTGCGTTACTGTAAAACAGATGTTTTTTCTGCTGCTACACTTTCTAAAATAACAGCCCAATAAATTAATGTAGCCGTTACAATGAAATTCGAAGAGCTAAAGCTAGCCTACGGTTATCCGTTGCAATTGCAAACAACCTCTCTGACTGGTCAACCAGAGAGGTTTTCTTGCCGACTGATTGGCTGCCTACCTGGACGTAGTATTTTGTTATCGGTACCTAAGCAAGGTGGCAAGTTGGTCAAATTCAGACCCGGACAAAAAATTGTTGTCCGTTTGATGGTTGATAATGGTATTGGCATCTTTGCTAGTATTGTGGAAATCCAAACTCAAGACCCCTATCCTCTTCTGCACTTGAGTTATCCAGAATCGGTCACATTTAAAGGTATCCGCAATGCTACACGTGTTGCTGTACGTGAAAAAATCAATGTCACCAATATCGGTAAGGAGCTTAAACCCACTGCGACAGGCTTTATCTCTGATATCAGCATCAGTGGCGCACGCATTGAGTTGACTGATGATGTTGCAGAGATAAGCGATACCCTTGAGCTAAGGGCGCAGGTCGATATTCGTGGTATAAAACAGGAGTTAGTATTGGTAGGGATTATTCGTTCACGTGTTGACCCAACTGACAATATGGATGATGGTGCATTGGTTAGTTATGGGCTAGAATTTATTGAGCAGTCTGATGCGCAGCGATTAGTTTTTTATGCGTATGTATTTAACCAAATGGCATTACAAGAACATTCAATTAGTTAGCCTCTACCTGAAGAACTAGTTTACGCCGATAAGAGCGTTGCTGACCTCACCATCCCGCAGTAAAATTATCTAATCCACGCTGAGCCGCTCTAAATTACAGGCACATAAAACAATACCATCCAGGTTGTTAACTTTAATTTTGCGCATTAGTGCCTATGTTTCTCTGTAGGTTTGTTGATTTTGCTTTGCGGTCCAAGAGTATTTTATCTTTCCTTTGAGGCACCGATCATATAAAGCCGCACTGTACTTACGTGTTGCCAAGCCTTTGCCACTGGCAATACGCTTTACAAACCAAGGTATTAACGATGATTGTTGATGCATGCTGCTGCATATTTCATTTTTCTATGCGATCTGTGTGGGTATAAAGTGGCGCAATCTCATTGTCAAAATAATTCTATGGGGTTTGCTTGGCTAATTGCAGTGGCGGGTGCTTTGGATTGAACTGATCAATTAAGTGGGGGGCGATCTACTCAAACTGGTCGGAATGGCGGCATATATAGAGTAATTATTTCATTAAAAACAATACATTGCGGTTTTTCGGAGATGACTAATTGGCTTTTCCAAGTCGCGAGCAATAAAAAAGGCACCCGAAGGTGCCTTTTTTGTTTACGCAGTTGTAATTAAGCAGCAGCTACCGGAGCGGCAGCTTTTGGCTTACGACCACGTTTAGCTGGTGCAGCACCAGCAGGCTTTTTCGCTACAGCTTTTTTCACCGCAGGCTTTTTAGTTACTGCTTTTTTCACCGCAGGCTTCTTAACTACTGCTTTTTTAGCCGGCGCCTTTTTAACTACTGCTTTTTTCGCTGCAGCCGGTTTCTTGGCTACTGCTTTTTTTGCTGCAGGCTTTTTGGCTGCGACTTTAGCTTTAGCGGCGATTTTCTTTGCAGCTATTTTAGCTTTAGCGGCGGCTTTCTTTGCGGCTATTTTGGCTTTAGCTGCAGCCTTCTTGTCGGCAACTTTTTTCTTTAATGCGGCTTTCTTTGCAGCAGCTTTTGCTCTCACAGCTTGCTTTTTAGCAGCTAATTTAGCTTTAGCTGCTGACTTCTTAGCTGCTAACTTGGCTTTAGCAGCAGCTTTCTTCTCTGCAACTTTACTTTTTGCAGCAGCTTTCTTGGCTGATGCTTTCAAGCGCTTGGCAACAGCAGCTTCTGCTTTTGCAACTGCTTTGTCGTGAGCGGCAGCCAGTTTAGCAGCAGCTTTAGCAGCAGCGGCTTCTTTCTTGGCGGCAGCAACTTTAGCTTTAGCAGCAACAGCTTCTTTTTTAGCAGAAGCAACAGCAGCTTTAGCAGCAGTAACTTGTTTAACTGAGCCTGGAGTTTTCTTCTTAGCGGCAGCGGCCAATTTACTTTGCGCGGCTTTCAATGCTGTAGTTGCTTTCGCAGCATCTTTTGCCAAACCAGCAACAGCTTTACCGGCATCAGCCGCTTGAGCTGCGCGAGCTTTTGCCAGTTGCGCTTTCAGTTGAGCCAATTGCTGTTCCAAACTTGCAACAGTATTAACAGCGGTTTGTTTACGTGCAGCCATGGTGTGCTTCCTTTGTAGTATTCGACAAGTCGATAAATGGATTAAAAAGTACAACATGTATAAGTTAAAACTTTATTAGAAAAATTCAAGTTTTTTGCGTTAAATAGTCAATAAAAATGCATTTTTTTGATGTTTTTTAGTGAAAAAATGTGTTTTTCTGAAATTTAAGGAAATTTTTCTGCGCTCAGTGCTCAGTGTAAGAAAAAAACAAACTACACAACACTCTTATCTTTTGTCTTTGCAGGGGCCGAATTTTATTTGATTGTGATATTTTCAATCCGATTTTCAGGTTGAGTTGGGGTGGTGCATAGCGATTTGTTTTTTTACTAAAACTCTTTGCAGGTTTCCGGCGGACTGATTTAAGGTGTGTTAGCAATTCAAAGTTAAGCAATTTTAGAAATTTAAATGACGGTCGTTGTCGATATCGGTAGGTCGTAAGGACTCCTGAAGGCCTTAATTTTGGTTTTTGGTTGGCCCTGTGAGCAGAGGTTGGTTGCCTTCATCTTATGTCCATCGGTTCATGTTTATTCGGCACGCATTTTAGAAAACAGTTTTTATGTTTCGGCCTTACCCCCCGCTATTGGTCTTTGGGGGTGACTTTTATATCCATCAGTATATGTATTAGAGGTGTTTTTCCTCATCACCAACAAATTTTTCATGTGAATACGAACGCTACATAGTGCAGCTTGGAAAATCTTGTATTGCAGGTGATTTGCGCTAAAAGGTCCTTCGGTAATGGTTTGATTAGTTCTATTCCGTACTTACAACTGTTTTTGCTCCAGTTAGATTGCTAATAATCCAGGTTATTTGCAGTTAGGCTTTCCACATTTACGAGCGTGTTGGTCGGATCGATATATCGCCTGCATTGAATCCGGCGAGCTGGCAATTTTATATATCACGGAATGAGTCAAATCCTATCTCTGCATTTTGTTGCTGGAGTAGGTTGGATTTTATTTGGGTTGGCTTGGTCAAAATACTGATTTTATTACACCGCAACTACTTCGTAATTTTATCTTATGGCTAAGAGCTGTGTTGGCGCTCAGACTGGATAGGATATGTTAGCGAATTGCATATTCACGTTTTCATGACCGACAAAACTTACTGAGTTGAGTTGTGGAGTATGTGAGTGTCATTAACGGAAGGTGAGAAAACCTATTCCCTACGGCGTGGTGATTGAGGAACTATCTTTGGGGGGCGATCAAATTGTGGGTCAATTGCATGTTCATTTTCGTCTCCGCGCGCCCTTATCAATATTCGGATAAACACTGGGAGGTAGTTAATCGCTTCTTGCGTACGAAATTGGCAAATTCTGTAATGAGGGGAATCATGTGATTACTTCGTAGGAGTAGGAGGTGGTGCGAATAGGTTTTCCCAAGCGAAATGATTTAACGATTGTCGTGAAAAAATTATAGGTGTCAAAGGCGTTGATTCGCATGCGTTATGATTGGCTTTGTATGATCGGAGAGTGACTGGTCCCGATACATCCACTGAGTTTGTGTTGAGAAGTGTATGGGCCTGCCTGTCTTTGCCTCTGTTGTACGCAGCGCAGTATTGCGGACCATTTGCAGACTGTGGTGGAAACGACTGACTTTTGACACCTGCGGTTGGTTTTAGGTGAGTATCGCCTGTCGGTCAATAAATAAGCTCACAGGCTGGGTAGCTTGAATATTTCGCGTAAATTCCTGTTTGTGGTCAGATAAAGGGTTGGTTTTTGCTTTGGCAAAACTGCTAGAATTGATGTTTTACCCAAGACTTACTATAACGTTCCAATAATACGAGGAGTACCCACAGTGAGCCGCAGAAAAAAAGGCCGTGCCGGCGACGATAGCAACGAGATTGACCTGACGCCCATGCTCGACGTGGTGTTCATCATGTTGATTTTCTTTATTGTGACCGCATCCTTTGTGAAAGAGGTGGGGATCAATCCGAACGTTCCAGAGCCGAATAACAATCCGCCTCCAGAAAATGCCGAACCTAATATCCTGGTTCGCATCTCGGCGGACAACCAAATCTGGTTGTTAGAGAAGGAAGGTGAGCGCCGTGTGGATAGCCGTGCCGTACGTTCAAATATCGAGCGTCTGCGCGCAGAGTTTCCTAAGGCTGCTGTAATTATTCAAGCTAGTGGTAAGGCTGATACGGGAACTTATGTTGCTGTGGCAGATGCCGCTCGCGAAGCCAAAGCGCCTAACGTAGTTTTGGTACCAATGGGTAACGAATAACGAGTAGCCCAAATAACAAAAAAACCGCCATGTCGCCATGGCGGTTTTTTTATGCCTGTTGTTTAGGGAGCAAATTAGAATTCGTATTCGTGGCGGATGTACTTCTTAGGCAAGGTGCTGTGCCGGGTACGCTCGGCACTAAAATGATCATGCAGCTTGTCTTGCATAAGCTGGGCAAAATCGGGTTGCTTTAAGCGGATCAGGTGGCGATGGTCGCCTGCTTCGATGTAAATATCTTCCACACCCATCAGTTCTTCATCCCATATCACATCGAGCCCGTAGGCTTCACCTAATGCGGGTATTGCCCCTTCTGCACAGTCTTTGAATATTTCGGTCAGCTCTTCTTCTTCGACCAGCTCCATGTGACGATCAAAAATTTGGTTCAATGTGTGGCGAAGAATTTTATTGCGGGTTGGTAATATACAGAGCGTGTAGTGGAAATCTTCATCGCGTAACAATACACCTTTGGCTAGGCAGTGATCGTCAATGCGGGCTACACGTGCGGTGTTGTAAGAACCCTCACAGTAGTCGTGTTCCAGCAGTGTGAAGTCGATTTGTTTTGCTTTTAAATATTTTTCTACAGTTGCAGCTACACCCATAAAAATATCTCCTGTGGCGAAACGCGCAGAGAAAGGGTTGAACGTTATTCTTTGTTACAAAAATCATTTACAGCAGTTGATACGTAAGAAATCTATTAATAGTTAAAGGGTTAGTTTGATAGAGCAGTTAGCAATTAACCACTTGCTAACTGGAGTATAGAAAGGATTTAAACAAACGCGTCAAGTGTTTTGGAATTAGTCCTGATCTGTTAGAACGGTTGGTTGTGAGGCAGGATGCGGGTTTTATTGATGGGGCAAGAGGCTATTTATTGGTGTACAGATAACATAGAAGCAATAACGCAAAAAGCCGCTGTAAAAGCGGCTTTTTGCTATTTAGCGATCAAATGGCAACTGCTTAGCTGATGCTAGCTAATTGTTGCTTTACTGATGCCAATTTTACACAGGTCACAAATACTTCCATGGCGCCAACAACTTCAGGCACGGTGGGTACTGAAGGTGCAATGCGAATATTGCGATCTTCCGGATCTTTACCGTAGGGATAAGTTGCGCCTGCTGGTGTTAATTTCACACCGGCTTCTGCTGCGAGGCGAACGGTTTCTTTCGCACAGTTTTTGCGAGTATCAAATGAAACAAAGTAGCCGCCAACCGGTTTTTCCCATGCACCCAAATCAGTGCCTTCAAATGCTTTACTCAATCCACTTAATACAGCATCAAAACGCGGGTTTAACAATGCAGCGTGTTTTCCCATATGCGCCATCAATGCTTCTTTGTTTGGTAAGAAGCGGGTATGGCGAATTTGGTTTACTTTGTCTGGCCCGATGGTGCAGCTATTCAAAAACTTTTTGAAGCCAGCGAGGTTTGCAGCACTAGCGGCAACAAACGCAACGCCTGAACCTGCATGAGTAATTTTTGACGTCGATGCAAATTGCACTACTGAATCCTCAGTGCCGTTGCGACGGGTTGCATCGAGAATGCTGGCGAGCTGCGGTGCGTTGGCAGTCAAGTCGTGAACTGAGTAAGCGTTATCCCAAAACACGCGGAAGTTAGCACTGGCGATTTGGCCAAGTTTGGCGATGCGCTCAACGGTTTCGTCGCTATACACAACACCGGTAGGGTTAGAGTATTTAGGGACGCACCACATGCCTTTGATAGATTTATCGGCTTTGAGCAATGACTCAACGGCATCCATATCCGGACCAGTCGATGTCATGGGCACATTGATCATCTTGATGCCGAGTTGTTCGCACACGGTGTAGTGACGGTCATAGCCAGGAACCGGACAGATGAATTTTACTTCACCTTCGTTTTTCCAGGCGCTAGCGGCATCTTTTAGTCCGAATTGATAAGCGGTCAGCATCATCTGGAACATCAGGGTCAAGCTGGAGCTACCGCCTACCAAAACACTGGCTGGCTCAACGCCCATGATATTGGCGCCCAGCTGTTTGGCTTCTGGCAGACCGTCGAGGCCGCCGTAGTTGCGGGTATCGGTGCCGTCAGCAGCGANNGTAGTTGCCCTTCAGCAGGCCGTCCAGTTCATCGGACAGGTTCAGCTGCTCGGCCGAAGGCTTGCCGCGGGTTAAATCGAGGTTGAGTTTTTTGGCGAGAATAGCCTGATACTGTTCAGTCAGTTGGCTTTCCCATTCGCGTAGTTGCGCTACAGATGCGTTATCCAGTTGCAAGGTGAGTACCTCAAGGTGGTTGGCGGGATTTTTTCAGTTAGCAAACTAAAGTGGGGCGCATTATACCCGCTCGCACCCCAATTGTTGTAGAGCGTTTGGGTGCAAGCGGGAGCTTAGTTGCTCACCTTGGCGATGAGTGGCGGTATCGGGCAGTCGAGACTATCGGCAATCGCGCGAAACAGTTCTGCTTCGGTAATCGTGACTTCGCCATCATGCAAAATGCATTGGCTCAGCGCTTTCAGCAGCTGCGGTTTTTGCAATGGTTTGGTGAGGTTGAGTTGCTCCAGTGCCTTATCCGCTTCAGCCAGTTTAATGCTGGTGCGCGGCAGGAGTGTGATAGTAGAAAAATTCAATATGGCCTGCGCTTGCGCAAATGCGAGACTCGCGTCTTCTTCGCTACGTGCACCGGCGTAGGCCAGCAGCGATAACAGTAACTGAACCTCTGTTTGCATGTCCTGCAGGTTGCGATTACGAACATGTTTGTTTTGAATAAGCGTGTTGTGCAGCACTATGCGATAAATTGCCCACTCCATCAAACTGACTTTATTGTCGGCACTGATTAATACATTCAGGCAACTGATAAATGCCTGCTGTTGATTGGTTGATAATTGCTTGAGCGCGCTTAAACACAATTCAATCAGCGGCAAGCGCAGGCTTGCATCAATATCGGCAGCGGTGGTGATGATTTCATTTAGGTTATGAATATCGGCGGCGGGCAACTGCTCGCTAAGTAAGACAAGTTGCTGATTGCGCATTTCGCGATTGCGATCCAGCAATAATCCAAATACCAGACCACGCGCACTAAAGGGTTCCTGCGCGGCTTCTTTTAATAGTATGGGAATCTCAGCGATACGTTTGCGCGCATAGGCAACTTGAGGTTGAGTGGGTTGTGCAATTTGATTCAGGGTTTCATCTATATCGATAGCAGTACCGGTGCTCGCATTATTAACGGCGGTTGCTCCTTCACTAAATCCCATCGCTCCGGAATCATCAACCGACGTCTTGCTTCTTATATAGGTGGCTTGTGCGAATTCGCCATTCCAATTGGGTTGAATACGTTTGATTCTGTCTTCCAGTGGTGGATGAGTCGCCATTAACGTGAAAAACGATTTTACGCCCTGACCAAAATACATATGGCTGAATTCTGCGGCGTGTTCATTTTGCAATTGCGAACCATGGCTGCTGCCGCCAATTTTTTTAAGCGCACCGGCGATGCCCTCAGGGTTGCGGGTAAATTGCACCGCTGAGGCATCGGCGAGAAATTCCCGCTGGCGACTCACTGCCGCTTTGATCAAGTTGCCAAAAAATATTCCGCTGTAGCCAATGACTAATAAGCCCAAGCCTAACGCCAATATAGCGACGGGCGAACTATCTTTGCTAGAGCGACGCACACTACGATTACCTGCGGTACGCATTAAAAACTCGCCGATCAAACCAATCACTAAAATACCGTGCAAGAGCGAGATCAAGCGCATATTGATACGCATGTCGCCGTGAAAAATATGGCTGAATTCATGGGCGATCACGCCCTGCAATTCATCGCGACTCAATGCATGTATGCAGCCGCGTGTAATTCCGATCACGGCATCCTGGGGGTGGTAACCCGCAGCGAACGCATTAATCGCATCGTCTTCAATTAAGTAAACAGGCGGAACAGCCGTGCCGGATGCAATCGCCATTTCTTCAACAACGTTTAGTATTTTGCGCTCGTCGGCATCGGCTGTATTGCCGGATAACAAGCGCCCCCCCATTGCCTCGGCGATGGTTTTTCCGCCTGCGCGCAATTGGAAAAAGCGAAACAAACTTCCGAGCGCTACAACACTACTAACACCCAGTGCGATCCAGAGAAATGTTTCGAAACTGAGTGCCTGCATAATTCCTTGCCACACGCCAAGTGTTTCGCCTGCATTCGCAGAAGTGTGCTCCTGACCAAAATAGACGAATGCTGCAAATAAAAAGGTGGTAATGGCGACGAGGGAAAGTACTGCAAGCATCAACAGCAGAATCAGGTGATTGGTTTTGCGTCTGGCGCGATCCTGATGTTCAAAGAAATTCATGCGCGCAACCTTTCAATGAAAAGTGAGTAATGACTCTATATAAAGAAGGAGGACTTGACCGTAGGCACCGTAATAAAAAGTCTTCCTTCTATATATAGAAGGAAGACTTTTACGATGTGTTGCTAAAACTGTATTTTCGGTGCTGCTTGAATCTCGACGCTATCGGCAAACACTAACAGACTGGCATCTTCGATATGGCCAAAGCTTTTGGCAAAAACGACCGGTGGGAAACTTTGTTTGTAGGTGTTGTAGGATGTAACGGCATCATTAAATGCCTGACGCGCGAAGGCGACTTTATTTTCAGTGCTGGTCAACTCTTCCGATACCTGCATCATATTTTGTGATGCTTTTAAATCTGGATAGGCTTCCATTACTACATTTAAACGGCCCATTGCACTGGTAAGTAAACTCTCTGCGCCAGCAAGATCGCTCATAGCAACAGCGCTACCGGGGTTGGCTGCTGCTGCTTGTAAACCATTCATCGCCTGGTTGCGCGCGCTGATTACTGCTTCCAATGTTTCGCGTTCATGTTTGATATAGCCCTTGGCGGTTTCAACCAGGTTGGGGATCAAGTCGTAGCGACGCTTTAACTGCACTTCAATTTGTGAAAATGCATTTTCAAACCGGTTTTTCAGCGCTACCAGCTGGTTGTAAATCCCAATCACGTAGAACACCAGCGCGGCAATAATCACAAGAAAAATGATGGTAGAGATCATAGTGGGTTTCCTTTGCGTGAGGGATAAAATAACTCTGCCGCAGTATTATCAAGGTAATGCTTTATAAAATAGGATCTGCGGTGCGCATGATACTAGCAGGATGTGAAAAGAATGCTAGAGGTTGTGCTGGCGGGGTGACAATCGTCAATAAAGAGGAGATAAAAGGTGTTGGAGTAAAATTGGCTCTTAATCGACGTATTCAAACACCTTAACAACTTGTTTTACACCACTGGTGTTTTGGGCAACTTTGGTAATTCGATCCGCTTCATAGCGAGATACAAGCCCCATCAAAAATACCGTTTGTGCTTCGGTGAGAATCAAAATCCGGCGACTTTGAATACTGCTGGTGATGAGTTTGGTTTTGATTTTGGTGGTGATCCAGCTGTCTTTGCTGCGTTCTTGAAATGTAGTTGGTGCGCCTGCGGTCAGCTCGTTGTGCACTTGACGCACAGAATTTATTTTCCCCACTGTATCACCAGCGAGATTCCGTAGTTGGTCGTTCGGGACTTGACCCGTTAAGAGTACCAGACCGTTAAAACTGTCGATATTGATGTGCGCATCTTCGAGCTGTTTACTCGCTTTATTGAGGTTAACCCGCGCGATGGTTGCCAATTGTTGATCATTAATTTTGGTGCCGAGTGTGCGTTTGTTGGTACTGATTTGAATCGGTTCACTGGTAGTAACGGTGATAATTTTGGCGCAGCCAGTGAACGTAGCGGTTAATGCCAATACCATTGCCAGTACTCTGCCCATGCGGAGAAAATTGGGGGTGAAAGTGCTGGCAATAAACATTAAAAACCTCCAAACAATTGCTGGTCAATAAGATCGCACAGGCAAAAAATACTGAGTAGATGAACCTCGTGGATACGGGGTTTGGCCACAGAAGGAACGCGAAGTTCCAGATCGCGACGGTCGAGCAGGGCTGCAACGTCGCCACCATCACCCGCGGTGAGTGCAATCACTTGCATTTCTTTATCGTGCGCGGCGCTAATTGCCTGCAATAAATTGCTCGCTTTGCCTGTGCTGGTGAGTAGCAGTAACACATCGCCCGCGTGGCCGAGTGAGCGAATTTGTTTTGCGTAGATATCGTTAAAACTGTAATCGCTGCCAATCGCCGTTTGGGTAGTGAGATCGGCGCCCAAGTTGAATGATGGCAAGCTCGGACGTTCCTGCTCAAAACGATTGATCAAGCTGGCAGTAAAAATTTGCGCTTGTGCTGCTGAAATACCATTACCGCAGGTGAGGATTTTTTTTTCGCTCAGTAATGCGTGTACAATTATCTGACTGGCTTGTGCAATCAGCGGTGCGAGCTCTTCACCTGCGTGCATTTTTGCTTCGATACTTTCATGAAACAGAGTGATAACGCGTTGATCCATAATAATTCTACTTGTTGTGCGTAGCGTAGTTGTATGTAGTAGTGTGAAGTTATGCGGCTGAATAAAGCGACTGATTCGGGTGATTTGAAATCAGGCTCCAAACGCATTTTGAATCCATTGAATAGGCGGCGCAGTGCCGGTTTGATCTAATGCTATCACATCAAAACGACAGGCGACTTTATCAAACAGCCGCTGTTCTTGTAAAAAGCGGGTAGCAGTGCGGATAATTTTTTGCTGCTTGCGATAATCTACCGTCTCAATCGCCGGAGCAAAACGCTTATTCGTGCGCAAGCGCACTTCAACAAACACAAAACAGGTTCCGCGCGCGGTTTTTTGCAGCATTATCAGATCAATTTCGCCGAGTTTGCAGCGATAATTTTTTGTGCGTGTCACTAATCCTTGTTGATGCAAAAAAGCTTCTGCTTGCGCTTCTGCTTGCGCCCCTATGCTGATGGTATTGCGAATGCTGTTGTGGATATCGTTGTCGGTATTCGCCGTGGCGGCATCGTCCTTGTCGCGCTTGAACATAATTAATCCTTAATATTGCTTTTCGTTAATATTGAATGTCATTTTCGTTGATCACCATCGGCAGCGGTTGTGCTTCACCGTTGCGGAATCTCACCCAGATTTGCTCGCGCTCGATGCGTCTGTCGCTCAGCATATGCAGTGCGCCGGTCGCGCCGTAAATGCGCATGTCGGGCACTTGTTCCAATTGCGGCAAGCGTGCGTAAAGGCGGAATGCATCTGCACCCAGTGCATGTAAACGACCATAAACTGCAGCAGATGTTGTGTATTGTGCAACAGCTTGTTTTTCGCGGCTGGTGGTGTCGAATAACCAGGGCATAGTGTTAAAACGAATGCCATTTAAATCGCGATCTGCTTTAGGGTTCGGTTGACCGGAATAGACTTGGCTGGTGGAATAAACCGGAATTCTTCCCGCATAGTGGAACGCAAATGTTGGTTTGATTTGACGCGCTTGCGCTGGATCAGCGATTAAAAAAATCATATCCACATCGCTGCGGCTGCGCGGTGATGACTGCAAGGGAATACCCAATAATTCCTGCATTTCGCGCGTGCGAATTTGGCTCTGCTCAATCAACATTGCGTCTTTTACTAGGCCGGAATAATTGGCACCGGTTTGAAATTGCGTGCGGTTTACCACTGCACCGCCGAGCTTTTCCCACTCATCGGTGAAGGCGCGCGCGCTGCGTTCGCTCCACTCTTGTGATGGAATAATTACCATCGCCTGGCGATGTCCTTCCAGAAATGCCTGACGCGCAACCTGACGCGCTTCATCTTCCACTGCCAAACCAAATTGATAAAAACCTTTGAGTGGTTCAGCGGGTGGTGTGTCGGGATAATTCAGCGATAACACAGGTACTTCCAGCGATGGCATCAAACTTATTTCAGTCACTTTTTCTTTATCGATAGGGCCGATTACCAAGTCAGCACCGTCGGCGATAGCTTGTTGATAGGCCGCAAGTGCATCGCCACTACTATCGTATTGGCGCACTTCCGGAGTGTGCCTGCCATTGGCTAGGGCTTCAAAATAGGCGGCAAAAAACCCATCGCGCACGGCTTCGCCTGCTTCGGCAAGCTTGCCTTGCATCGGCAACAGCAGAGCAACTTGTTGTGGCTGTTGTTCAATCAGGCTTTGCAGTAGACGCAAATCATTGGGCAAATTGTCGTGTGCGGGGTGTTGGCGCCACACGCTCAACCACTGTTGTAATTGTTCGCGTTGTTGCTCCAAATCTATTTGGTTGTTTTTATTGATCGCGGCGAGACTATACCAGCCGCGCGCGGCCTGACCATTTTCGTCCTGGCTCAGCTGCTGCAATGTGGCGAAGGGAATGCTCATCAAGTTCTGCCAGAGCACATCCTGATTGGCTTGGCGCTGGTCTTTGTTGTCGATCAATCCACTCAGCTGAATACGTTCGGCGACACTGTTTTGTGCCTCACCCAAGAGTGCAAATACCTGCGCACGTTTTTCGCGTAGCGATACCTCGGTTTGCGGCTCCATGTTTGACCATTGTTGTTCCAGACGCGGCTTGGTTAGAATGCCGTGCGCTAAAAAGTTGGAACCCTGATGTAAGGCGACTGTGCTGAGCAAATCGGTATGTTTGATATAGTCCCGATCAGGTAGTGTGTCGGAGTTCAAATCGACCAACAAATCCCGTGCGCGATTGAATTGGCGTGCATCGATATAAGCCTCAGCTGCCTCCAACAGCAAACTTTCGCGCTCGGGTGACTGCGCCTGCTTGGCCAGATTCAGTAACTTGGCTGCACTTGGCTTGGCCGGTTGCGTCTTGGTTGATGAGGGTTTGACGGGTTGGGGAGCGCTGCTACAGCTAACCAGACCGAAAATCAGCGTAGACATGAGCAAGGTAGATAGAGCGTTAATCGATAAGTTGCGCAACTTGGTCGATAAGGTGCACGAAAAGGGCCGTATCGGCATGAAAACCTCGGTGAAAACCTGCAGTGAATATTCAACATTCTGAGCCAGAAAAACTGGCTTGGATTCTACCCTTTTCCGGAGTCCGATATGACAACAGTAGCCTTCAATCCAGGCATTCTTTATGTCGTGGCGACCCCGATTGGTAATTTGGGCGATATGGTACCGCGAGCGGTGGAAACACTACAAACGGTAGCGGTGATTGCCGCCGAAGATACGCGACACAGTTCCCGTCTATTGGCCCATTTTGATATCAAAACCCCCTGCATTGCCTATCATGACCACAGTGACGACACTCGCGTAGGCCAACTCATCGCCCGCATGCAAGCAGGTGATTCGGTCGCGCTGATTTCCGACGCTGGCACGCCGCTGGTATCCGACCCCGGCTACCGTTTGGTGCGCTCTGCTCGTCAGGCGGGTATTCAGGTGGTTCCTATTCCTGGCGCTTGCGCGATGATCGCCGCTTTAAGCGCGGCGGGTTTGCCATCGGATCGCTTTGCGTTTGAAGGTTTTCTTCCTGCCAAGCAAGTTGCCCGCTGCGCCCAGTTACAGTCACTGGCTGCTGATCCGCGCACACTGATTTTTTACGAAGCGCCGCACCGTATTCTGGAAACCCTGCAAGACATGACGCAGGTGTTTGGTCCCGAGCGAGAAGTGGTGATGGCGCGCGAGCTGACCAAAACCTTTGAGACGATAAAAGGCAATAAAGTCAGTGAGTTAGCGGCGTGGGTGGAGAGCGATAGCAATCAGCAGCGCGGCGAAATTGTGCTGTTGGTACACGGCGCGCCCAAGCCTGAAAACGAGGCAATGACGCCGGAGCAAGTGCATATTATGAAAGTATTGCTGGACGAGTTACCGGTAAAACAAGCGGCGGCAATAGGCGCAAAACTCACTGGTCTCAAAAAGAATTTTCTTTACGATTGGGCGCTGCAGCGAGGTGATTAGCTGCACCAGCTCAGATCTGGGTTGATAGTTTTTAAGCGGCTCGCGGTTGCGGGCTGAGCCTCACGAAGGTTCGGACACCTTCATTCTTCCCCTTCGCAAACCACTATATTGACTAACCGGTTGCCATCATTTCCCTGGCAATATAATGCTCCCATCAAATCACCTGACAGCTTGTTAAGGTCGAACTCTGGTTTCGGCCCACAAAAATATTTGCGGGCGCATATTTTTTTAAGTTTCCCTTAATTTTGTCTCGTCAGCATAGACCTCACTCCTAATTCATTTTTTGTTTGGCAAGTTAATTGTTCTTATTTAAATCGAACACTGGTTTGATAAAAAAAATTGCGATTCATTTTGCAGTCCTGATTTTTTTCAGTGCTGGTGTGGAGTTGCTCGGGCTCGATAAGGCCATCGCCGATATGATCTACAAAATGGAGGGCGGCCAATGGACACTTAAAGACGCTTGGATTACCTCGGTATTCGTTCATCAATACGGAAAATACTTTTCAATTTCTATTGCGTTAACCATTTTACTTTTCTTGGTCTGCTCCTATTGGGTAATGGCGTTAGCCAATTGGAGAATCACATTTCGCTATCTGTTAACCGCATCTGTCGGTGGAACGCTAGTGGTTAGCGTGGGGAAAACATTCACACATGTTTCTTGCCCATGGGACTTTTCTCGTTATGGCGGTTCATTGGAATATATTTCATTAATTGAGCAGCTTTGGGTTCGCAATGGTAGCCAGTGCTTTCCCGCGGGGCATGCCAGTGCTGGTTTTGCTTGGGTATCACTTTATTTTGTTGGAATTCATTTGCGTGCGTCTTGGCGTTGGTGGGGCTTGATAGCGGTAATGCTACTGGGGCTGTTATTTGGTATTTCACAGCAGCTGCGCGGCGCACATTTTATTTCACATGATCTTTGGTCATTCGGCACTTGCTGGATGGTTTCGTTAATTTGCTATCACCTGATGCTCAAGCCTTATGAACTCAACCAATAGCCAATACATTGAAAATAGCGTCGATATTGAGAGGCGGGATTCCACTGCCGAAGCGACTTATTCGATTTCAAACATTCATGTCTCCAGTCTGCATTTTGCAATGATACTGTCTGGCTTTTTTGTCATTCTTTTTAATAAGTCGTTTTTTGGCTCGGCATGGTCCGTTTTTGAAATTCATTCTGTAAGCAGTTTTTTATTTTCAATAAGCCTGATTCCTGTTCTTTGGTTGATCACATTATTTTTTATTTATCTCATCTGTATTCCTGTCATCGCTAAGCCTCTCAGTATTGCTCTTTTAGTGGGAGGGGCCTTCTCCGCCTACTTTATGGATACCTATGGTGTGGTGATAGATAAAGAGATGTTGAGAAATACTTTGGAAACAGATAGCCATGAAAGTTTGGGACTATTCAGCACGAAATTAATTGCCTATGTGTTTATCCTCGGTCTGTTGCCTTCATGGATGGTTCTCAAGGTTCGTATCATATGGAATAACCCTTGGTCAGAGATTGTAAAGCGTTTACTAACACTAACCGTTGTGTTAATTGCGTCCTTAATGATCGTGCTGAGCCTCTCATCATTTTACAGTTCATTTTTTCGAAATCATAAAGAGGTTCGCTTTTTAGCCAACCCATTAGGTTTTACGAATGCGGCGATATCTTTGGCCAACGAAGCCAAAAAGACAACTTTAATTATTGAGCCAATAAGCCAGGATGCGCGTTTGGGCATGGGCACGCTTAAACAATCAAAACCCGTTCTAGTGGTTATGGTTGTTGGGGAAACAGCGCGCGCAGCCAATTTTGGTGTTGATGGATATGAGCGAAACACTACACCGCTGTTATCGAAAAAAGACATTATTTACTTCAATAAATTCTCATCCTGCGGAACCTCAACCGCAGTTTCCTTACCCTGTATTTTTTCGACACTTTCACGTAAGGAATATAAGGATACAACAGCTAGATCACGCCATGGTCTTATGGATTTTATTCAGGTGGCGGGTGTTGATGTGCTGTGGAGGGAAAATAACTCAGGCTGCAAAGGGGTGTGTGACCGAGTGCCGCATGAGACTTTTAAACAGGAGGCGCCGACGCAGTGGTGTAAAGAGGGAAATTGTTACGATGAAGTGCTGCTGCATGAGCTCGATAGAAAAGTAAGTGGAAACCCCCAAATCATTGTATTGCATCAAAATGGCAGTCACGGACCCGCTTATGATCAGCGCTATCCAGAGTCAATGCGTTTTTATACTCCAGTATGCCAAACCAATCAGCTACAAAATTGTACCCGTGAAGAGGTCGTAAATGCCTATGATAATACCATTCGCTACACAGACCATTTTCTCACCAAGGTTGTTGAATGGTTGCAGGAGCAACAAAAAACGCACAATGTTGCAATGATGTATGTGTCTGACCACGGCGAGTCATTAGGTGAGAACCGAATTTATTTGCATGGCATGCCCTATGCGATTGCGCCTGAATTTCAAACACGAGTGCCATTTGTTTTTTGGGCGTCCTCAGGCTTTTACCACGATCGAGGTTTGGCGAAGGAGTGTTTGTCAGCCCTGAGCAATAACGTATTCAGTCACGACAATATTTTCCATTCGGTATTGGGGCTAGTGGATATTCAAACAAAATATTATCAGCCAGAACTGGATATTTTTTATTCCTGCATTGATCGCGGCTAAGTATTTTTTCTTAAGTTTTCCTTGATTTTGTAGCGGCATTTTTTCGATTGCGTGCTGTTGTTATATTTTTTTGTTTGTTTTTCACTGCGGTTGTCTTGCCGGTTTCTGCATTGCTCAATAGTGTCCCGGCAATTGTAGCCATAGCGACCAACCTCTTGAGATGGCTTGGTTATGCAGTCAGATGCTCAAGATGCTTGAACAAGGGCATAAATGTTTCATTCAGTATTTTCTCCATTTGTTTAAGTTTCAGCGGTGCGCGCTCATAATCGACGTTGGGCGATTTGCAGGCAAAAAGAATGTGATTGCCGTACTCGCCAGAGCACACCATGAGGGTACTGAAATAATCGATCAAGCATTCAAAAAATGGAGAGTTTGGATCAGGCAAGCGATGATAATTACTAGCCACCCACTTTTACTTAATGTTCGCCAGCATTCCTGTACAAATTGTTTTTGCCCTTGCATTGGGCTCATGTGATAAGCGTCGTACATATCGGCAAAGATAATATCGGTGCTGGCGTCCTTACTGGATTTCATTTGTAATTCGGCGTCTTCAATGGATACCCACACGCGCTCGTCATCGGGAATATCAAAATACTCTTTGGCGATTTCGTACACTTTGGGGCGCAGCTCCACTACATGAAAATCACAGTGCGACAAATAATGATGCAAGCTGCGCAGCAAACTACCCCCTCCTAACCCAAGCAAGGTGGTGTGGCGTGGTTCCATAAACCCCAACACCAGCATCATGATGCGTGTGTATTCATGCACGAGCGCGTAGGTTTTTTCCAAATAAAATCCACTCTGCTCATAAATGGAGTCAAAACTTAATACCCGATAGCGAGGGTAGTCCACCACCAAAATATTGCCGTAGGTATCGCTCGTGCTGTGTACGATTCTCCCTTCTGGCATTGCTGATGTACCTGTGAACAAAAATTCAAGTTTCATAGAAGAATCTTTAAAGAACCACCCCCGGTCAAACCTTCGTAGATGAGAAAGAGGATATGGAACAAAAACTGCGCGCCTCACGGTGCTAATTGACCCCACCAAGAAGGATGCCTTCGAGCAGCTTTGTGCATCTCAAGACGTCACTCCATCTCAAGTAGTGCGTCAGTTAATCCGCGAATACCTTGAAAAGCATGGCGCAACCTACGCTAATCAGGCGCAGAGCACTAATGGCACTAACGAATGAACACGATTAATCGGCTCGATTGAGGTTGGTGTTTGCTGCACTTGCAGCTTGATGTAAATTATTCCTATTTGTTATAGTGGCGCACTTGAAAAAATATGCTGTACGCAGTTGATTGCAATAATCAATCGTTTCAAAGCATGTTCATCGAATTTCAAACCACTGATAACCGAAGGAACTTCACATGCGTCATTCCGCCATCCCTGCTGCTCGTGCAGTCAATTTTTTACAGAAGCCGCTCGCCATCGGTATAGCAATGGCTCTGAGTGGCGGTATTTTTATGGCACTTCCTGCCATTGCAGAAACAGAAACCAAGGTGCTGCCAAAAGTTGTGGTAGTGGGTACAGAAGAGGGCGATGCAGAGCGCCAACCCGGTGCGGTTGCGATTGTGACTGAAGAGGAGTTGCGCATTCGTCAACCCCGTTCTACCGAAGAAGCCTTACGTTCAGTGCCTGGCGTAGTAATCAAGCCTGAAGAAGAAAGCGCGATTGTCGCCAATATTGGTATTCGCGGTCTGAGCTCTGCCGATTACAAAACCCTGATTCTGGAAGATGGTGTGCCCATCGCGCCCGGTTTGTTTGTGGGCAATGGCCGCTACTACAACCCGCGCATTCAGCGTATGGAAAGTATTGAAGTCCTGAAAGGCGCCGCTTCTTTGCGCTATGGCCCAAGTACTATCGGCGGCGTGATCAACTACATCACCAAGCAACCTGAAGATGGCGTGCAAGTAGAGGCCCGCGCTGGTTCTTTCAATAGCCGCGAGGCAACCCTGGAAGTGGGTGGCTCCAGTCCATCGCAAGAGGCGCAATTTGGGGCTTTTATCACCCATGCCAGCAGCGATGGTTTTATGGACAAAGGTTATGACATGACGGATGTGATGATCAAAACCGGTATGGCATTGGGCGATAATCAATGGCTGAGCTTGAAATACAGCGATTACGAAAGCGATGCCAACATTTCCTATCGCGGAATTTTCTTGCAGGCTTACAAGGATGGTGCCGACTACAACCCGGCGCCGGACGATTATTTTATCAGCGGCCGTCGCGCGCTGGATTTGAACCATGAGTGGGATATCAGTGCTACCGCCAAATTAACCACGCTGGTTTACGGCAGCGAAACCTACCGTGATTATTGGCGCT
>DQHS01000348.1 GCA_003524365.1 Cellvibrio sp. | reverse complement strand
GCATTCTTGGTAATTTCAGCGCGCGGTAATTCAATATCGTTTTCCACTCCGACAAAATCACCGTAGGTCAAAATATCGATATCCAATGTACGCGGGCTAAACTTTGGTCCGTTGCGCTTGCGACCATTATCATCTTCAACGCGCTTAAGGGTTTCCGATAATTCAGTAATAGATAGAACCGTATCGGCACCGACAACTAAATTAAAGAAGTTACTACCATCAAAACCGACCGATTTACTCTCGTATACCGACGATATTTGTAATTCACCAAACAACTTCACCAATGCATCCAACGCCGCTACAATATTTTTACGGCGATCAACATTACTACCCAAGCTTAAATAAATTGCCGTCATTCAGGCAGTACTCCTGGTTTTTCGCCACGCTCGATCAGCAAACCTACATCACGGGCGCCGCGCACTGCGCCCGGCTTACTTAAGCGCAAGCGCAACGGACCAAAGTTTAGCCCGCGTACATTGGATATCGATATTTTGACCTACGGTGATTTTGTCGGAGTGGAAAACGATATTGAATTACCGCGCGCTGAAATTACCAAGAATGCGTTTGTGCTTTTGCCGCTGGCAGAAATTGCACCGGATGTTTTGCATCCTCAGCTACAAAAAACCTATTGTGATTTATGGCAGGATTATGATCAGACTTCACAGTCCTTGTGGGCGATAGATTTTGAGTGGAATGGCAAGGTGATCTCGGTGGTGTAACTCTAAAGCCATTTCTTAAACGCAACAAAGCCAAATCCTGCTGCAATCACTAACATCCCGGCAAGCGTATAAAAATAACCGTAAGGTGTGTGCAGCTCCGGCATATTGTCGAAGTTCATTCCGTAAATGCCAGCGATAAATGTGAGCGGCACAAAAATCGCGGTAATAATGGTTAGTACGCGCATGGTGTTGTTTAGCTGGTGCGAGCTGATCGATAGGTAGCCGTTGATTAAGTCACCACAAATCTCATAGTACATAGTGCATAAACCATGTAGTCGCTCACAGCGTTCGAATAGGTCCTGCAGTGCGTGTTCAATATCGCCATTTTCATTGATCAATTGCTGGGGAATATCGGTCAACAAATTGGTCACTAATTTTTCGTGATAGCTAAAAATGCGTTTAAGTTTGCGCAGGCGCGATTGATAGCCTATTAATTCGCGCATAACTTCATCGTTGGGTTTTTCCTGCATCGCATCTTCCAACTCATTGAGCGATGGCTCAAACGCGAGGATTGCCTCCAGATAGCGCCCAACTGAAAAACGCATAATACGCGAGGCTAGCAAACCAGGGCTCACCAATAAATTTTCTTGCTGGGCGTATCCCCAATAGTGATTGACGCCCATAGAGTGACGCGGATGGCAGCTGATCAGGCAGCGTTCGCCCGCAAAGAGGGCGATGGTCATTTGTTGGATGGTAAGGTCTTTATTGAACTCAGTGAGGCCGCGATAGAGAATTAATGTGTAGTTGTCAAAGGTTTCTGTTTTTGGTGGGTGACGAAAACGCTGCACATCTTCAACTGCCAAGGGGTGGCAGCCCATGGAAAGTAAAAAATTGCTTTCATGTGCTGCGTTTTCGCCAAGCAAATCTATCCAGATAAACCCGTTGCCATCAGCGTGCCAGCGCTGCACCAGTTCTTCTCCGCCAGTAATATATTCGCCTGCGGCTGTTAGTAGCTGCGTTCTGATCATTGTTTTTCCTTAATGGGACAGCTGGCTAGATGGTGATCGAACGGCCGCCGTCAACGGTAAGTATTTGCCCGGTGACATAAGGCGATTGCGTTAAAAATAAAATTGCGCGCGCGATATCCTGCGCTTGACCGCGCTGCTGCAATGGGATTTTGGCGAGCATTTTTTCTTTATTTTCGTCAGACAATTTGTCTTCCGCTTTTTTATGGCTATCGTCCGGCCAGAGGATGGCGCCCGGTGCGATACCATTTACACGCACGAGTGGCGCCAGCTCTTGCGCCAAAGTTTTGGTGAGCATCACATTTCCTGCTTTTGCAATCGAGTAAACGCTGTGTTTTTTGAGCGGTCTGTCTGCGTAAATATCAGCGATATTAATAATGCATCCATGGTGCGTGCCCAAATTTTTAGCAAGGGCTTGCGCCAGAAAAAAAGGTGCTTTGAGATTAGAGTTGATTAATTGATTCCAATCCTCTTCGCTGGTTTCACCGATAGGTGTGGGATAAAAGCTGGATGCGTTATTAACGAGTAAATCAATTTGTTGCCATTGCTGTTGCGCTTGCGTGGCGAGACTATTGATTTGTTCCAGATCATTGAGATCGGCGGCAATACAAAACGCAGAGTTTTCGCGTGTCTCATTTAGCTCATCGGCAAGTTTTTTTGCTGCTTTTTCTGATTGGTGATAGTGAATCACCACATTAAAATGCTCTTTGTGCAACTGCCGAGCGATTTCGGCACCTATGCGTTTGGCGGCACCGGTGACCAGCGCCACTTTCGGAGTTGATGAGGACATATGCTTACCTCTTGGTAGCTTCAGCGTTATTTATGTAGGAATTTTTAATCACGCTTGTGGTGGGGTTGAAGCAGTATTCTTCAATTGAAGCAGATTTTGTAACCGCTGACGATTAACTTCATCACCAAAATCCTTGCCGATAAAACCGCCTTGTTGAATGGCCGCCATATCAACTGCTTGTGCGGTCTTCAGAGCTGTACGAAAAAAATCTGCCTGTGGGTATGCGCGATTTTCAAAACCAGTCCGTCCTCGTGCATCTGCTTCGCAGCATAATAAAAATTGCTCAAAGCGTTCAGGGCGACGAAACGCATCGTTGGATTGCAATACTTTTAATACAGTCGTCGGTTTTAATTCCAATGCCCGATGACAATGGGTATGCCATTGCGCCACCATCAAGGCTAAGTCTTTGTAATCTTTCGGTGCAGCGATGCGTTCGCAAAGTTGCTTCACCAGCGGCAGGCTTCGATCTTCATGTGCGATATGGCGCGGCCATTCATTGGATGGTGTTTTGGCTTTACCGAGGTCGTGCAAGAGCGTAGCAAAACGCACGCAGGTACTGGTTGACAGCTTTACTGCTTGTTGCAGGCTCATCAGTGTGTGAATGCCGGTATCAATTTCCGGGTGATGCACTGCTGTTTGCGGTACACCGAAGAGCGCATCGATTTCAGGAAATAGTCGATTTAGTGCATTACACGAGCGCAGTACGTCAATAAAAATTTCAGGATGCGGTTCGCCCAGTGCGCGTTCGGTTTCTTTCCAGATACGTTCGGCCACCAGATGATCCACTTCGCCGTTAGCGACCATGGTTTGCATTAGCGCAACAGTTTCATCGGCCACGCGAAAACCGAGTGTGTGATAACGCGCAGCAAAACGGG
This sequence comes from Cellvibrio sp., assembly GCA_003524365.1. Taxonomy (GTDB): domain Bacteria; phylum Pseudomonadota; class Gammaproteobacteria; order Pseudomonadales; family Cellvibrionaceae; genus Cellvibrio. The sequence goes on along the minus strand of DQHS01000348.1, from coordinate 26,628 downwards.
CAATGCGCAATATGCGCACCGGATCTTCCGCAAAGGCAGGCGATACATGGCGCAGGAGTTTGTCGGCAAGATCCTGTTGACCATTATAGGGGTCGATAATCTCGCCACTATCATCTTCGGCCATGGCGTTAATGGTGAGATCACGGCGGATAAGATCATCCTCCAGTGTCACTTCATCGCCGCAATAAAAACTGAAGCCACCATAACCCTTGCCGGTTTTACGTTCGGTGCGGGCTAGGGCGTATTCCTCTTTGGTTTGTGGGTGCAGAAATACCGGGAAATCTTGCCCCACAGGAATGAATCCATTGGCGACCATTTGCGCGGGGCTACTGCCGACTACCACCCAATCTCTTTCGGTGACGGTGCGGCCTAATAATTTATCGCGGACAGCGCCGCCAACCAGATATGTTTTCATCGCGTTTCGTCATTACATCTTTTCATGAAAAACCAGGGCACGAGTATAGGGTAATTAATTGAATAAAAAAAATGCAAAAATGACTTGTGGCTGAACAGAAATTAAATTAACCTCGCTGCAGTTTCACAAATCCTTATAACCTTAGAACAATTAATTATGCACCAAATGAATTCCATTAAGCACGCCGTCGCACTACGACCAATTTATTGGTGCGTAGTCATGGCGCGTTGCTTGGCGGAATTTGTTGATTAGTTGAATAATCGTTATAAACAAAGGCCGCAGCATAAAAACTGCGGCCTTTTTGTTTTCCGGGTTCAGTTTTTTACTCTCAGTTTGCTGAGTTTTTATTGTCAGTCTCGCTGATTTTTTGCTGCGGTCATTCTCTCGTAGGTTGCTCATGGGGCAACAAGGAGTTATGCCGTGGCTGTGTTATTTGCGTATTTATCCGTAGTGCTGATTTGGGCTACGACCCCGCTCGCTATTCAATGGAGTAGCGACAGTCTGAGTTTTATCGCTGCTGCGGTGGCGCGCATGTCAATTGCGTTGGCAATTGCGCTGCTGGTGCATGGATTGTTGCGAAAATCCCTTTCCACTTATTGGCACTATCGTCACATTTATTTTGCGGCGTCGATTGGTATTTTTCCTAATATGCCGGTGGTGTATTGGGGCGTGCAATTTATTCCGTCGGGTCTGGTGGCGGTGATTTTTGCGATGTCGCCTTTTGTCACTGGTTTGATGACATTGTGGCTGTTAAAACAAAATCCATTCACGCTCAAAAAAGTTGTGGCATTAGTGCTGGCGCTCGCTGGCCTGGTTGTTATTTTTTATCACCAGTTACAATTTAATGCCCACTCGGTGTATGGCATCGTCAGTATTTTGCTTTCCTGTGTGTTGTTTAGCTTTAGCAGCGTGTGGGTGAAAAAATTAACCCTGCAGGAAACGGTGAGCCTTGATGCATTTCATCAAGCCAGTGGTGCACTGCTTTTTTCGTTGCCGGGGTTGGTGTTGAGTTGGTGGTTAATGGATGGTGCTTTACCGCAGCAGGTTTCGGTGAAATCAGGTGCATCCATTATTTATTTGGCGATTATGGGGTCGTTGGTGGGAGCGGCGTTGTTCTTTTATATTTTGCAGCGCTTGTCTGCGAGCGCCGTGTCGCTTATCAACCTGATGACGCCGGTATTGGCGATTGTGATAGGCAAGTCATTGGCTGATGAGGATTTGTCGTCACAAACATTAGTCGGTGTGGCCATTGTGCTCTTCGCTTTGTTGCTTTATTTGCCATGGCCAGTTCGTGCTGCTGCGTCATCGCTAAACGCATGGTTGCTGTGCAAGTTGACTGAGCCGCCAGTGGAGGAGGGGGGAATTAGTGCCCAGGAGGAGCTGAGGAAAATTAAGGAGTATGTCATTCGCTTCAAATGAGTTGTTTTGGTGCGCGCCAGGGTGGCGCGCTTGGTTTTTGTGCACCATGCTTGTGCTTGGGCTGGTTTTATTTTAGGTATGCAATCTTGTATTCAATTTATAACTTGATGATTTTAAAGTGAAAAATAAAATTGGCTTGGTATCTGCAATATTGCCATCAAGCTAGTGGGAATTATCAATAGCTGCCTCAAAACTAACTAGTAAAGACCATTAAATCGAGGAAGAACTCATGAAGATGAAACAAAAATTAATCGCTGGTGCTATCGCTCTGTCTGCTATGGCTGGTTTCTCTGTACCAGCGGCACACGCTGAGGTTTCTGCTGCTATTGGTGCTGCTAACATGTACTACTGGCGTGGTTTGGATCTGGGCGCTGGCGATCCGCAAATCTGGGGTGATCTGATAGTTAGCGGTTCTGGTTTCTACGGCGGCGTATGGGCTGGTTCAGGTGATGCTGCAATGGGGCAGGAGTATGACCTTTATGTCGGATATGGTAATGCTGTTGGTGATTTCAAATTTGATATCAGTGTTTGGTCTTACAGCTACCCAAAACCATCAGCTACAGCTGAATTGGTAGATGGTGAAATCGAGTATGTTTCTGCAGATCCGTTAAGCCCAGGCGATTTGGTTGAAGCGGTAGTAATGGTTGGTTACGGCCCAATCGCATTCACCTACTACGAAAATCTGGAAGGTGCCGACGATTACAACTACATGACCTTGGCCGGTACATTTGGCGACTTCACCGTTAAATACGGCGTGCATGAAGATGACCTGTCTCACGTTGATTTGACCTACGCCTACAATGACAAGTTGAGCTTCACTGTTGGTAAGGTTGTGGACGATGTAGATGGCTCTTACAACGACGAAGCTAAATTCGTAGTTGGCTTTGCTCTGCCAATCGAGTAAGTTTTAGTTCGCTAAAACCGCTCACAAAAAGGCAAGCTTCGGCTTGCCTTTTTGCTATCTGAGACTTAATAAAATAATAATTATATGATTTAATAAAAGATTCTTTTCTAGCCCTTATACTGCCGCTCGAACTCTGGTTCAATGCGCGCGAAATGGCCTACATCTTTATAAGGAATCTTGCATGTCTCGCTCTCCTATTCTTGTCACTGGTGGCGCCGGTTTTATCGGCAGCCATGTCTGTGTTGAATTGATCAATAGCGGCTATTTGCCGGTGGTGGTTGATAACCTGTGTAACAGCAGCGCTGAATCGCTCAAGCGTGTAGCGCAAATTACTGGTGTTGAACCCCTATTTTTTGAGGTGGATATCAACGATAAGGACGCCCTGCGCGATGTGTTCCGCACCTATAAGATTGAAGCGGTAATGCACTTTGCCGGTTTGAAGGCTGTGGGCGAATCCAACCAGATTCCGATGAAATATTACCGCTACAACGTCGCCGGTACTTTATCGCTTACGGAAGTGATGGAAGAGTTTTCGGTGTGGAAGTTGATTTTCAGTTCATCGGCTACTGTGTATGGCGACCCGGTTTCAGTGCCAATCGATGAAAGTTTTGCTACTTCTGCCACCAATCCCTATGGCCGCAGCAAGTTGATCGTGGAAGAGATTTTGACCGATATCGCCAAAGCGCCCAACAGCCAGTGGAATATCTCCCTGCTGCGCTACTTCAATCCGGTTGGTGCGCATGAAAGTGGCTTGATCGGCGAAGATCCCGCCGGAATCCCCAATAATTTGCTGCCTTATGTGGCGCAAGTGGCGATTGGCAAGCTTAAAGAGTTAAGTGTGTTTGGTGATGATTACAATACCGTCGATGGCACCGGCGTGCGCGATTACATCCATGTTGTGGACTTGGCGCATGGTCACGTCGCCGCCCTTAAAGGGTTGGAAAAATCCGGTATTGGCTGCCGTGCATATAATCTTGGTACTGGCAGCGGTTACTCAGTGCTGCAGATGATCAAGGCATTCGAGGTGGCGAGTGGCCGCCCTGTGCCTTACAAAATTGTGCCGCGTCGCGCGGGTGATATTGCCAGTTGTTACGCTGATCCCGTTAAAGCCAAGGCCGAGTTGGGGTGGACGGCAAAATACGATCTTGCGCGCATGATGCAAGATGCCTGGCGCTGGCAGTCGCAAAATCCCAATGGTTATAACGACTGATCGCTCTTGTGAGTCGCTTTACCCGAACAGCCGATGGAAGCAATTTCATCGGCTGTTTTATTTTGGGTTCAATGGTTCGCTCGTCCGGTTTTAGTGTGATCTGTTTTGCACAAATCCCTCTCACTTTTCACCGCTGTAAGTGAGATGCCCCATCTTCAAGCAGTTTTCCAAAAGTGAGAAGAGAAAGTCCCGCTGATAGTTGAAGCTTGTCAGTGTGTTAGCTCATCAGCACACAACCATAACTCCAATAACAAATTGGTGCGACAGCCGCTGCGACGAAAGACATTGCTATCGGCGGTTGCGCTTAACAGTAAGTCAATTCAACCAGTCAATTCCCTTTATCCGGTTATCCCATTCGACAACTAATAAGATCTCGCCAGAGGCATGAATGGTGGTGCGCCAGAAGGGAACCCAGTGGAGACAATTATGCAAACCATCAACCTGAGCCGGATGTTAATCCTGCTTTGCTCGCTGTTTATTAGTCACAATCTTTTTGCCCAAACCAATCTCGCCTTGAATAAAACGTCTACAGCCAACACTGCACTCACTTCTGCACTGAATGCGATAGATGGCAATGGCGGTACCCGTTGGGAATCGGTTCATGGCGTCAGTCCGTCCTGGCTGAGTGTTGACCTTGGTGCCAGCTATAACCTTTCTTCCGTGGTGATCGATTGGGAGGCGGCTAATGCCGCCAATTATGAGGTGCAGGGGTCAGTTAATGGCACTAATTGGACGACCATTGCCACCCGCACTGGCGGTGCGTTTGGTACGCGCACCGATACGGTCGCGGCCAGCGGAACCTATCGCTATGTGCGAATTAACTGTACCCAGCGCAGTACGGGTAATAACTGGGGCTATTCGATCTGGGAGCTGAAAGCGTATGGCGCAGTGCCCGCGAGCAGTTCCGCAGCGAGTGTTGCACAAACCAATATCGCTTTGGGTGCTGCGGTCAGTGCCAGTGGTCAGGCACAACCTGCCAGTTTGGCGATAGATAACAACTCCGGCACTCGTTGGGAATCGACTCACGGCGTTGATCNNCAGCAGAACTCTGGGCTCGGTGGTGATTGATTGGGAGGCGGCCAATGCCGCCAGCTATCGCATAGAAGGCTCAGCCAACAACAGTAGTTGGACGACGCTGGCGACAGTAAATGGCGGCACTTTTGGCGGTCGCACCGATACGCTGACGATCAGTGGTAGCTACCGTTATCTGCGGGTTTACGGCACGGTGCGCAGCACGGGCAACCAGTGGGGCTATTCGATTTATGAGTTGAAGGTGTTTGGTTCCGGCGGTGCGCCGGTGAGCAGCGTGGCTAGCAGTATTCGTAGCAGTACACCGGCAAGTATTCCCGCCAGCTCGTCATCGCGCTCATCGACACCGGCAGTGCCTTCATCTAGCGGTGTGGCGGCCAGTATTCCCACCAATGTGAACTACAAACCGCTGTTCCCGACCCAATTCTCACAGGCGGTATCGCGCAACTGGCGGGTCGAGCCAGACGGTACCATAGTCACCTTCGGCAGCGGCCGCGCACGTGCACGTCATGAAGCGGAAACCATTTTCTACACCTTCCCATCTTTCTACCACGAGCATCGCACCTTCAAATTTGAAGTGCATGATCACACCCCAAAAGGTGAGTCGCGCGTAGAGATTTTCTACGAGCCGGAATATGCCAACTTCAACGATATTGGCTGCCGCAAGAGTTTGTTTAACCCCTATCGCTCCTACTTTGGCGATAACGGTGGCTTTACCCGCATTGCGACGGCTGACCCGGCGACGGGCAAAGGTGAGCGCTGGCGCTGTGTGGGCACCCGTTTTGTGCCGGGTGAGCGCGAAGGCCAAACGACTCTGCGCACTGGCGAGTTCTACGATTTTGAATTCCAGCAATGGCTCGGCTTTACCGAGACTGACCCCAAAGTCAGCGCCCAGCGCGTGTATTACACCGACACCTTCCGCATCAAACTCGGCACCCCCGGTTTGTATATCGTCAATAACGATGAGCTGAATGCAAAACTGTCCGCCGGCGGCGCGGCGACTGCACCACCCGTGCGAGCCTTCAGGGGGGATCGCCCCGGAAAATGTGATCAGCACATTGGGGGTTTTGGTGGATTCCAGTGGCCAGGGTTATATGCCGATACGCTCACCCCAAGCCATCGCCAAGGGTTACCAAAAACCGTCCTATTTGCTGACCAATCCGGCCAATAACGCAACGGTCACTTATCACGAAGGCACGCAGATTTTCACTGATCCCGTACTGGAATATACCCCGGGCGCTGCCAGTGCGTTTGTAGTGGATCGCCATGAATATCTCTGGACCTCCTTTTTCCGTGAAGCACTGAACACCCGCTGGGAAACCCACAATGGTTTTCTCAATGGACGCCGGATTTTCCACACGGATTTTGTCGATGGAAAACACTTTGAGCCGGGCAATCCGGATTTCCCCGAGCTGGCCAATCTGTCTACTGGTCTGACGATCAATAACTCCTGCGTAGGTTGCCATACCAACAACGGCCGTGGTTTGGCGCCTGTCGCCGGTCAGCTGCCCAATACCATGGCAGTGAAAGTCAGCTCCGGCAGTACTGATGCCCAGGGTAATGCGCTACCACACGCCTATTTCGGCAAAGTGCTGCAGCCGCAATCGCGCAATGGCGGCGTGCCCGCAGAAGCGACAGTCAACCTGATCTATAGCACCATCAACGGGGCATTTAATGATGGCACTGCCTATCAATTACTGTCGCCGAACTATTCGGTACAGGTGTTGGATCAAGCCGGCGGGCAAGTGAATTTCTTCTCACCGCGCATGGCACAGACGATTGTTGGCTTGGGCTTGCTGGAGGCGATACCTGAAGCAACACTGTTGCAGCGCCATGATCCGAATGACAGCAATGGCGATAGCATTTCTGGCCGCGCCGTGCAGGTGACTGATACCAAAACGGGCGACCAGCGCATCGGCCGCTTTGGCTGGAAAGCGAATATCGCCACGCTTGAGCAATTCACCGCTGATGCGCTCCATGAAGATATAGGTGTAAGTACCAGCATGTTCCAGGGGCCAGCGTGCGGCGCTAACCAAACGGCTTGCCGTAATGCGGGGCCAGCGGGCATTGAGTTGAGTGATGTGCGCGTCAATCTGGTTGCTGTTTACATGCAGGCTCTGGGTGCACCGGCGCGTCGCCCGGAGACGGTCAATAACGCCGATGTGGCCCGTGGTGAGCAAGTGTTCGCCAATCTCGGCTGCGGCGGTTGCCATACCCCAAGTATGACGACCGATTACGGCCATCCACTGGCGGAATTGCGCGGTCAAACCATCAAGCCCTACACCGACTTGTTGGTGCATGATATGGGCGATGGCTTGGCGGATCGCCTGACGGGCAATGCAACATTGAACCGCGAGTGGCGTACACCGGCGCTCTGGGGTTTGGGCTTGACCGAAGCCGTCAATGGTCACACCCGTTTGTTGCATGATGGCCGCGCACGCAATATCAATGAGGCGATTCTGTGGCACGGTGGTGAAGCAGCTGCTAGCCAATCCGCCTACAAAGCGGCGACGGCGGTGCAGCGCAATGATTTGATCAAGTTCCTCGAATCCTTGTAATTCATCTGGTGCAATAAAAAACTCCCGTCAGGTAACTGGCGGGAGTTTTTTGTTTTTCGTGTAAATTGACTTGAGTGCGGGGATGGACTCCGGCATTCCCTCGATGACACGCCGTGAATACATCCTTGTAGGCTCGAATGCCGCATCCATGCTGCATACGGTCACCGATGAAATACCGGAATCCATCCTTGCTAGTGAGAGCTTTGAGCGCAGAAAAAATCACACCAAATCTTTATCCGTAGCAAATGACAGCGCAAACGATTTTGGCCCTACGTTAATCGCGCCGGTCATGCTCATCATCGACAGCATGGTTTTAACGTTGTACTGCTTACAGAATTCGCGGAACTCCACCAGTACGGGTTCGTCTTTAATATCTTCAAGCAAGCCGCCGTAACTCATGGCGACAACTTCGCTGGTCAAGCCCTGTTGGATTTGTTTTTTGACATGGACAAACAATTTTTCCAGCGCACCCAAAAAGCCTTTGCCGGTATCGATTTTGTCCGTTGCACCGCGATGAAGTTGCACAATCGGACGCAGGTTTAATGCGCTCGCTAATTTAAAATTAATCCAGGAGATGTTGTTGTCGCCTTTGCGCAGATGACGGCGTTCGCGCATATAGGACAAATCATTCGGAATTAAATACCCATACACTTGATCGCGCATATTGTCGATTTCGCGAATGGATTTATTGAGTGGCAATTTATCCACATGAATACGTTTTACCAATTCGTACACCAATAAAGCGTGGCCGGTGAACATGGACATGGAATCGTACAGGCGAATACGGAAAGGTGCGCGACCTTCGGTTCTTTCCATCTCGCGGAATTTGGGTTCGTTAACCAGTGCAGCTTCAGATACGCGCTTGAATACATCGCTCTTCTTGCTGTTGATGGTAACAACTTGCACCAAGTCGTATTTTGGCAACAAACGCTCTCTGAGGATTTCAGTCATATCGTTGACTGAGAGTGGATCAGATTGCGCCAAGCCATACACATCACGTGAATGGTTTTTGTAAAAATTCAACATGGTTTGCGGATCGCGATAATCCATGTCCTGCCCTTTGGAGTGGTTGATATAAATAGGCAGCACTTCAATATTGTGTTGTTGGATAAATTTTGCGGGCAAATCGCAAGTTGAATCTACGGCAATACACGTCCTGGATGACATTTTTTCTTTCTCCCGATGGATTAACGCATTGTTGTTGGTGCCATCCCTGAATTGTTTGTTCCTGTTGCTCTTGCTGTTTTTTTTTTGTGCAGCCGTTGAGCAGATAGTGCCAGTATCGGCCTTGGCCCGATAAAACAGTAGTCGCATAAATCACCATGGCTTGTGCGGTATAGCGGAAGTTGGTGTGCGGTCAGGACGACAAGCGTGTAAGCCATGGCTTACAAAAGGCGGGCGAAAATCTGCAAAATAGTTATAAGCGTCATGCGATGGGCGAAGCGGGTTAATTGCCGGTGGGGAGGAGCGGGAGGCAGACACTAAAGCGTGCGCCGCCCAGCTCCGAGCGGTGGATACTGATGTTGCCATCGTAGCTGCGCACAATTTCGGCGGCGACGGCAAGGCCGATACCTTGGCCGGGGATGCTGGTATCTAGCCGTTGGCCGCGCTCCAAAATGCGACTGGTTTGGTCATCTGGAACGCCGGGGCCGTCATCTTCAATATCAATGCGCAATTGGGTTTCTTCAATAAATGAGCGCACGCGAACCTGTTTGTTGCCGTATTTAAAAGCGTTTTCCAGCATATTGCCGAACAATTCCATCACATCCTGTTCATCGCCCGCGATTATCGAGTTGGGCGCTAAATCCAGCTCTTGTTCCATTTCCTTGTGCGCATAGACTTTTTGCAGTGCGGCAAATAAGCGCTGCGCTATGGGCTCAAGGCGGGTGCGACGGAAAGTGCCCTTTTGTTGGCTGGAGACGGCGCGCTGCAACTGGTAAGTCACTACCTGGTTCATGCGCGCCACCTGTTCGCTGGCTATTTGCTGTAGCTCGCCGTCGGATTCCACACCTTCAACCAGCTTGCTTTGCAACACGGCCAGAGGTGTTTTCAGGCTGTGGGCGAGGTCGGCCAAGCTGTTGCGGTAACGCTGGCGCAAGGCCTGTTCGCGCTCCAATACCTGGTTGAGGTTATCGACAATTCTTTGTAGTTCTCTGGGGTGTTCGCCAGCGATATTGCTGGTGTCGCCGCTCTGCATCGCTTTTAGCGCCTGTGCCAATTTCCCCAGCGGGCGAAGGCCCCAGCGCAGGATCAGCGTTTGCGCGATCAATAAAAAAATCCCTGCCGCGCCCAGCCAGCGCCAGAGTTCATTGCGGTAGGCCTTGAGTTCGGCGGTGTATTCATCGGCGCTGTGCGCAACAACAAAGTGGAATGGAGTGGGGGTGCCGCGCGCATCTTCCCACTTGACCGTGTAGCGCGCGATAAAGTGCAGGTTGCCGCCCAGCAGTTTCTCGCTGAACAGCATTTTGCCGGGGGTGTCGCTTTTGGCGATGCGCTTGTAGTCGGGCGGGTCGCTCAGGGCTGCGGAGTTGGAGCGCCAGACTAGTTTGGCCTGGTTGTCAAAAATGTAGCTATAAAGGCCGGAGTTGGGGTGTTCGAAGTCGGCGTCGCTCAGGGTAACGGGCATCCTCAGGCTGTGGATTTTCTCGTTTTTGGTGATGGGTTCAGCCACGCTCATTAGTAGGTTGACGTGGCCGCGCAAGCGCGAACGCTCGGCCACCTCCAAACTGTTTTCAAACGCGCGGTCAAGGAAGAAGCCGGTCAGCCCCAAAAACAGTGGCAACAGCAGCGCCGATGCCAGCAGCAGACGCGAGGCAATCGACGAGAAGCGGGCGATCACCGGTCTACTGCTTATCAAGGTTGAACCGGTAGCCGAGGCCGCGCTGGGTACTGATCAAATTCAAGCTGCCATCCGGATCGAGTTTTTTACGCAAACGGCCGACAAATACTTCGANNCGTTGCTATCGCGGTCGTAATCCTGAGCGTAGAGATGCTCAGTCAATTCACTTTTGGAGATGTTTTTGCCCGCATGCAGGGCGAGATAGGTGAGGGTGTTGTACTCAAAACTGGTGAGTTCAACTTCGGTTTCGTCGCGGTGTACGCGTTTGGCGCTGGTATCAATCGTGATAGGTCCATAGCGCAATACCGAGGAGGCATGGCCGCTGGCGCGACGCAACAGTGCGTGGATGCGCGCGCGCAACTCTTCCGGGTGGAAGGGTTTGGTCAGGTAATCGTCGNNGCAATTCGGGGAAAGCGAAGGGTTTGGTCAGGTAATCGTCGGCACCTGCCTCCAGGCCACTGACTTTATCTTGCCAATTGCCGCGTGCGGTCAGAATCAAAATAGGGAAGTTGCGCTCTTTGGCGCGCAGTTCGCGGATCAGTTGAGTGCCGTCCAGAAGTGGTAGCCCCAAGTCGATGATCGCCAGATCGTAGTCGTATTCGCTGCCGAGGAACAGGCCTTCGCGGCCATCGGCGGCGGCATCACAGGCATATTTTTCGGTGGCCATCAGGCTGAGAATTTGTTCGCGCAGGGGTTTTTCATCTTCAACGATCAAAATACGCATGGATCGGTCCTGGATTTATTGATGGATTAAGTGCAGTGGTTAAATCGAGAGAATTACTAGTGGTTGAGCAATTGACCAGTTTGGCCATCGACATTAATAACGCGCATGCGCCCGGCGTTGAGTACTTTAACAGCATAGACCACGCGGGTATCGTCTTGCTGCGTATTGACGCTCATGACTTGCCCACCCACTTTATTGCGCACCAATTCGGCTGCTTCAGCGGGCGAGAGTTTGGGTTCCGGGGCAGTCGGGGCAATGGTATCAGTATCGATCAGGCTGTTATCTGGTTCACTGGAGGGGAGCCCCATGTCACTGCCGATCAAGTCATTGGACTGCTTATTGGTTTGGGCAATGCCCAGTTGGCAACTCAATAGCAGCGTTGCCAACAAAAGGAATGTTTGCGGAAAAGGGCCGGGGCGCAAGCGGAAGGTTTTTGAGTACAGCATGACAAATTCCAACAAGAAGGCATTCAAATAAATTCTACGCCTTCACTATCGCCCGTGTTTTGGCAAAGGTCAATTTGACCTTTGCCAATTCGTTGAGTGATTAATGACGGCCTCTCACATGCACAATGCGGGCGCCGGGGTGATGGCGGGTTTCTGTGTGATAGATACGGTCATCGTAGGCGTAGGTCACATCATAACCGACTAGCTGGCGTTCATATTCGGTGCGGTAGCGCGTGTTACAGACCTCGCGGTCTTCATAGCGTGTTACGCGACGACTGCCGCCCGCGACATCATTGCCAATCGCTGCACCAATCAAGCCGCCGGCAGCAGTTGCGTGGTTGCTGCGGCCAACTTCATGGCCAATTGCCGCACCAATCAACCCGCCTACCACAGTACCTTTGAAAGAATCGCCGCCGCGTTGACGCTCGCTGTAGGCCACTGTTTCGACATGGCATGAATCCATCGGCACTTCTACGGCGACGGTGCGGTAAATCGGTCTGCTCGACACCACGCGCGCATATTCGGTGTACTCAACCACTTGGTAAGAGTGGCGATGGTGGTCGTGATGTTTGTGTTTATGGCGATGTTCGCGATCAGCCAGTGCGTTGTTAGCCAGCAACAGGCTGCTGGCCAGAGTGCTGATTAATAACAGGCTTTTCATGGCATTCATCTCGCATGGTTGATAGGGGCTCCCACTTGATTGGGAGTGAATCCAGACTAAGCCTTTTAAGATGAATGAAAACTGAAATTCCAACGGGCAATCTTGTGCGTTCTGTCGCAATCCAGAAAAACCGCGCCAGAGAGTCTGAATCGCCGAAATAAAGCCAGCTTCAGCGCCAAAAGTGTGCGCAACTCGGGTTATAATCGCTGCCATTTTTTCTGAATTGCCCGCAACAGGTTGTTTCATGTCTGAATTAAACGTCAAAGAATACATGGCCGAACTCGGCCGCAAAGCGCGTATCGCCTCCCGTGTGATCGCTGCTGCCCCCACTGCATTGAAAAATAAGGCGCTGCTGGCGATCGCCAATGAATTGGATAAATCGCGCATTACGCTGGTGTCTGAAAATCACGNNCACCGGTATGAGCTATCGCCCAAGTGGTATTCAAGTGGGCAAAATGCGCGTGCCTTTGGGGGTGGTGGGCATTATTTACGAATCGCGTCCCAACGTGACTATTGATGCGGCCAGCCTGTGTTTGAAGTCGGGTAACGCGGCGATTTTGCGTGGCGGTAGTGAAGCTATTCACTCCAACCGCGCCATCGCCAACTGTTTGCAAGCGGGTTTAAAAGCCGCTGGTCTGCCAGCCGATGTGGTGCAAGTGGTGGAAACCACTGATCGCGCTGCGGTAGGTGAGCTGATCACTATGCCGCAATTTGTGGATGTGATTGTGCCGCGTGGCGGCAAAGGCTTGATCGAGCGAATCAGTGCTGATGCAAAAGTACCGGTGNNCACCGCTACGGCGTGTGCAACGCGATGGAAACCTTGCTTGTGCATGAGCAAGTTGCTGCGCAAATTCTGCCACGCCTTGCGGCGGCCTACGCCGAAAAAGGCGTTGAGCTGCGCGGTGATGAAAAAACCCGCGAGCTGATCAGTGCCAATGTGGCGACCGAAGAAGATTGGGCAACGGAATATCTCGCGCCGATTTTGTCGATCAAAATTGTGTCCGGTTTGGATGAAGCCATTGCCCACATCAATCAATACAGTTCGCAGCATACCGACGCGATTGTGAGCGAAGATTACACCCGCGCGCGCCGTTTCATTACCGAAGTGGATTCTGCCTCTGTCATGGTTAATGCCTCGACTCGTTTTGCTGATGGCTTTGAATACGGTTTGGGCGCAGAGATCGGAATCTCCACCGACAAAATCCACGCGCGCGGCCCGGTTGGTCTTGAAGGTTTGACCTCGCAAAAATGGGTAGTGTTTGGCGATGGACATATCCGTGCTTGACCCCTCATGCGCAAGCGCATAGGTATTTTCGGCGGCACTTTTGATCCGATCCACATCGGGCATTTGCGTATGGCGCTGGAAATAAAACAGCAGCTGCAGCTGGATGAAATGCGTTTGCTGCCATGTTATTTGCCACCGCATCGCCCTACACCGGGGGCGAGTGCAATCCAGCGAGTGGAAATGTTGGAGATTGCCCTGCAAGGTTGCACGGAATTGCAAATGGATAAGCGCGAGTTGCAGCGCAATAAACCTTCCTATACTTACGACACTCTATGCGAGTTGCGCGCGGAAGTGGGCGATCAGGTCAGCCTGTGTTTGTGTATGGGAATGGACAGTTTTGCAATGCTTGATAGCTGGCACAACTGGGATCAGCTGCTGCAACTAGCGCATATTGTTGTAGTGACGCGTCCTGATTGGTTTTTGCCGGAGTCAGGCGCGGTAGCGGATTTATTGAATCTGCATCGCCATGACATTGACGCGGTTGCGCAGCAAGCAGCTGGTGCCATTGTGTTGTTGGAGCAGCGGTTAATACCTATCTCCGCTACCGATATCCGCGCGCAAATTCACGCGGGAAAGTCGCCGCAATTTTTGGTGCCTGATGCAGTTTGGAATTACATTCGCGTGAATGAACTCTATCAATAGTGCGGTGGTAGTTATCAATAAGCCGCATGTTTAAATAACCGTTTTACATTTTATTTTTTTGAATTTTTATTAATAGGTAACTGAATGTCTGATTTAAACCAAGCGATCATTAACGCCCTTGAAAACCTCAAAGGCAAAGACATAGTGACGCTCGATGTACACGAACTCACCGATGTGATGGACACCCTGATTATTGCCAGCGGTACTTCTAATCGCCACTCGCGCTCACTCGCGGAAAATTTGGTGGAAGAAACTAAAAAAGCGGGCTTTCGCGCATTAGGTATTGAAGGCCTGGATACTGGCGATTGGGTACTGGTCGACTTCGGCGATACCGTTGTACATGTAATGCAGCAGGAAGCGCGCGACTACTATGAACTGGAAAAACTCTGGTCAATGAAACCGGCTAATCGCGACCAGCCGATTAATCGTTAATAAATAGTCGCTATGCGCATTCGCATTATTGCTGTTGGCACCAAAATGCCCGACTGGGTTGAAGCTGGCTATGCGGAATACGCCAAGCGTATGCCGCGCGATGTCACGGTAGAAATGGTGGAATTGCCGCTCGCCCAGCGCAGTAAAAATAGCGATATCGCCAAAGCGATGGAAAAAGAAGGCGAGGCGATGCTCGCGGTGATTGAAAAGGGCGGCAAAGACGAACAAGTGATCGCACTTGAGGTCAAAGGCAAACCCTGGAGCACTGAACAGCTCGCCGAAAATCTCGCGGGCTGGAAAATGAGCGGGTCAAATTATTCACTGTTGATCGGCGGCCCTGACGGTTTGGCGCCGGCGTGTGTGGCCTTGGCATCGGTGAAGTGGTCGCTCTCACCGCTCACTTTGCCTCATCCACTGGTGCGCATTTTAGTGATCGAGCAACTTTATCGGGCCTGTACGATTTTGCAAAATCATCCGTATCACAAATAATTATCTAGCCAGTGCCCAATCAATTTACAAAAAACATCAACCTTGATTTACACGAATTTCTGGCCCGAGCATGCAAGAAGCCCAACAGTTTAAAGATCATCAGCGCGAGGCAAAATTATTTCGCAGTCGCGTCGTGGTGATGGCGGTATTTATGCTGTTGTTGACGTCCACGCTGGTGTACCGCTATTACGATTTACAGATCGTCAACTACGAAGAATATGCGACCCAATCGGATCGCAACCGCGTGCATGTGCAACCGGTGCCGCCTACGCGCGGTTTGATTTTTGATCGCACCGGCGCGCTGCTGGCTGATAACAAAGCGAGCTTTACTCTCTCGGTCGTCAGCGCAAATCCAACTGAACTCAATGACACCATCGAACTGCTTAAAACCTTGGTGGAGATTGCCCCCTCGGATTTGGGTAAATTCTACAAAGCCCAAAAGCAACGTCGCCATAATCTCGATCCCGTCCCCTTACGTTATCGCCTCACGGAAGACGAAATTGCCCGTCTTGCTGTCAACCAGCACCTATTAGATGGCGTTGAGGTTAATGCCGAGCTGGTCCGTAATTACCCCCATGCTGATACCTTTGCCCACGTGATTGGCTATACCGGGCGCATCAGCGAAAAGGATGTGAAGGCGTTTACGCCCGAGCAGTTGCGGCGATATTCCGGCACCCATGCGATAGGTAAAAATGGGATAGAGGCAAGCTACGAAGATGTGCTGCTGGGTGAAGTGGGTAGCCAGAATGTGGAGACCAATGCACGTGGTCGGGTGATGCGTATTTTGGATCGCATTGATTCCCGACAGGGTAGCGACCTGCGCTTGCATTTGGATGCGCGCCTGCAAGAGACTGCTGTTGCTGCTATGCGCGGTCGCCGTGGTGCGGTAGTGGCGATTGATGTCAAAACGGGTGGCGTTTTGGCAGCGGTTAGTTATCCCGGTTTTGACCCTAATTTGTTTGTGACAGGCATCGGCTATCGCGATTACAAAAACCTCAATGACGATATAGACACCCCCCTATTTAACCGCTTTTTACAGGCGCAGTATCCGCCCGGCTCAACCATCAAACCTATTATTGGTTTAGCGGGATTACACACAGGCTTTACCGATGTCGATCGAGCTATTGCGGATCGCGGTTTTTATACCTTGCAGGGAAGTTCGCGTATTTATCGCGACTGGATTTTAAAGACGACGGGTGGAGGCCATGGTAGCGTCAATCTTAAAAAGGGTATCGCTGAATCTTGCGATACCTATTTCTGGGATCTAGGTAACCGCATGGGTATCGATAACATCAGCCCGTTTGGCGCCCATTTTGGGCTGGGTGATTTGACTGGCATTGATATCCCCCACGAGCGTAAAGGCCTTTGGCCATCGCGGGAGTGGAAGCGAGCGGCGCGGCGCGAGGCTTGGTACCCCGGCGACACCATCAACATTTCGATTGGTCAGGGCATGATGCTCGCAACCCCGCTGCAATTAGCAGTGATGACCAGCACTATCGCCAATCACGGCGTACGCCATCGGCCACAATTTATCCAGAAGATCGGCAACCAAATACACGAGCCCATTATCGAGGAAATATTCGACACCAAGCCCGAATATTGGGATGCCATTATTGGGGGAATGGAAGAGGTCATGCATGGTGCGCGCGGCACAGCGCGGCGGGTATCTGAGCGCTCTGAATATCGCATGGCGGGCAAATCGGGAACGGCACAAGTAGTTGCAATCGCCCAAAACGCCAAATACAACTCAGCGCTGCTAAAAGAGCGCCATCGGGACCACGCCCTGTTTGTCGCCTTCGCACCGGTTGAAGCACCACAAATCGCGGTCGCGGTGATGTTGGAGAATGCAGAAGGTGGATCGAGCCAGGCCGCACCTGTGGCGCGGGCAATGATGGACGCCCATATCCTCGGCTACTACCTCAAAGCGGATGAATTTTTCCCGCCGGTGGGATTCCACCACGCGGCGATTATCAAACGCGCCAATAACTATATCGCCGAGCGTAAAGCCGCGCGCGAGGCCAAAGCAGCGGAGTTAGCGGCGAAAGCAGCTGCATCTTCCTCATCGAGAGCTGCCACCACTGGCTCAGGAGCCGGCAATGAGTAAACAAGATTTTCTGCGGCGTATGCCCGAGGCGGCAAGTGCATTTAGTCGCCGTGCCCGTCTTGCCGAACGCTTGCATATCGATTTTTTCTTGCTGCTGTTATTGATGTTGCTCACGGTGATTGGCCTGACAGTGCTCTACAGCGCCAGTGGACATCACATGCCGAGCGTTGAAAAGCAGGGCACCTTTTTTATGATTGCCTACGTCACGATGTTTGTCGTCGCGCAAATTCCGGTGGAGTTTATGCGGCGCATGGCGCCCTTCGCCTATGTTGGCGGGGTGCTGCTGCTCGTTGCGGTTACCATCTTTGGTAACGTTGCTATGGGTGCGCAGCGCTGGTTGCAGATCGGTGGTTTTCGCTTTCAGCCGTCGGAAATTATGAAGCTCGCCATGCCGATTGCGGTTGCAGCTTATCTCAGCCGTGGCTTTTTACCACCGCGTTTCATGCACGTGATGGTGGTGCTGGCATTAATTGGCTTGCCTACCGCCCTAATTATTGAACAGCCGGATCTAGGCACCTCTATTTTGGTCGCCACCTCGGGGATTATGGTGCTATTTTTCGCCGGCCTGCTCTGGCGTTATATTGCGGCAGCGGTAGTGTTGTTTGGCGCAAGCCTCTGGCCGATCTGGCATTACATGCTGCATGACTATCAGCGTCAGCGGGTACTGACCATGCTTGACCCAACGCAAGATCCACTGGGAACCGGATGGAATATTATCCAGTCCAAAACCGCGATTGGCTCCGGCGGTTTGTCAGGCAAAGGCTGGATGGAAGGCACTCAATCGCGCTTGGATTTCCTCCCTGAAGGTCACACCGATTTTATTATTGCGGTAATGTCAGAAGAGTTTGGTTTGCTTGGCGTGCTACTGCTGCTAACAATTTACGCCATGGTGATTATTCGCGGCTTGATGATTGCGGTGAATTCACAAAACAGTTTTGGGCGCTTGCTTGCGGCGGCTGTTAGCTCCACCTTTTTTGTCTATGTGTTTGTAAATATGGGCATGGTGTCGGGCATGCTACCGGTGGTCGGTGTACCCTTGCCGCTGATTAGCCAAGGCGGCACTGCAATTGTTGCGCTCTTTGCCGGCTTTGGACTTTTAATGGCGATCTCCACCGAGAAAAAACGGGTAATGACGCCCCAGGCCTGATTCGTACCTACTGATTTTGTTAGGTGCGAAAACTCGTTAAACAAGAGGTTTTATGTTGTCTTTTTGTCGCAGTTTTTCCAAAAAATGCCTGAGTGTTTTAGCCGGCCTGAGTTTCAGCTTTGTCGCTGCGGCGGACTACAGCACACATCCGNNAGTTTTGTCGATGAAATGGTACAACAGCACGGCTTTACTGCAGAAGAAATTAACCAGTGGTTGAGTAAAGCGCAAAAACGCCAACCCATTCTCGATTCCATTGCGCGTCCTGCCGAAAAATCCAAGACGTGGAAAGAATATCGTCCGATTTTTATCGTGCCTATGCGGATTACCAATGGTGTCTTATTCTGGAATGAGCATCGCGCTGCACTGACGCGTGCTGCACAAGAATACGGTGTACCAGCAGAAATTATTGTGTCGATTATCGGCGTTGAAACAAACTACGGCAAAAACACCGGCAGTTGGTACGTGATCGATGCGCTTACTACTCTTGCGTTTGATTACCCACCGCGCGCGCCTTTTTTCCGTTCCGAGTTGGTGAATTACTTTATTCTCACGCGCGAACAAAAACACAATCCGCTTGAGTTCAAAGGCTCCTATGCGGGTGCTATGGGTTACGGCCAATTTATGCCATCGAGCTATCGCAATTTTGCGGTCGATTTCAGTGGTGACGGGTTTACTGATATCTGGAATAACCCCACGGATGCGATTGGCAGCGTGGCTAATTATTTTAAAAAGCATGGTTGGCAAACAGGCAAGGCTGTTGTTGTTCCGGCAAAGTTGACTAAACCGCGCAATACTTTGTTGACCAATGAATCGTTCAACAAAGTTGTGCCGCCCAGTATTAAAGTCAGTGATTGGAAAAAAGCCGGTGTTGCGCCAACGGGCAAAGTGGCGAGAAACACACCAGCAATTGCGATTGAATTTGATGGCGTCAATGGTTTGGAGTATTGGTTCGGGTTACAGAATTTCTACACAATTACTCGCTATAACCGCAGCCCTATGTATGCCATGGCGGTGTACGATTTAAGTCTGGATCTAAAACGCGCCATGCGTAATGCCGATAAAAAATCAGCGGGAGCTGCGCACTAATGATGTTAATAAATCGAACAGTTGCTGCACCCAGAGTACAAAAAATTAATATTGTGCTGGTATTAATCTGCTGTGTTTTGTTGGCCGCCTGTTCGGGCACTAAACAGAAACCGGTTAAAGTGACTAAACCTACAGCGCCCTATAATCCCAATGACGGACGCTACTCACATGATAAAGATTTTGGCCCGAGCGAAGAAGTTGATTTATCGCATGTGCCCGATGCAGTGCCACGCTATGAAACCCGCACCCGAGCGGGCAATAAAAATCCTTATACTGTTCTTGGTAAAACCTATCACCTGATTAAAGATGAAAGCTCCTATCGCGAGCGCGGTTATGCATCCTGGTATGGCAATAAATTTAATGGACACAACACCTCCAATGGTGAGCGTTACGATATGTACGCCATGACTGGTGCACATAAAACATTGCCCATTCCCTCCTATGTGCGCGTGACCAATCTCGATAACGGTAAGAGCGTAGTGGTGCGCATAAATGATCGAGGTCCTTTTCATCAAGGGCGAATTATCGATCTGAGTTACGCCGCTGCGCAGCGCATCGGCATTCTTCAAGCGGGAACTGGCAGGGTTGAAGTTGAAATCGCTTTACCCGGTGATGCCGCACCTATACCGCGTCGCGCCGATGGCACAATGCCTAAACATATTGAGCCCGCATTACCCGCCGGTACTTATTTGCAATTAGGTGCGTTCAGTCAGCAGGAGTCAGCAAAGCAATTTGCAGCGAGCGTGGGCACCAAATTAACCTACCCAGTAACTATTCATTCTGCCGTGCAACCGAAACAGGTTCATCGTGTGCGCGTTGGTCCGTTTAAAGACGCAAAAAGTTTGCAAGACGCGCGCGATCAATTAGCGCGCATTAATATTTTTGAGGCGCATGTTGTATATCAGTAGTTGGCGTGATTGTTATGCGTAATCATCTCAGCAAGGTTCAGCTTTGATTCACGCTACTGCTTTACTGTTACAATTTGCGGATTCCAATTTTCTTTTTTCATTTCGTTTTACAGAGTGTTAATCACCATGATTAAAAATTTATTAGCTAGCGTTGTGCTGGTGGGTTCAAGCATTGCTTTTGCACAACAACCTGCGGCACCCATTCCGTCAACAACATTACCCACGCCTACTCCAGGTCAAGTAGTTGAGCAAAAACCACAGGTTATTCCCGCTGCGCCACAGCTAGCAGCAACAGGTTTTATTTTGGTGGATGCAACTACCGGCAGTATCGTGGCCGAGAGTAATTCCGAGCAGCGTTTACCTCCTGCCAGTCTTACCAAAATGATGACCAGTTATTTGGTGGTCGATGAAATTGAGAAAGGCCGCGTCACCGAAGATGCCATGGTTAATATCAGCGTAAAGGCCTGGAAGATGGGCGGTTCGCGCATGTACATAAAAGAGGGTACACAAGTATCGGTGATTGATCTGTTGCGCGGCGTGATCATACAATCGGGTAACGATGCCTCTGTTGCACTGGCAGAATATGTATCCGGCAATGAAGATGCGTTTGTTGATTCCATGAATCAAAAAGCCGCGCAATTGGGTATGACCAATACCCACTTTGAAAACTCAACCGGTTGGCCAGCAGAAGGTCATTTGACGACCGCAAAAGATTTAGCCGTACTGGCGCGCGCCATCATTAATGATCACCCGACGCATTATCCAATCTATGCAGAAAAGCATTTCTTCTATAACAACATCCGCCAGCCCAATCGCAATTTATTGTTGTTCCGCGACGAGACCGTTGATGGTCTAAAAACCGGTCACACCGAAGAAGCGGGCTACTGTTTGGTGGCATCGTCCAAGCGCGAAAATACCCGTTTTATCGCCGTGGTAATGGGAACTGAGAGTGAAAGCGCACGCGCGGCAGAAACACAAAAATTATTGGCCTATGGTTTCCGTTACTTTCAAACCACACAACTTTATCAAGCAGGTCAGCAGGTAAGTACTTCACGAGTGTGGTCGGGTACAACCCAGGAGGTGACGCTCGGTATTCCCAATAATATTGTTTTGACATTGCCGAAAGGTCGCGAGCAATCATTGCAAGCAAAAATGCATATCAATGAAATTATTAAAGCGCCCATCGTTGTTGGGCAGGAGTTGGGTAACCTCACCGTTGAGCTGGATGGCCAATTGTTGGTGAATACACCGATAGTAGCCCTGCAACCCGTCGAAGAAGCCGGATTTTTTGCGCGTCTACTCGACAGTTTGAAATTATTCTTTCGCAATTTATTCAGCTGATCGCTAGAATCAATCCGTTGGTAGTTGCTCTGCTCAATTGTGCAGGCAGCTACCCGGAACCTCTGAATCTCCCCTCCAGTTCATTAAGAACTGATCGGCTTCAGCAATTCCGGCTATGCAGGTATTGCTGCTCCAGTTAACTCCTGTATTGTTTTGAATTGTTGATGTGCCACGGTGAAGCGGCTCAGGTGTTCACTCAACTTACTCAGAAATAACAATTCAAGGAGCTTTTTGTGTCTACTAATCCCTACCAAACCCCCGAAGGTCAATTGACCACTGATGATCAAGCCGTTGGTGAGATCAGTTTTTTCTCTCCATCATCACGCATTAACCGTTTGCGCTATTGGGCTCACGGTGCATTATTTGCGATAGGTTTCTACGCGATTTTAGCAGTGGGCGGCGGCCTGTTTGCATTTGTGTCACCATGGGTAGGCGTGCCTATTCTGGCTGCTGCCTATATCGGTCTGTTGGTGTTCAGCGTTATTGTGATGATTCAACGCTTGCACGATTTGAATAAAACCGGCTGGATGTGGTTGCTTGCGTTAGTACCTTTTGCAAATATTTATTTGCTCATTATTTTGATTTTCTTTAAAGGTACTCCTGGTCGCAACAACTACGGCCTGCAAACTCCACCTAATAAAACTTGGCATTGGGTTGTAGCGCTTGGTTTCCCTGTATTGGCGTTGGTATTGGTTTTGGCTTTTGCTCTACCTGCCTACAACCAATACATGCAAACAGTGCAACAGGATTTTAGCGGCCAGTATGACCAATCCCAATCCGATACTTATCCATCTGAATACACAGAAGAGGGTGCAGTTGAAGACACTACGTTTAGCGATGAAGCTCTGGAAGATGGAATTTCATACGAAACTCCCGAAGAAAATATCATTGAAGATGATGTGATTGATGCAGTAGAAACAGAAACGATAGAAGAAACTGATTCAGAAACNNCTAACTAATAAGGCAGCTTCGGCTGCCTTATTTTTTGGGTGCACACAGCGAGTGTTACCAATCCCGCAATTTTTGTTCAATAAGTTACATCTTTAAATCCGACAGTTTGCATACGTATTCATCTTGCTCCTTGCCGGCAGGAAAAACTATTCTGTGCTGGTAGTCATTTTAAATAAAAGCATCTTTACATAATAAATACAAATTCAGACCATTTTCACCCTGCGTTGATCCGACGCCTTACAAATACTCTTACATAGTGAATTTTATCCAGTGCCAATCAGTTGCTGATTTTCTGCAGCCTAGAAGCCTATGCAATTTTTTTGGCTAGCAGGGTAGTAGTTGCAAATTTATCAATTGCCAAACCATTGGGTACGACAACGCTCACCGGTTCGCTATGCCTTAAATAATATCAATTCACATAACAATAATGTTTTCAGGCGCACCTTGCTCTAAAGCCTTGCCTGATTATCTATAGGAAGTCGCTATGTATACGCAATCTGCCCGTTTTGCCGGGAAATGGCAGTGCTATATTTTTTTCAGTTTTTTTATTGCCCTTTCATTCTTATACGCGCATACAACTCAGGCGCAAGGCTGGACTAATGCCTATTTTCGCGGTACGCCAAATAATTGGGTTGCGGCTGGCATGGCGAAAAATACAACGACTGGCCTGTGGGAAACACAGCAGAATTTTTCTGGTGCCAATCCACGCTTTAAAATAAGCCGCTATGCTGACAACTGGAATGAAGCCTATCCTGCACAGGATTATTTAATCGCGGGCGGCGACGGCGATTATAAAATTACCTTTAATGACACGACCAAAGCCGTCGTCGCAACCAAACTACCAATCACTCTTGCAGCGAATACTATTTGTTTTAGTAATCCCAATAATTTCGTAACGCCTTATATCTATTTCTGGAATCCGCTGCCCGCTGGGGCGGTGACCCCTTTGCCCGTCTGGCCCGGTAAGAGTATGACCAGGCGTGGCTCTTTTTATTGTTATGATTTTACTTCGTCGGTACCTGCTGGAATGCAGATGCCGATCTCGCTGGATGTCATTTTTAGCAATAATGGTGCAAACCAAACAGCGAACTTGAAATTTAACGGTTCCGGTTGTTATGACAACAATGCCTGGAAAACGCTATTGCAATGCGGATTTTTGGTTCAAGGTAATGCATCTTCGTCCAGTATTGTGTCTTCGGTTCGCTCTTCTTCACTTGCATCATCATCTGCTAAATCTTCATCAAGCCTTGCGCAGGTTTCTTCGAGTAAATCGAGCATTTCCAGCAGTGCTGCACTGAGTTCATCTAGCAGTTCAGCCGTTGCGGAAAAAACAAAAATTTATTTTAAAAATACTGCCAATTGGACGTCGGTTAATGTCCATTATTTTAATGTGACCCCCGCCTTGGTTGGTTCTACCTGGCCAGGCGTGGCGATGGTAAAAAATACCAGCGCACCCACTTTTTTCAGTCATGATTTTCCAGGTAAAGTTAATTCCGCTGGTATTGTTTTTAATAGCAACAGCAATCCCAAAACGGTAGATTTAAATTTTGTTGCGCCCAACAATTGTTATGACTTTGGTACCGCGAGTTGGAAAACAGCAAGTGTTTGCGGTGTGCCGACTGATCTAGTCGCCAATGCCGGAGTGGATCGAAAGGCCAATACCAATACCCGTCAGGCATTATCTGCTGCGGCATCTACCGGTAATTATGTTACGGCGAGTTGGACTAGCACTGCCTGGACAGGTGCTCTGACTGGAAAACAAGTTGTAACGCCATTGCTCACTACGGCGGGTAATATCACCGTAACGCTCACACTCACTGCAGCCGATAACAGTACAGCAACGGATACGATAGTGATCAACGTTGTTGCAGCGACGCAGGCATTACCTGAGCGTCCGCAATTGGCAGCGCCTTTGGGTTTCCCCATTACCGGTACTGTGAGCAGTGGAAAATATCGCTTTGTAAATGCCTACCCAAATTTGAATGAATTTTTCTTTTCGCCGGTGATGGTAAGTAACGATGGCATTAATGATCTGGTGTATGTCGTCGATAAAGAAGGCGCGATTTACGTATTCCCTAATAAAGAAAATGTAATCGCAAATGAAGTGCGCAAACTGCTGGATATAAAATCCACCGTACTCAACAACAACGAAAGCGGCATGTTGAGCATGGCGTTTGACCCGCATTTCGCCACTAATGGTTTTATTTATGTGTATTACATTTTTGGTGAGACCGATAATTTTTATCCGCGCACCGATGGCATGGTAGGTGGCAAAACCGGCGATGCAATTATCGAACGCTGGACAGTCGATAATCCTGCGAACCCGACATCCGCCGGCTCAAAAGTGGAAGTGTTGCGCATCCCGCAATTGGGTGAAGACCACAAAGGCGGCATGATGCAATTTCATCCCACTGAACATTATTTATATGTGGGCATAGGCGAGGGTGGTTACGGTCACAGTGCGTTCACACAAAATCCATTGCCCGGTGATCCCTACAATCGCCGCACCAATAACAGCGCACAAGATCCCACAACCTTGCGCGGAAAATTTATCCGCATCGAACCCTTGGCGCAGGCGATAGATGGAAAATATTATCGGATACCAGCTGATAATCCCTTCGTTGGTCGCGCCGGTTATTTGCCCGAGATTTGGTCTATGGGGCATCGCAACCCCTGGCGTTGGGCGTTTGATACCGATGCGCCCTACACCTTGTGGGAAACTGAAATTGGGCAGGACACTGATCTTGCCTACGAAGAAGTCAACATTATTACCAAAGGCCAGAATTACGGTTGGCCAGTGTGTGAAGGCACGCGCAACCGTGGAGTCCTAGGTGGCGATGCTGCAAAAAATTGCTTGACCGATTTTGTGCCACCGCGCGACGGCTATGGCCGCACCTCGGGCGTTTCGATTATCGGTGGATTTGTTTATCGCGGCACAGATTTGCCTAATCTCAACGGCAGCTTTATTTTTGGTGATTACGTTAGCAAGCGCCTGTGGTCTGTCGCGAATGATGGACAAGCGAAAAAATTAATCAGCGAAGCTTTCCCGCATTACATTTCATCGATTGGTAAAGATCTCAACAAGAATTTACTGATTTCCAGTCACGGTCGCGAACTCGGTGGGCCATCCAGTATTTTTAAAGTGGTGGATGACGATGTTGCATCCGCACAAATTCCGCCGACTTTATCTGCAACCGGTTTGTTTGCTGATCTGGTAAATGTCATCCCCGCGCATGGTGTTGTTGAGTACGCGTTGAATACCAGCGGTTGGTTTGACGGTGGCAAGATTCGACATTTTGTAGCGATTCCCAACACGAGCAAAGTGGTATTCGACCCAACTGCAATCTGGAACTTACCGGTTGGCTCGGTAGTGGTGAAACATCTTTCGGTTGCGACATCGGCAAATGCCAATAAACCATTTACGACTTCAGTATTGTTCCGTCAGGAAACTGGTTGGCAAGCGGCGAATTATCGCTGGAATGCAGCAGGTACCGATGCGAATTTGGTGATGGAGTCTTCCGTAGAACCCGATGGTGGTTTGGTGAGTGTGGTGCGCAAAGTTGAAACGGGTAGCACCTGTGCCGGTTGTCATAAAGATGTAGACGGGAAGTTAACACCGCTCGCGTTCAACACACATCAGTTGAATGGCAATTTTAATTATCAAGGTGTAACTAAAAACCAGTTGGAAGTATTTAATGCGATTGGTTTATTTACTGGTGGTATTAGCAACGGGAGCAGCTACGAAAAATTTGCTACGCCAAACGACGCGAGTGCCGATTTAACCGTGCGCGCAAAATCTTATCTACACACTAACTGCGCTCACTGCCACTCAGGTATATCTGGCGGTATGGATTTGCGTTTCAGTACAGGACTGGAAGCAATGAAACTGGTTAATGATCATAACCGCGTTGTGCCCGGTATTCCTGCGAACAGTAACGTCTACAAATATCAAACCGGTGCGGGCATGCGCATGCCTTATGGTTCGGTGGCGACTAATCCTGAAGCAGAAACGTTATTCCGCAATTGGATTAACGAATT
>DQHS01000312.1 GCA_003524365.1 Cellvibrio sp. | reverse complement strand
CATCGCGGTTGAATGCGATACCGGAAACAATAGGTTGTTCCATAGTCGAGTCTTCCTCATCGAGGGTAATAAGTGTTCCAGGGCCTTCTTTGAAACTGTGCAGAACGCGCAGAGGAACCTTGTATTTGCCAGCAAATTCTACCGAGCGAATCTGCAAGACTTTGGAACCTTGGCTGGCCATTTCCAGCATTTCTTCNNTGGTATAGACGCCATCCACATCGGTGTAGATCTGACACTCGTCAGCCTTGAGTGCAGCAGCAAGCGCAACACCGGTAGTGTCTGAACCGCCTCGCCCAAGAGTAGTGATATTGCCCTGTTCATCCACCCCTTGAAAACCGGCAACCACTACCACGCGACCGGCTTTGAGATCGCCACGCATATTCGCTTCATCGATAGATTGAATACGTGCTTTGGTATGAGCGTTATCGGTGAGGATACGCACTTGGCCACCGGTATAGGAGCGGGCATCTACACCACGTTTTTTCAGTGCCATGCACAAAAGCGCAATAGTCACTTGCTCACCGGTTGATACCAGCACATCCAATTCACGTGGATCAGGGGTGTCCTGGATTTGCTGCGCCAAGCCAATCAGGCGATTGGTTTCGCCGCTCATCGCGGAGAGTACAACAACCATTTCATGACCCTGTGCATGAAAACCAGCTACCTTATCAGCAACTTGCTCTATGCGCTCAATCGAACCAACTGAGGTACCACCATACTTCTGAACTAATAAGCTCATTACACAGCCTATCCTTTATCAATTTAAAAGCTAATTTACACTGGATACAAATACACGATCTGACCATTTTCATTGGCAAGGCGAACCATAGATGGCTCTTCGTTTGTTGAGTACCTTGTGCGATAAAAAAATGCTTCTCCTGAATCAAGACGCAAGGTCACTGAAACATCATCCAAAAATAAAGCGCTGTCTGCTTGCCCATCAGCCCGAACAGGCTCTTTTCTCAGGTATACACGCTGATCAAACTGCGCGCCATCTGACACTTCCAACGGGTAAGCACTTAAACTATTACTGCCATTTGCTTGAGAATCCCATGCTGGCGTATAGGCACCACCAGCCGTACTGAAGCCAAACCTGTAAGTCTGACCACCAACAAAACTCATACTCGTTTTCTGGTAGCGCAATGGAAATTCCCGCCCTCCGTAGCCTTTAGTAACTACACCGACATAAACAGGATCAGCAGTAGTGGCAGAGAATTCATTTACAACAGCATAAACTTCGATAGATTGAATTAGCGGCATAGCATTTTCCTTTTGATTAAAGAATACGAAATCAACATTTATCGTTGCTCGCATTCATTTGCACATTATCTGTGCACTAAAGTGGATAAAAATAACATCCACCATTAAAATCCTGCTCAATATCACATCAAACACATCACTACTGCACAAACATTCAACGACTGAAAATCCAGCCTAAAACCATCTACGCATACTATCTTACTGCTAACTCTCTTCTAGCATGCACTTCAAGACAAGCATCAAAACTTGTGGCAACCAGATCACAAAAAGGCGCCAATTAAACACCAGATTGCGGCAAAAGTTAACCCAAATGAATAATTAAAAACGGATTAATCACACTTCCTTCGCTTTTCTGTACAGCTATTGACCGAGTTGGGTTTTTACCCAAGGCACTACTGAAGCCAATGCAGCATCTAGCCCAGCGATATTAGTACCGCCACCCTGCGCCATATCCGGGCGACCACCACCTTTGCCGCCAAGCTGCGTAGCAACAAAACCCATTAAATCACCCGCTTTCACTTTACTGGTTATGTCTTGGGTGACACCGGCAATCAGCGCCACCTTGTCGTCTTCAACGGTCGCCAATAGAACCACAGCTGAGCCGAGTTTGTTTTTGAACTGATCCGCCGTCTCTCGCAATGATTTGGCGTCCGCACCTTCAAGATTCAAGGCCAGCACCTTAATACCAGCAATATCAACTGCTTGCGAAAGTACATCGCCGCTGCCAGCGGTAGCCAATTTAGTCTTTAACGCGGCAAGATCTTTTTCGAGCTTGCGGTTTTGCGCAACCAGCGCATCGAGTTTTTCTATTAATGAATCGCGATTCGCTTTGAGGCTACGCCCTGCTGTATCTACCAGAGCTTCAACCTGGTCAAACAGCGACAGCGCTTTAGCACCAGTGATAGCCTCAATACGACGCACGCCTGCAGCTACGCCGGATTCAGAAGTAATGCGGAACAGACCTATATCGCCGGTACGATTAACGTGAGTACCGCCGCAGAGCTCGATNNTCTCGCCGAACAGCGCCATCGCGCCTTTGGCTTTGGCCGCATCCATATTGCAAAGCTCGGTAGCTACCGATGAGTTGGCGCGAATCTGGTCGTTAACCAACATCTCAATAGCTTTTAATTGCTCGGCAGTCACTGCTTCAAAATGCGAAAAATCGAAGCGCAGGCGCTCAGAATCAACCAGTGAACCCTTTTGGCTCACATGTTCGCCCAGCACTTTGCGCAGCGCGGCATGCATCAAATGGGTTGCTGAGTGGTTTAATGCAGTTGCTTGACGGACATTGGCGTCAACCTTGGCCGTAACACTGTCACCAACCGTCAACGCACCTTGCAGCACACGAACGATATGCAGATGCGATGCGCCCTGCTTGTGGCAATCGCGCACCTCAAGGCGAGTACCGCCCAACTCAAGATAACCGCAGTCACCTGCCTGACCACCGGATTCAGCGTAGAAAGGTGTGCGATCAAGCACTACCGCCCCATCATCACCTTCAACCAAACGCTCTATTTTTTTGCCATCTTTAATTAGCGCGAGGACTTTGCCCTGCTCTGCCAAAGAACTGTAACCGAGGAATTCACTCGCAGGTAAGTCAAGACCGGCAGCGTTGTAATCCACTTTAAAACTACCGGCAGCGCGAGCGCGAGCACGCTGTTCAGCCATGGCGCCTTCATAGCCAGCCTGATCAATTGTCAGGCCGCGTTCACGGGCGATATCGGCGGTCAAATCAACCGGAAAGCCATAGGTGTCATAGAGTGTAAACACCACTTTACCTGGCACTTCAGTACCAGTGAGTTTGCTCAAAGCATCCTCAAGAACGGCGATGCCTTTGTCGAGAGTCTTTTCAAACTGCTCTTCTTCTTGCAACAAAACACGCTCGATTTGCGCCTGATTTTTATGCAACTCGGGATATGCATCGCCCATTACTTCTGCCAAGGCTTTAGCCAGCATGTGGAAGAACGGCTGCTTTTGGCCAAGTTGATTGCCATGGCGGATCGCACGGCGAATGATACGGCGCAGCACATAACCGCGGCCTTCGTTGGATGGAATAACACCATCGCTGATCAGGAATGAACAGGAGCGGATATGGTCGGCAATTACACGCAAGGATTTATTTTCCATGTCGTGGTTGCCAGTAGCTTCGGCTGCTGCTTGCAACAGATGCTGGAAAAGGTCGATTTCGTAGTTGGAGTGCACATGCTGCATCACCGCTGAAATACGCTCCAAGCCCATACCCGTGTCGACAGATGGCGCAGGTAGTGGATGCAAAACGCCGTCTGCAGTACGATTAAACTGCATGAACACGTTGTTCCNNGGGCCGCAAGGGCCGGTATCGCCCATCGCCCAGAAGTTATCGGATGCGTATGGAGCGCCTTTATTGTCGCCGATGCGAATGATACGCTCGGCAGGCACCCCCATTTCTTTTTGCCAAATATCGTAAGCTTCATCGTCTGAAGCATAGACAGTCACCCAGAGTTTTTCGGCGGGAATATTAAGCCAATCTTTTGCCGTTAAAAATTCCCATGCGAAGGTAATTGCATCGCGCTTGAAGTAATCACCAAAACTGAAGTTGCCTAACATTTCGAAAAAGGTGTGATGACGCGCGGTATAGCCAACATTTTCCAGATCGTTGTGTTTACCGCCAGCGCGTACGCAGCGCTGGGAGCTGGTGGCGCGATTGTAAGAGCGCTTATCACCGCCGAGAAAAACATCTTTGAATTGATTCATACCCGCATTGGTAAATAGCAGCGTTGGGTCATTTTCAGGAACCAGTGAACTACTGGCGACAATTGTATGACCCTTGCTTTCAAAGTATTTCAAAAAGGCGTTGCGAATTTCAGCGCTCTTCATAATGCATCCACTAAGTGTTCGAATTTATGCGATTTGGCTAATACAGTAAGAACTCGCTTGATCAGGCGCGATGCTCTTCTATTTCTTCGGCGCTCAGTTTGCGCGCTTCGTGCTCCAGCATCACCGGGATTCCATCGCGGATGGGGTAGGCAAGTGCACTAGCCCAACACACCAACTCCTGCTGTTCAGGGCGATATTCAAGCTCGCCCTTGCTCACAGGACACACCAAAATACTGAGTAATTTTTTATCTATCATGGTCTTGAATCACGCTTAGGCCAGTCGGGGGCGGTATCTTACACTGCATTTTGCGGCCCTGTCTCTACAGGTGCAGGGCTGTAGCGGCAATTAGGGATCTAAATTGCGGGTGGAGGACGGAATAAGCTCGCTTTGCCAGCGTTTTACCTGTTCGATGATCTGGGGATTGGCATGGATTTGGGGATTAGACTTGGTAATTTTTTGCTCTTTTTCCCACGTAGAGACCAGTTTTTTAGCCATGAAAAACGCCTGTTCAAAATCCACTCCCGGTTTAAGTGAATCCTTGAAATACGCTTTACCGAAATAAGTAAATAAACTGTCATCCGCGCAGCCAAACGAGGTTTTATCAGCTGCTGCTGCCGTCATAATCAAACTCCGTTCATCCTTAAGCGCATCGATAAAACCACCGGAATAACAGGCGGACAACACAATCACCCGGTGTTTGATGCCGGTACTCTTAAGCAAGTCACCAAGCCACTTTGCATCAATATCCACGAGAGCAAGGCCGTTATGGTTGAGCGAGATTTTTTTGTCTTTGGAGCCATGGCTGGTGATATAGAGGAAAAAAATATCTTGTTCTTTATCCATACGCTCGGCAATACGGGTAATGGCTGCACTGATACTGGTCCGCGTAGCCAAGGGGCGCTCCGCGAGCGAGCGCTGACTGTTTGCCAAATAAATTGCCGTGGCCCGGTTTCCGTATTGGGCGGTAAACAAATTTTCAATGAATTTACTTTCGCGACGAAACACTTCTTCGGTGCCATAACCCGCCACCACTAAACTATACAACTCAATTTTTTGCGGATCTGACGCCTGTAGGGAAT
>DQHS01000304.1 GCA_003524365.1 Cellvibrio sp. | reverse complement strand
AATAAAGAGTGTTTAAGTGTTTGATCAAATAATCGCAATTCTGCTGTTTATTTGTTGACAGGTCACTAAACCGCCCTTAGAATTGCGCCTCCTTTTGCCAGGGTACTTTTATCCTAGCGCACTGGAAGTTCTTTAAAACAAACAATTGGAGTTTGGTTCACATGCAGAATCAACGCATTAGAATTCGCCTGAAGGCTTTTGATCACAAGCTTATTGACGCCTCTACTCAGGAGATCGTTGAAACAGCAAAGCGTACAGGTGCTCAAGTGCGCGGTCCGATTCCGCTGCCGACTCGTAAAGAGCGCTTCACTGTATTGATTTCCCCGCACGTTAATAAAGNNGTGTAACGCTCTGAAATGGGCGGCCATAGCGGGTAAAAGCCCCGTACACTATAGAGGTTAGTAAAATGACGATTGGTATTGTCGGCCGCAAAAGCGGTATGACTCGTGTATTTACCGATGATGGTGTTTCCATTCCTGTGTCCGTGATTGAGGTTGATCCTAACCGTATCACTCAGGTTAAAAGCGTAGATACCGATGGCTACTCTGCTGTGCAAGTAACTATTGGTACTCGTCGTGCCTCCCGTGTTACCAAGTCCGAAGCAGGTCACTTCGCTAAAGCTAATGTTGAAGCTGGTCGTGCTGTTTGGGAGTTGCGTAACGAAGCTCAAGAAGCTTTCGAAGTTGGTGCAACAATCACTGTAGAGGCTTTTTCTGCAGGTCAAATGATTGATGTTACCGGCACATCTAAAGGTAAAGGTTTTGCTGGCGGTATNNGTAACCGTTCAGAATCTTG
Organism: Cellvibrio sp.; assembly: GCA_003524365.1. Classification (GTDB taxonomy): domain Bacteria; phylum Pseudomonadota; class Gammaproteobacteria; order Pseudomonadales; family Cellvibrionaceae; genus Cellvibrio. Next base: position 17,748 of record DQHS01000304.1, on the reverse strand, counting down.
AGATTGTCCGTGTCGATGCTGAGCGCAATCTGCTTCTTGTTAAGGGTGCTATTCCTGGTGCTCCAGGTGGCGACGTTATTGTGCGTCCTGCTGTTAAAGCGCGCACTAACGGTTAAGTATCCGAGGGGAATCGACCATGGAATTAAAAATTGTTAGTCCCGGCGGTGCTCAAGGTACAGTTTCTGTATCTGAGGTTGCCTTCGGTAGAGAGTTTAATCAAGATCTGGTTCACCAAACTGTTGTTGCCTATATGGCTGGTGCTCGTCAAGGTACTAAGGCGCAGAAAACTCGCGCAGAAGTGTCTGGCGGTGGCAAAAAGCCTTGGCGTCAAAAGGGAACTGGTCGCGCTCGTGCTGGTACTATCCGCAGCCCAATCTGGCGTGGCGGTGGTGCTACATTTGCTGCTAAGCCACGTAATTTCGAGCAAAAACTTAACAAGAAAATGTACCGTGCTGCGCTGCAGTGCATCCTGTCAGAGTTGAATCGTCAGGATCGTTTGATTGTTGTTGAAAGCTTTGATGTGGATGCACCAAAAACCAAATCATTAGTTCAAAAACTGGCTCAATTTAATTTGACTGATGCTTTGATTATTACCGAAGAAATGAGTGAAAACCTGTTTCTTGCATCGCGCAACCTGTACAGGGTTGGTGTGATCGACGTGCAGGGTGTTGATCCTGTAAGTCTGATCGGTTTTGACAAGGTAATAGTTACTGTTCCTGCTCTGAAAAAATTCGAGGAGATCCTGGGATGAACCAAGAACGCATTTATAAAGTGTTGCTAGGTCCTGTGGTTTCTGAGAAGTCAGCTGCAGCCGGTGAGACTAGTAATCAAGTGGTTTTCAAAGTATTGGCTGATGCCAGTAAAGTGGAAATTAAAGCCGCAGTTCAAGCATTGTTCAACGCTAAAGTTGAGTCAGTAAATGTATTGAACGTTAAGGGCAAAACCAAGCGTACCCGCTACGGAATCGGCAAGAGAAGCGATTGGAAAAAAGCGTATGTACGTCTTGAGCAAGGTCAAGAAATCGACTTTGCGGTAGCTGAGTAAGGGGATTGTTGCAATGCCAATTGTAAAATGTAAACCAACTTCTCCAGGTCGCCGCTTTGTAGTAAAAGTCGTCAATCCGGATTTGTATAAAGGCGATCCTTACGCCCCTCTGTTGGAAAAAAAATCCAAGTCAGGTGGTCGTAACAATACCGGTCGCATTACTACTCGCCACGTTGGTGGCGGCCATAAACAACATTACCGTGTAGTTGATTTCCGTCGCAATAAAGACGGCATTCCTGCAACAGTTGAACGTATTGAGTACGATCCAAACCGTACTGCTTTCATTGCGCTCGTTTGTTATGCAGATGGTGAGCGTCGCTACATTATTGCGCCCAAGAATTTGAGCGCTGGTGACAAAATTGAGTCGGGTAATGCTGCTGCTATTAAGCCAGGCAATACTCTGCCAATCCGTAACATCCCGTTGGGTAGTGTAATTCACTGTGTTGAGCTTAAGCCTGGTAAGGGTGCTCAGATTGCTCGTTCTGCTGGTGCTTCGGCTCAGTTGGTGGCGCGCGATGGTGCTTACGCAACTTTGCGTTTGCGCAGCGGTGAAATGCGTAAAGTGTTGAGTGATTGTCGCGCAACTCTGGGTGAGGTCTCTAACAGTGAACATAACTTGCGTTCATTGGGCAAGGCTGGCGCCAAACGTTGGCTTGGCATTCGTCCTACTGTTCGCGGTGTTGCGATGAACCCGGTAGATCACCCAATGGGTGGTGGTGAAGGCCGTACTTCTGGCGGACGTCATCCAGTTTCACCATGGGGTACTCCAACCAAGGGTTACAAAACGCGCAAAAACAAGCGCACCGATAACATGATTGTTCGTCGTCGCGATAAGAAATAAGCGCCGACTTAACAGCTGAATAGAGGAAGAGACAGTGCCACGTTCACTGAAAAAAGGTCCTTTTATCGATCTTCACCTGATTAAGAAGGTCGAAGCTGCGATCGCGAGTAATGATCGTCGTCCAATTAAGACTTGGTCGCGCCGTTCCATGATTATGCCGGAAATGGTGGGTTTGACTTTGGCTGTGCACAATGGGCGTCAGCATGTTCCGGTCTTGGTCAACGAAGAAATGGTTGGCCATAAGCTAGGCGAATTTGCAGCAACTCGCACTTATCGTGGCCATGCCGCTGATAAGAAAGCGAAAAAACGCTAATCGAGGTATACGATGGAAGTAGCAGCAAAATTAAGCGGTGCTCGTCTGTCGGCGCAAAAAGCGCGTTTGGTTGCTGATCAAATTCGCGGTAAAGGCGTTGAAGACGCGCTTGATATCTTGGCCTTTAGTACAAAGAAGGGCGCAGAGATCATCAAGAAAGTGCTCGAATCTGCAATCGCAAATGCGGAGCACAACGAAGGCGCTGATGTTGATGAGTTGAAAGTAAAAACGATTTTTGTAGATGAAGGTGTAAGTCTTAANNTTATGGGTCAGAAAGTACATCCAAACGGTATTCGTCTGGGGATCATCAAAAAGCATACTTCTATTTGGTATGCCGATGGCACCGATTACGCAGACAAACTCAACATTGACTTGAAAGTGCGTGCGTACATTCAAGACAAGCTCGCTAGTGCGTCAGTTAGCCGCGTTGATATTGAACGCCCCGCTAATACTGCGCGCATTACTATTCACACTGCCCGTCCAGGTATTGTGATTGGTAAGAAAGGCGAAGATGTTGATAAGTTGCGCGCTGAAGTAAGCAAGCAAATGGGCGTGCCTGTTCATATTAATATTGAAGAGATTCGCAAGCCCGATTTGGATGCAGCTTTAGTGGCACAAGGCGTGGCTCAGCAATTAGAGCGTCGTGTAATGTTCCGTCGTGCGATGAAGCGCGCGGTACAAAACGCAATGCGTCAAGGTGCTGAAGGTATCAAAATCCAAGTGGGTGGCCGCTTGGGTGGTGCCGAAATCGCTCGTAGTGAGTGGTATCGCGAAGGTCGTGTACCTCTGCACACTTTGCGTGCAGACATCGATTATGCAACAGCAGAAGCGAACACCACCTACGGTATCATTGGTGTGAAAGTGTGGATTTTCAAAGGCGAAGTTATCGGTGACGTTACTGAAACCGAAGCAGCGTCCAAGAAAAAAGCCGCTAAATCCAAGTAAGGGGTACGCATCATGTTACAACCTAAGCGTACAAAGTTTCGCAAGCAGATGAAAGGCCGCAACCGCGGTCTGGCCCAGCGTGGCTCCAAAGTTAGTTTTGGTGATTTTGGCTTGAAAGCAACTGGTCGCGGTCGCTTAACTGCTCGTCAAATTGAGGCAGCACGTAGAGCGATGACTCGTCATGTTAAGCGTGGCGGTAAAATCTGGATCCGTGTGTTCCCTGATAAACCGATTACAGCTAAACCACTCGAAGTTCGTATGGGTAGCGGTAAAGGTGGCGTTGAATACTGGGTAGCGCAAATTCGTCCTGGCAAGGTTCTTTATGAAATGGACGGTGTAAGCGAGGAATTAGCTCGTGAAGCATTCGCTCTTGCTGCGGCTAAATTGCCAATTACAACAACATTTGTTAAACGTTCGGTGATGTGATGAAAGCTTCAGAACTCCGCGAAAAATCCGTCGAAGAGCTGAATGGCGTCTTATTGGATCAATTGAAAGAGCAGTTCAAGTTGCGTTTGCAAGCTTCAACTGGTCAATTGACTCAATCGCACTTGCTTACGCAGGCTCGCAAAGACATCGCTCGCATCAAGACGGCGCTTAGTCAAAAGGCAGGTAAGTAACGATGACTCAAGAAACTAAAGTGGCTCGTACACTGACTGGCAAAGTTGTCAGCGACAAGATGGATAAAACCATCACCGTGTTGATTGAGCGTCGTGTAAAGCATGAGCTTTATGGTAAGTACACTACTAAATCATCCAAGCTTCACGCTCACGATGAAAAGAATGAGTGCAAGATGGGTGATGTTGTGACTGTATCCGAGTCGCGTCCCCTGTCGAAAACCAAGACCTGGTCTTTAGTAAAAATCGAAGAGCGCGCCTCAGAAGTCTAAGGCTTCCGCGCTTTTGTAAGTCAGTTTCGGAGACGGACGATGATTCAAACAGAAAGCTACTTAGATGTTGCTGACAACAGCGGTGCTCGCCGTGTCATGTGCATCAAGGTTCTTGGCGGCTCTCACCGTCGCTATGCGGCGGTTGGTGACATCATCAAAGTGACCGTTAAGGAAGCAATTCCTCGCGGCAAGGTGAAGAAAGGCCAAGTAATGAAGGCAGTTGTTGTACGCACCAAAAAAGGCGTGCGTCGTCAAGACGGTTCATTAATCAAGTTTGACGATAATGCTGCCGTACTGCTGAATAACCAAGATGCTCCGATTGGTACCCGTATTTTCGGACCCGTGACTCGTGAGTTGCGCGGCGAGAAATTTATGAAAATCATTTCTTTGGCTCCTGAAGTGCTGTAAGCACTTTACGCTAAAGAGTCGAGGGCAGATAAATGCGTAAAATTAAACGTGATGACGAAGTGATTGTTGTCGCCGGACGTGACAAGGGCAAGCGCGGTAAAGTGGTTCGCGTATTGGCCGAAGATCGTTTGATCGTAAGCGGCATCAACATGATCAAGAAGCACCAAAAACCAAACCCACAATTGGGCGTTGCTGGTGGAATCGTTGAAAAAGAAGCTGCGATTCATGCTTCAAATGTTGCCATTTACAATCCGGCAACAAAGAAAGCTGACCGCGTAGGTTTCAAAGTGCTTGAGAATGGCGACAAAGTTCGCGTTTTCAAATCCAATGGCGAAACCCTAGGGGCGTAATGAAACATGGCTAGGTTAAAAGAGCTTTACGTTAAAGAACTCGCCCCTAAACTCAAAGAAGAGTTGGGTCTGGCAAATGTGATGGAAGTTCCACGCATTACCAAAATCACTCTGAATATGGGTGTTGGCGAAGCAACCGGCGACAAGAAAATTCTTGATAACGCCGTTAACGATCTGGTGAAAATTGCTGGTCAGAAAGTGGTTGTTACCAATGCGCGCAAATCGATAGCAGGTTTTAAAATCCGTGAAGATTGGCCAATTGGTTGCAAAGTAACTCTGCGTGCAGATCGTATGTACGAATTTTTAGATCGCCTAATTACTATCGCAATTCCGCGTATTCGCGATTTCCGCGGTATTAGTCCAAAGCAGTTTGATGGACGCGGTAATTTTTCAATGGGTGTGACTGAACAAATTATTTTCCCCGAAATCGACTACGACAAAGTAGATCGGTTGCGTGGTTTGGATATTTGTATCACCACCACTGCGCGCACCGACGAAGAAGGTCGTGCACTGTTGAAAGCATTTAACTTCCCTTTCAAAGGTTAAGGTGGCGTCATGGCTAAAAAATCTATGATTGCACGCGAAGTTAAACGTGCAGTAACCGTGAAAAAATTTGCTGCAAAGCGTGCAGAATTGAAAGCTGCCATCGTTAGCCCTTCATCTACTGAAGAGCAAGTGTGGGAAGCGCAAATCAAACTGCAAAAAATGCCTCGTGATGCCAGTGCATCTCGTCAGCGTAACCGTTGCCGTATAACTGGTCGTCCTCATGGTGTTTACCGCAAATTCGGCCTGTGCCGTCACAAGTTGCGTGAAGCAGCCATGCGTGGTGATGTCCCCGGCTTGGTTAAGGCTAGCTGGTAAGCCTCGGCTTAATTTTAGGAGCAGAATCTGATGAGCATGCAAGATCCAATGGCAGATATGCTGACACGTATTCGCAATGCGCAAAACGTGGGTAAAGCAGCTGTAACCATGCCTTCTTCAAAATTGAAAGTAAGCGTGGCAAAAGTACTCTCTGATGAGGGTTACATTAATGGTTTTTCAATCAGTGAAGGCGCTAAGCAAGAACTGACTGTTGACCTGAAATACTTTGAAGGCAAGCCAGTTATTGTTGAGCTTGACCGTGTGAGCCGTCCTGGCTTGCGTAATTATGCTGGTAAAGCAGCTCTGCCAACCGTTCGCGGTGGTTTGGGTATCGCAATTGTCTCTACCAGTAAAGGTGTAATGACTGATCGTGCTGCACGCGCCGCTGGCGTGGGTGGCGAAGTCCTCTGCACAGTATTCTAATTGGGAAATCGTCATGTCACGAGTTGCAAAAAGTCCGGTTGAAGTACCTGCTGCAGTGACTGTCACTCTTAATGGACAGTCACTGTCTATTAAAGGCAGCAAAGGTACATTGGCGCTGCAAGTTCACGCGAGCGTAGAAGTTAAGCACGATAACAACGTACTTACTTTTGCTCCGCGCGATGGTGCCAAGCAGTCAGATGCGCTAGCAGGCACTACCCGTGCGCTAGTTAATAACATGGTTCGCGGCGTTACTCAGGGTTTCGAAAGAAAGTTGACTCTGGTTGGCGTTGGTTATCGTGTTAAAGCAGAAGGCAATACTGTAAACCTGTCTGTGGGTCTTTCTCATCCGGTTAATTACGTTCTTCCTGAAGGCGTTACCGTAGAAACCCCAAGCCAGACCGAAATAGTACTGAAGGGCACAGACAAGCAATTGCTTGGTCAAGTTGCCGCTGAAATCCGTGCATATCGTGAGCCAGAGCCCTACAAAGGCAAAGGTATCCGTTATTCGGATGAAGTAGTACTGCGTAAAGAAGCTAAGAAGAAGTAGGGCTAGGATATGAGCGATAAGAAGCAAACCCGTCTTCGCCGTGCACGCCGTGCCCGCGCCAAGATTCGTGAATTAGGTGTTACGCGTTTATCTATCCATCGTACCCCTCGTCATATTTATGCACAGTTGATTTCTGGTGATGGTGCAAAAGTATTGGCAAGCGCCTCTACTCTGGATAAAGATTTACGCAGTGGCAAAACTGGCAACGCTGATGCAGCAAAAGCTGTAGGTGCTCTCATTGCTGAGCGCGCTAAAGCAGCTGGTGTTACTCGAGTCGCATTTGACCGTAGTGGTTTCAAATACCATGGCCGTGTTAAAGCACTTGCTGACGCTGCTCGTGAAGGCGGACTGGAATTCTAAAGGTGAGATATGGCATACGCTAAGAAAGAAGATGACAACACTGAAGGCTTGCAAGAAAAATTAGTTCAAGTTAACCGTGTTGCTAAAACTGTTAAGGGTGGTCGTATCTTTCAATTTACCGCGCTGACTGTAGTTGGTGATGGTAATGGCAAAGTTGGCTTTGGTCGCGGTAAGGCACGTGAAGTGCCTATCGCTATTCAAAAGGCGATGGAAGCTGCACGTCGTAACATGATCAGTGTTGAATTGAATGGCGATACCATTCAATACCCAACCAAAGGTGCTCATGGTGCTTCCAAGGTTTACATGCAACCAGCTTCGCAAGGTACTGGCGTAATCGCAGGCGGCGCTATGCGTGCCGTATTGGAAATTGCCGGTATTCAGAACGTTCTGTCCAAGTGCTACGGCTCTACCAATCCGGTTAACGTAGTTCGTGCCACTTTTAATGCATTGAAAGAAATGACTTCTCCGGAAGCCGTTGCTGCCAAACGCGGTAAAAGTGTTGAAGATATTCTGAACTAATCGACTTGGTCGATTACTAGAAGGCGGAATTCACCATGTCTAAGAAAATGATTAAAGTGACCCAGATCAAGAGCACCGCTCATCGTCTGGAAAGTCACAAGGCCTGCGTTAGAGGTCTTGGCTTGCGTCGCATCCGTCACACTGTTGAAGTAGAAGATACTCCTTCAGTTCGTGGCATGATTAACGTAGTTAACTATCTGGTTAAGGTAGAGGGAGAATAAGATGCGTCTGAATACCCTTAGCCCGGCACCGGGCAGTACTCATGCAAAAAAACGTGTTGGTCGCGGTATCGGTAGTGGTCTTGGTAAGACTGCCGGTCGTGGTCACAAAGGTTTGAAGTCTCGCTCCGGCGGTTCTGTAAGACCCGGTTTTGAAGGTGGTCAAATGCCTTTGCAAATCCGCTTGCCTAAATACGGTTTTACTTCACGTATTGGTTTGGTCTCTGCGGAAATTCGCTTGTCAGAATTGAATGCTGTTGAAGGTTCAGTTGTTGACATCGAAACTCTGAAACAAGCAGGTTTGATTAGCTCTGTAATCAAGCGTGTAAAGATTTTCGCCTCAGGCGAAGTCAAAAAAGCTGTCACTGTTAAGGGCCTGTCAGTATCTAAAGGCGCGAAAGCAGCGATTGAAGCCGCTGGCGGAACAGTAGAAGAGTAACGAGGCGCGAATGGCAACTCCAGGTAATCTGCCATTAGCAAATCAAAGAGGCTTGAGCGAGCTATGGGCTCGCTTACGCTTTTTGTTTCTGGCAATAGTGATTTATCGTATTGGTACTCACATACCAGTGCCAGGTTTAGATCCAGAGCGTATTGCAAATCTGTTTAACCAAAATCAAGGAACTATCTTGGGCATGTTTAACATGTTCTCCGGTGGTGCCTTGGAGCGGATGAGTATTCTCGCATTAGGTATAATGCCTTACATTTCTGCATCGATTATCATGCAGTTGCTTACGGCAGTTACTCCATCGTTGGAGCAGTTGAAGAAGGAAGGGGATGCTGGTCGTCGTAAGATCAATCAGTACACTCGCTACTTCACCGTTGTATTAGCGAGTGTTCAGGCGCTGGCAATGGCTGTTAGTTTTTCTTCTTATGCATTTGGTGGTGAGCCTAGCTTTTCTTACTATTTCATCGCAGTGGTCTCTTTGGTGACTGGTGCGGTATTTATGATGTGGTTAGGTGAGCAGGTTACAGAGCGTGGTATCGGTAATGGTATCTCCATGCTGATCTTCGCAGGTATTGTTGCTGGTATGCCCAGTGCAATAGGCCAAGCATTTGAAAGCGCGAGACAAGGTGATTTAAATATTATTGCTCTGTTAATTGTAGCAATTCTTGCCATTGCCGTTATTTGGTTTGTAGTTCGTATCGAGCGAGGTCAGCGTCGCATCACGATTAATTACGCCAAACGTCAGCAGGGGCGCCAGGGGTATGCTGCCCAAACTAGTCATTTGCCATTGAAAATTAATATGGCGGGTGTTATACCAGCGATTTTTGCTAGTAGTATTTTGTTGTTCCCAGCTTCTATTGCCCAGTGGTTTGGTCAAGGTGGTGAAGGAGTTGTAAATGAAATGCTGCAAGAAATGGCCTTGGCAATTGGACCGGGACAGCCCCTGTACATTTTGTTTTTTGCTGGTTTAATTACTTTTTTCTGCTTCTTCTATACGGCGTTGATGTTCAATCCGAAAGAGGTTGCGGATAATTTGAAAAAGTCGGGTGCATATATTCCGGGTATTCGTCCGGGAGAGCATTCCGCTAAATATATTGATAGCGTTTTAACTCGCTTAACTGTTGTTGGCGCTATCTATATGTCGGCAGTTTGCCTGTTGCCTGAGTTCCTTGTAGTTGCCACTGGTGTGCCATTCTACTTGGGCGGCACCTCGCTACTTATTGTAGTGGTCGTGGTGATGGACTTTATGTCTCAGGTCCAGGCTCACTTGATGTCTCATCAATATGAATCCTTGATGAAGAAGTCAAATTTGAAAGGATATGGCAGCGGCAACGCGCGCTAATCCGCGATATTGAGGTTGAATCATGAAAGTTCGTGCTTCTGTTAAAAAGATTTGTCGCAATTGTAAAATGGTGCGTCGCAACGGTGTTCTGCGTGTAATCTGCAGTGTTGAGCCGCGTCACAAGCAGCGTCAAGGTTAATACTTAACGCTTCGGCGTCGAAGAACAGGCAGGTGCGCCACCTAGTGGTTACCTGCCTGTTCTTTTCTGCGTTATTGATATTAAGTATAACCAACTGGGGGCGTTGACTGTCGTCGGGTAAGAAATTGCCTGGCTATTGCTTTATGGTGTATTTGCGGCTATTCTGCGCGCCTTTTGTTCAGGGGCGAGGGTGGCGCTTACGCTGTCAACGCTGCAATTTATGTGTTACTGGAGTAATTTGAATGGCTCGTATTGCTGGTGTAAACATACCAGATAACAAACACGCCGTTATCTCATTGACTTACGTATATGGGATTGGTCGTACCACAGCCAAGCAAATCTGTGCTGCTACTGGCATTGCTGAAGATGTAAAAATCGGCACTTTGTCAGAAGATCAGATGGATGCTATTCGTGCTGAGGTTGCTAAGCGCACCGTAGAGGGTGACTTGCGTCGTGTAATATCTATGAATATTAAGCGCTTGATGGATTTGGGATGCTACCGTGGCTTGCGCCATCGTCGTGGTCTGCCGCTTCGTGGTCAACGCACCAAAACGAACGCACGTACCCGTAAAGGCCCACGTAAGCCAATTAAGAAGTAATTCTTGCTTACGACTTTCATTCACTTACGGTAACAAATTAGTAGGAAGAAATTGCTATGGCTAAGCCAAGTAATAAAACCACAGCCAAGAAAAAAGTTAAAAAGACAGTGATCGATGGTGTTGCTCACATCCATGCTTCTTTTAACAATACCATCGTGACTATCACTGATCGTCAAGGCAATGCACTTGCCTGGGCAACCTCAGGTGGTTCTGGTTTCCGTGGTTCACGTAAAAGTACTCCTTTTGCTGCTCAGGTTGCTGCTGAGCGCGCTGGTGAAGCGGCAAAAGAATATGGTTTGAAAAACCTCGACGTCGAAGTTAAGGGGCCAGGCCCAGGTCGCGAATCTGCTGTTCGTGCACTTAACAATGTTGGTTATAAAATCACTAACATTACTGACGTTACGCCGATTCCTCACAACGGCTGTCGTCCGCCGAAGAAACGTCGCGTATAAGGGGGAATAGAAAATGGCTCGTTATATTGGACCTACCTGTAAGTTGTCTCGTCGCGAAGGCACGGATCTCTTTCTTAAGAGTGGCGCGCGCGCGTTGGACTCAAAATGTAAAATTGAAACTGCGCCAGGCCAACATGGTCAACGTCGTGGTCGCTTGTCCGACTATGGTGTACAGTTGCGTGAAAAGCAAAAAGTTCGTCGTATTTACGGCATTCTTGAAAAGCAATTCCGCGGTTACTACAAAGAAGCTGCTCGCCGTAAAGGCGCTAGCGGTGAGAACTTGTTAAAGCTGTTGGAATGTCGCTTGGATAACGTTGTATATCGTATGGGTTTTGGCTCAACTCGTGCTGAATCGCGTCAATTGGTATCACACAAAGCAATTAGCGTTAACGGCAAGACTGTTAATGTTGCTTCTTTCCAAGTTGGTGCTGGTGATGTTGTTGCTGTGCGTGAAAAAGCCAAGAAACAATTACGTGTTCAAAACGCATTGAATCTGGCCGGTCAGCGCAGCAATGTTGAGTGGGTTGATGTGAATGGCGAGAAGAAAGAAGGCGTGTTTAAGCGTGTTCCTGATCGCATTGATTTGCCTGCTGACATCAACGAAAACCTCATCGTCGAGCTTTACTCCAAGTAAGGTATGAACCGCTAACAGGTGTGGCTATGCAGACTGCAGTAAACGAATTTTTAACTCCGCGTCATATTGATGTTTCAGAAAGTGGTCCAACCCGCGCACGCGTGGTGTTGGAGCCTCTGGAGCGTGGCTTTGGACATACATTAGGCAATGCTTTGCGTCGTATTTTGCTTTCGTCAATGGCTGGTTGTGCTATTACGGAAGTAGAGATTGAAGGTGTATTGCATGAGTACAGCGCTATTGAAGGTGTGCGTGAGGATGTAATTGAAATCCTCCTTAATCTCAAAGGTGTTGCAGTAATTATGCATGGTAAGGATCACGCGGTTCTTACTTTGACCAAAAAAGGCCCGGGCGTTGTTACTGCCGCTGATATTCAAGTTGATCATGATGTGGAAATTAAAAATCCTGATCATGTGATAGCGAATATCACTGGCAATACTGAATTGAAAATGCGCTTAACTATTGCTCGTGGTCGCGGCTATCAGCCAGCTGACAGTCGTCGTCGTGATGATGATGAAAGTCGTGCAATTGGTCGCTTGCAGTTAGATGCTTCTTTCAGCCCGGTTAAGCGTTTGGCTTACAGTGTTGAAAGTGCTCGTGTTGAGCAGCGCACTGACTTAGATAAGCTAATTCTGGATCTGGAAACCAACGGTACCATTGATCCTGAAGAAGCTATCCGTCGTGCAGCAACCATCCTGCAGCAACAACTAGCGGTGTTTGTTGATCTTGAAGGTGAAAAACAATCAGCTCCAGAGCAAAAAGAAGAGGCAATTGATCCGATTCTCTTGCGTCCTGTTGATGATCTTGAGCTTACCGTTCGTTCAGCAAACTGCTTGAAAGCGGAAAATATTTACTACATTGGCGATTTGATCCAGCGCACTGAAGTTGAGCTGTTGAAAACGCCAAATCTTGGTAAAAAGTCTCTTACCGAAATTAAAGATGTTCTGGCTTCACGCGGTTTGTCACTCGGTATGCGTTTGGAAAACTGGCCTCCGGCTAGTTTGAGAAACGATTAAAAACCTTGAAATCATGTAGCGCTATTGCACACGTGATAGCGTTATGTGATTTTTATTATTAGTTCGCCCGTGAACTCACTTCGGTGCGGGTGATTAACGAGATTGCTTTTAGCAGTCCATTTTGAAGGAATTTTGTTATGCGTCATCGTCTATCTGGCCGTCAATTAGGCCGTAATGCTTCCCACCGTAAAGCTATGTTTCGCAACATGGTAATTTCTTTGGTTGAGCATGAACTAATTAAAACTACTTTACCAAAAGCAAAAGAGTTGCGTCGTTTTGCGGAGCCTCTGATTACTTTGGCTAAAGTTGATAGCGTTGCTAACCGTCGTTTGGCATTTGCACGTTTGAACAATAAGGAAGCTGTAGGTAAATTGTTCAGCCAGCTTGGTCCTCGCTACAATGTTCGCCCAGGCGGTTATGTTCGTATTTTGAAATGTGGCTTCCGTTCAGGCGATAAAGCACCAATGGCTTATGTTGAATTGGTTGATCGTCCAGCTAAAGCACTTGATGCTGCAGTAGACGCAGAATAAGTTTTTACTGGCTCCAATCAAAAAGGCCAAGCAGAAATGCTTGGCCTTTTTTGTTGGTGCGCCGAGCATGACGACAATCTAGGACGTGAAAGTCCTCTGTGCGCCTCGTCGAGGAGGAAGTGCTGCTCGATTTTCCAGCGATTGTCTTGCTGGCCGCTAAGGAAATATTTTTCGGAAATGTGTTTTGCTATATAGGCGCGTGTTTATAGCAGGTAATTGTGGTCAATGTCGCACAAGAGGTTCAGCCATTGACGACTTTTTTAAGTTTGGAAAGTCGCTAAAATGACAAACACAGGGAGGCTAATCGGGACAGGATGTTTTGGTTAGAGGATTAAGTTTTAGGATGAAGCTTATCTAGGGAAGTGAAAACAGCGAGGCAGGACGCAACCCGATCACGATGATCGGCTTACCCACGCAGGAAGCAACGGGGCTTGCAGGAAGCAAAGCCCCTATTTTTTCGCTGGACACTTTACGCTTTTGCTTTTACTGTCTTTGTTGTTTTCGCTTTTTTGCTCGCTGCTTTAAGCATCGGAGCAAGGAAGCGTCCAGTATGAGAGTTTTCTAACTGGGCAATATCTTCTGGTGTCCCTGTCGCAATAATTTGGCCCCCTCCACTACCACCTTCCGGCCCTAAGTCGACTACCCAATCCGCTGTTTTAATTACATCTAAATTATGCTCGATAACGACAACCGTATTGCCATGATCGCGCAAGCGATGTAACACATTGAGTAATTGTTGGATGTCGTAGAAGTGCAAGCCGGTTGTTGGTTCATCCAAAATATACAGTGTTTTTCCTGTGTCGCGTTTGGATAATTCTTTCGCGAGTTTTACCCGCTGTGCTTCGCCCCCTGACAATGTTGTTGCTGATTGCCCCAAGCAAATATATGAAAGTCCTACATCGATTAGCGTTTGCAATTTATTGGCGATGGAAGGCGCTACATCGAAAAAAGCGCGTGCATCTTCGATAGTCATACCCAGCACTTCATTTATGTTTTTGCCTTTGTATTTCACGTCCAATGTTTCGCGATTGTAGCGTTTGCCCTTACAGACATCACAAGGTACATACACATCGGGAAGGAAATGCATCTCCACTTTGGTGACGCCGTCACCTTGGCAGGCTTCGCAGCGGCCGCCTTTTACGTTGAAGCTGAATCGGCCTGGCTGATATCCGCGCGAGCGTGATTCCTGGGTGCCGGCAAACAATTCGCGGATAGGGGTGAAAATGCCGGTATAGGTGGCAGGGTTAGAGCGGGGTGTGCGACCAATTGGACTTTGGTCGATATCAACACACTTATCAAACAAATCCATACCTTCTATTTTTTCGTAAGGTGCGGGAGTAAGTGTGGTGGCTCCGTTCAGTGCGGTGGCAGCTAATGGATGCAGCGTTGCATTGATCAGCGTCGATTTACCAGAGCCCGACACGCCAGTCACACAAGTCATTAATCCCACCGGAATTTCCAGCGTTACATTCTGCAGGTTGTTGCCTTTTGCGCCGATTAGACGCAGCACCTGTTTCTTATCAAACGGATGGCGTTTTTCGGGAATGGCGATGGATTTGGCACCGCTCAGGTATTGGCCAGTTATTGAGTCCTTATTCGCCATGATGGCTTTTACATTGCCTTGGGCGATAACTTGTCCGCCGTGCACGCCAGCGCCTGGACCAATATCAATCACATGATCCGCTTGGCGAATCGCATCCTCATCATGCTCAACGACAATTACGGTATTACCGATATCGCGCAGATGAGTAAGCGTTTTAAGCAAACGCTCGTTGTCACGCTGATGAAGCCCTATCGATGGCTCGTCGAGGATATACATAACTCCCACTAAGCCGGCTCCAATTTGACTAGCAAGCCGAATACGTTGTGCCTCTCCGCCCGAGAGCGTTTCCGCGCTGCGGTTCAGTGTCAGGTAATTCAAACCAACATCCACTAAAAAGCGGAACCGATCACGCAGTTCTTTGAGAATCTTATCGGCGATGCCCGCTTTGCGGCCGGTGAAGGCCAGCTTCATGTAGTAGTCGTAGGCATCGGCGACGGGCATTTCGGTGATTTTGGGCAGCGGGCGCTCGTCGATAAACACATTGCGCGCTTCAATTCGCAAGCGTGTGCCTTCGCATTCAGGGCAAGGCTGGCTGGATAAAAATTTGGTCAAGTCTTCGCGCACAGAGTTGGATTCGGTATCGCGATAGCGGCGCTCCATATTGGTTAGCACGCCTTCGAAACTGTGGCTGCGTTTGTATACATCGCCGCGATCATTGATGTAATTGAATTCAATAACCTCTTCGCCCGAACCGTACAGCACCGCATCACGCTGTTTAACTTTAAGTTTTGCCCAAGGCGTATTCACGTCAAACGCGTAATGTTTGGCGAGCGAGGCGAGCATATGGAAGTAGTACACATTGCGCTTATCCCAGCCTCGAATCGCGCCTTCCGACAGGCTGAGNNGTCAGGCTGTAATCGCAAATAGGGCAGGCGTGTTTGGATGAGAAGAGGCGGTCGGGCGCTTCGCCATCCATGTAATTGATACAGGCGATACCTTCCGATAAATTCAGCGCAGTCTCGAAAGATTCAGACAGGCGCAGCTTTAAATCCTCGCGCACTTTAAAGCGGTCGATGACCACTTCAACGGTGTGTTTCTTTTTCTTGTCGAGCTTGGGCGTATCATCCAGATCGCAAAGAATGCCGTCGATACGCGCGCGGATAAATCCATCGCGCTTGAGCTGTTCGAATATATGGAGATGTTCACCTTTACGGTCGCGGATCACTGGCGCCAGCAGCATCAATTTAGTGCCTTCGGGCAGTGCCAGCGTGGTGTCTACCATTTCACTGATGGTTTGCGCGGTCAGCGGCGCAGCATGTTCAGGGCAGCGCGGTTCGCCCACACGCGCATAGAGCAGGCGCAGATAATCGTAAATTTCGGTGATGGTACCGACAGTGGAGCGCGGGTTATGCGATGTGGATTTTTGCTCGATGGAGATGGCGGGACTCAAGCCTTCGACATGATCCACATCGGGCTTTTCCATCATGGATAAAAACTGCCGCGCGTAAGTAGAAAGTGATTCCACATAGCGGCGCTGGCCTTCGGCATAAAGTGTATCGAACGCCAATGACGACTTGCCCGAGCCAGACGGTCCGGTGATAACAACAAGTTTGTCGCGCGGGATATCGAGATCAATATTTTTGAGATTGTGGGTGCGTGCACCCCTAACAATAATTTTGTCCATGTACTGCAATCCGCCAAGGCATTCAAAACGAGCGATTATACGTGAATAGATTGCCAGCAGATGTCAGTAGGGCAGTTTCTTCTGTAAGTCTTGGTAAAATTGGCGCGGGGATTTAATGCAATCTTGCGCAGGATTTATAGGTCGCGCGCCGGACTAGTTGGTACACTGGCGCCCTTTTAATAATTAACGACTTTTTATCACTGACTTCTATTTGTTTCTGACCCTAATCGACGGCCGCTCGCCATGCAAGATCCTGTTTCTACTCCTATTAATATTTCTGCACCTGCGCCTTTTGAGCGCAAAGTGGTGCTCTCGCTCGCGGCGCTCTATACGTTCCGCATGTTCGGCTTGTTTATGTTGCTGCCGGTGCTGGCGCTTTACGGTACCGAATACGCACATCACAGCCCGTTTTTGCTTGGCTTGGCGCTTGGTGCTTATGGTTTTAGCCAGGCGCTGCTGCAGATCCCGTTTGGGGTACTCTCTGACCGTATCGGACGCAAGCCGTTGATTCTTGTCGGGCTAATTATTTTTGTGCTCGGTAGCGTAGTGGCCGCCTTGGCCGATTCTGTGTACGGGTTGATTTTCGGTCGCTTCCTGCAGGGGGGGGGCGCGATATCGGCAGTGGTGATGGCGCTGCTGACCGATCTCACCTCTGACGAAAACCGCACTAAGGCGATGGCGACTATAGGTGCGTCTATCGGCGTGTCATTCTCGGTGGCGATGACCGTTGGACCATTGCTTGCGGCATGGGGCGGCGTGGGCGCGATCTTCTGGTTGACTGCCG
Organism: Cellvibrio sp.; assembly: GCA_003524365.1. GTDB lineage: Bacteria > Pseudomonadota > Gammaproteobacteria > Pseudomonadales > Cellvibrionaceae > Cellvibrio. The sequence goes on along the minus strand of DQHS01000304.1, from coordinate 868 downwards.
TTCTGGGTGTGGTCGGTATTTATATCCTGCTGAAGCTGGTGCCCGATGTCGCCAAAACCACGGCTTCAAAACGCGAGGCGGTGGCGGTGCCGAGTTTGTTGGGTGCAACGCTTAAACACCCGCAATTGCTGCGCTTGAATGTGGGGATTTTTGTGCTGCATTTTGTGTTGATGTCGAGCTTTGTAGTGCTGCCGTTAATGCTGCAAGATCAGCTGCAGATAGCACGCGAGTATCATGGCTTGATCTACTTCCCGCTACTCGCCTTCGCCTTTGCGTTGATGTTGCCATTTGTGATCATTGCTGAAAAACGGCGCAAGATTAAAGGCGTGTTTCTGATCGCTGTCGCGTTGTTATTGTTTGCCGAGCTGGCGTTGATGCTGGTGTCGTCCAACCGCATTTTTGCGCTGCTGGTGCTGTTTGTATTTTTCATCGCCTTCAATATATTGGAGGCGACCCAGCCGTCCATGGTGAGCAAGATCGCACCCGCTGGCGCCAAAGGTACTGCAACGGGTATTTACTCCACCTGTCAGGTGCTGGGTGTCTTTGGTGGCGGCGCTTTGGGTGGATGGCTAATGCAGGAGCACAGTGCGAATGCGGTGTTTCTGCTCAATGCCGCGCTGGTATTGATCTGGTTGGCAGTCGCCTGGTCGATGAAGCCGCCGGAGTTCCTGGCCAGTGTGCTTATCCCGCTGCGCGGGCAAAACCATCAAGCGCTGGCGGATAAATTGCGCGCGGTAGATGGTGTGGCCGAAGTGGTAATTGTCGCCTCGGAAAATACCGTTTATCTGAAGGTTGACCAGCGCCGCGTTGATCGCAAACAACTGGCGGCAATTGTGGATGAAGTGGCGTAAAGAGTGGTGTAAAGTGT
>DQHS01000351.1 GCA_003524365.1 Cellvibrio sp. | reverse complement strand
CGCTTTCTCGATGATTTCATCCGACTCCCAAGCCATGGGTCGCGTGGGCGAAGTTATCACCCGCACCTGGCAAACCGCGCACAAAATGCGTATGCAGCGCGGCAGTTTGCCCGAGGATATGATCGACGGAAAAGAAACTGGCCACGATAACTTCCGCGCTAAACGTTACATCGCCAAATACACCATCAACCCCGCCATTGCGCAGGGCATCAGCCATGAAGTCGGCTCGATTGAAGTGGGTAAGTTGGCTGATCTGGTGGTGTGGAAGCCAGCATTTTTTGGCACCAAACCGGCGTTGATTATTAAAGGTGGCGCCATTGCCGCCGCGCCTATGGGCGACCCTAATGCCTCGATTCCCACACCGCAGCCAGTGCATTACCGGTTGATGTTTGGCGCCTTCGGCAAAGCTTGCGTACAAACCTCACTCACCTTTGTATCGCAAGCGGGTATCGATGCCGGTATCGCACAAACCTTTGGTCTGGAGCGCCCGCTCTCGGCGGTGAAAAATTGTCGCAACGTGAAAAAATCCGACATGGTACTCAACAACTATCAACCTTTTATGGAAGTTGACCCGGAGACTTACGAAGTAAAAGCGGACGGTGTGGTATTAACCTGCGAGCCAGCGGAAATATTGCCCATGGCCCAGCGCTATTATTTGTTTTAAAAAAAAGTTTATTTTAAAAACCGATCTTATTTTTACGGCGCCATTTTTTTACGGCGACAACTGGCAAAGAGAATTTATGTTAGAAGCTCATGAAATAGTTCAGGGTGAATCACTGCAAACCGCAATGGCAATTGAATTGGGTTTTGATGACCGCCAAAAAAGTCGCCATAAAGGCGTGACCCAATGCGGTCAGGACATTGGTTGGTTTATTGCGCGCGGCCACGTGCTGAAAGAAGGCGATTTTTTAAAATGCATTTCCGGTGAATTAATCCGCGTTGTATCTGCGCAAGAAAAGGTGAGCACCGTTTACGCACGGAGCGCGCTGGATCTAACCCGCGCTGCTTATCACTTGGGTAACCGCCATGTGCCATTGCAAATTAACGATGCATTTTTGCGTTATCAGCACGATCACGTATTGGATGAAATGGTAAAAGGTTTGGGCTTACAAGTTGAAGTTGAAAGTGCACCCTTTCAACCAGAAGCGGGCGCTTATGCAGCGGGGCACAGCGGCGGTCATTCGCACTCACATGACTCGTCGCATGGATCTTCACAAGGGAAGTCACACAACTTTGTGTTGCGCCCGCACAGTCACACACACAACCATGATCACTGACCCAATTAGTCTCATGGATAACCGAGAACCAGCGCCGGTTTATTCGCCACTGGCATTGCTGCATTTATTTCATTTATCCAGCCCGGCTCTGCCGGTAGGTGCTTACGCTTATTCGCAAGGTTTGGAATACGCAATCGATAGCGGACAATTAAAAAACGCTGCCGATGTCGCCGACTGGCTAAGCGGTGTTTTATTGTATGGCCTCGGCCAACTCGATTTACCGGTGCTGATGGCCGCGTATCGCGCCTGGGAAAACGATGATTGGCTCGCCGTTAATGAATGGAATTTCTTTTTGCGCGCTTGCCGCGAAACGAGTGAATTGTTATTGGAAGACGAGCAGTTAGGTGTAGCGCTGCAGCGTTTATTACTCGACTTGGGTGTATCGGCGGACGCGCTTCAAACACTCAAAGTCAAACCCTCGTTTGCGATTATGTTTGCACTTGCCGGTCACCATTGGAAAATTCCACTCACTGACTTGATGCACAGTTTCGCTTACAGTTGGCTTGAAAACCAGGTCGCCGCTGCCACCAAAATTGTGCCGCTCGGGCAAACCGCCGCGCAAAAATTATTGCTGCAATTATTGCCCGAAATACCCAAGGCCATAGCAAAAGCCCAAACACTGCCAGCGGCCGATATTGGCGCAAGTTTACCCGGCCAGGTGATGGCATCCAGCCTGCATGAATATCAATACTCACGACTTTTTCGATCCTGATTATTTAATTCTGATTATTTACACACGAAGGAAGCACTATGAGTAACACGCAACCACAAAAACCCGCACTGCGCCTTGGCATTGGCGGGCCCGTCGGTTCAGGTAAAACCGCGCTGGTTAAAACCCTCTGCGGTGAATTAAAAGATATTTTTAATATCGCCGTCATCACTAACGATATTTATACCCGCGAAGACGCCGAATTTTTAATGCGCCATAACGCGCTGGATCACGACCGCATTATCGGCGTAGAAACCGGCGGTTGTCCGCACACGGCTATTCGCGAAGACGCCTCGATGAATTTATCGGCCGTGGCCGAATTAAATGAACGCTTCGCCAATTTGGATGTGATCTTAATTGAAAGCGGCGGCGACAATCTGGCTGCCACTTTTAGCCCGGAATTATCCGATTTGACGCTCTACGTTATTGATGTTTCTGCGGGCGATAAAATTCCACGCAAAGGTGGACCCGGCATTACCAAATCCGATTTATTAGTTATCAACAAAATCGACCTCGCACCCATGGTCGGCGCCGATTTAAGTGTGATGGATCGCGACGCAAAAAAAATGCGCAACGACAAACCGTTTATCTTCAGTAATTTAAAAGACGGCACCGGCGTAGCCGACATAGTGGCTTTTATTAAAACACAGGGCATGTTGAGCCCAAAAACGCCCAATTAATATTACGTGGAGCTTTTATGAAAAACCTTATTAAATCTTGCGTGAAAAAATCCTGGCTCACGGCTTTAGGTTTATCGCTTATCGCCACACCGGCATTCGCACATCCGGGCGAACACACAACCGGTTTTTGGGCCGGATTTGTACANNAGTGTGGGAATTTTTGCGCTTGCATTACTTATCGGTGGACAGTTGATCGGTGGACAACTACCCGAAAATTCCATCGCCGCTATTGAATGGGCCGTTTTATTTTCCGGCCTCGCCGTTGCACTGTTAATTTTATTCAGAATGCAATTAGGGCAACTGGCACCTCTGGTCGCCGCGACCTTAATGGCCACCCACGGCTTGGTACACGGCACTGAAGTTACCGGCAATTTAATCGGCTACGCGCTCGGCGCCTGCGCTGGCATGCTGGTATTAGTCAGCCTTACTTACACAGCAACACGTTTATGCCTGCATATTCGCGCTAAACCCTTTTCGCCTCAGTAAACGCTTTTCACCTCAGCAAACAAAAGGCCCCGGCAGCAGCACCTGCCGGGGTAAATCGCCTGCCATTATTTAAGTGCTGCTCGCTGACAGACATTTCATGCGGAGAGAAAACCAAATCCCCAGGTTGGGGGATATAGGAATTTGTTTTTCTCGATTGATTGGATGCAGATTTTTTGTGTTTGGATTCAATGAGTGAGAATAAAATCAGCATTAATAATTGTATTTGTAACCAAGATTCAACGAATTAATCGTCTGACCGAGATTTTCAAACCAACCCTCGCCCAAGCCCAGCTCTTCACGTTTTTGTTTTTTCTGATCACTGCCCAAACGCAGGGTAAAGGTTAAATCCAATCCGTGACGACGTGATGCACCAAAGTTAAAACTTTGCCCCGCTTCTAACATAAAACCTTTAAAAAGATAGGTTTTTTGATAGTAAGTATTGCTAGACCCACTTACCGGCAGCGATGCATCCAACGAATCGACAATACCATAATGTAATCCCACTCGCGGTTGCCAGAGCTTGTGCTGTGAACGTAGGTGAAATTGCATACCTAATGTAGGCGTTGAATTATTAAAACCCATACCGATGTTCGCGGTAACCTGCTCTGCTACCCGGTAATCCGCGCGCAACCCCGCATCAAAACCGTAAAGCATGCCACCACCAATACCGACCGATCCACGATACGTATTTTGTTGATCTTCTTGTGCGTGAAGAGGAAGGCTTAAGAGAAGTGAAAAAATAACCAAAGATTGTGCGTTCATCAAAATTCCTTTCGGGGTTCGTATGTGCGGACATTAATCGTGCATTGAAACAAATGAACCTATATCAATACTTTGAAGAGTTGGCCGCTTTGTTGGCCGGTTGGTAATATTACTAGCTTATTGATAATTAACTCTATTTTTATTAATACGATACGGTTTATATGTTTATTTGGCCGGATGGTTGGCCGCTTTAATCCGATTGTGGTGTTTGAAAAACAGCGCAGCCAATTTTGCCGACTGCGCTTTCCGAATTTTATAACGGATATTGGTTAGCTAACCGCTCCACTCCGATTAACACCATTAATCAGCGCCTTAACTGCTGAAGTAATAATGTTGCGATCCTGCCCCACACCGTATACCGGTTTGCCGTTTTTCACCTTTATTTCAACATAAGTCACTGCCGCCACATCGGAACCTTCGCCAACGGAGTGTTCGGAGTAGTCGATCACGCTGACGTCTGCATCAATAAACTGACTGATCGCGTGAGCTGCTGCATCGATGGGACCGTTGCCGCTGCCGCTGATTTGCACGGTTTTATCTTGATGTTGTGCGTGGATAACTATGTCTACTTGGTGCGTATCATCCTGCTCGCTGAACTTACTCGATTGATAAGTGATGGGCGTATTCACCGCAAAATATTCGTCGTTAAATAATTTGGCGATATCGCTGCTCTTCACTTCTTTGCCGGTAGTATCGCTAACTTTTTGTACGGCACCACTGAATTCAATTTGCAAGCGACGCGGCAATTGCAAACCGGCTTCTTGTTGCAACAGGAAACTTACACCGCCTTTACCGGATTGCGCATTCACACGAACAACGGCATCGTAACTGCGATTCAAATCTGCCGGGTCAATTGGCAAATAAGGTACTTCCCAAAGAGTGTCTTTTTTCTGAACGGCAAAACCTTTTTTGATCGCATCCTGATGGGAACCAGAGAAGGCGGTAAATACCAATTCACCCGCATAAGGATGACGTGGATGCACAGGCAATTGTGTGCACTCCTCATGCAACTTGCGCACTTTGTCGATATCAGAAAAATCCAAGCCTGGATGGATTCCTTGCGAATACAAATTCAACGCGAGGGTTACCAAATCTACATTTCCAGTGCGCTCGCCATTGCCAAACAGGCAACCTTCAACACGATCTGCTCCCGCCATCACTGCCAATTCTGCTGCTGCAACTGCAGTGCCGCGATCATTGTGTGGATGCACACTGATGATAATGGAATCGCGGCGATTAATATTGCGGTGAATCCACTCGATTTGATCGGCGTAGGTATTCGGTGTGTTCATCTCTACCGTTGCAGGCAAATTCAAAATCAATTTCTTTTGCGGTGATGGATTCCAAATCTCCACCACTGCATCGCACACGTCTTTCACCAATTCGATTTCAGTCGATGAAAAAACTTCTGGTGAATATTGGAAAGTCCAATCTACTTCCGGCGCTTTCGCGGTTAATTCTTTGCACCATTTAGTGCCCTGAATGGCGATATTTTTTACGCCCTGCTCATCGGTGTTGTACACAATTTTGCGAAACGCCGGAGCGAGTGGATTGTACATATGCAAAATCGCACGCTTGGCGCCGTGCAAACTTTCGACGGTTTTTTCGATCAAATCGTAACGCGCCTGCACCAACACTTCGATGGTGACATCGTCGGGAATTAAATTTTCTTCGATCAATTGGCGAGTGAAGTTGTAATCAATTTCACTCGCGGAGGGAAAACCGATTTCGATTTCTTTAAAACCAATCGCCACCAATTCTTTGAACATACGCATTTTGGTGGCGACGGACATAGGGTCGATCAGCGCTTGATTGCCATCACGCAGGTCAGTGCTCATCCAGATGGGCGGTTTTTCAATGTGCTTATTCGGCCACTGGCGGTCAGGCAAGGACACACCGACAAAACGCTGATATTTACTGGAAGGATTGGCAAGCATGATCGACTCCGAATTTTTTGTGCTTGAGGCGTGTATGGTGAACCTCTGAATAGTCCGCCGGGTAAGCAATTACCCAGAAGTTCCCATGAGCTGTAATAGTTCTTGTGGTTTCTTGTAGCCAGATGGTTGATTCGAAACCCGGTTCGGTCAGGCAGCCTGGGATTATCGGCTACCGATTCCCTGTAGTGCGATCACACTGGCGAGAACCCCGAACCGGCGCGGGTCGCGCACGGCTTTTATCAACATGTGCTCAGTATAGGCAGAAGAGATTGGCAGATGATTGCGAAGCTTGTGTTAATATCGACAATTGAACAATATTATTGCTTTATAAGTGGTTTTATTGAAATTAAATGTCGATCAATTGAGATTTACCGCTATGGAACTCGACCGCTATGATCGTTTGATACTGGAGGCGCTGCAACAAAATGGGCGCATATCCAATCAGGAATTGGCCGACAGCATCAGCCTTTCACCCTCTCCATGTCTGCGCCGCGTCCGTGCGTTGGAAGAGTCGGGCCTGATTGATGGCTATGTCGCGCTACTTAATGCGCGCAAACTCGGGCTAACACTGGTGTCGTTTATCCAGATCAGCATGGATAAACACACACCAGACCGGTTTGATCTGTTTGAAAAAACCGTGGGTGCTTATCCCGAAGTATTGGAGTGCCACTTGATTACCGGGCAGTCGGCCGATTACCTGTTAAAAGTCATCGTGAAAGATATGGATGCCTATCAGCAATTTTTGCTGCAGAAGCTCACCCGTATCGAGGGTGTGAGCGGTGTGCATTCGTCGTTTGTATTGAAATCGCCGATCGATAAGACGGCGTTGCCGGTTTAGCTATCGCAGGACAAAACTTGTTCATAATGCACAAAAGGCCTATCATATGTGCATATTGAACAGATAAGGGGGAAGTATGTCGGCACTTGCTCAAATCAATCCTGATCCTGCAGCGGTACTTACCAAAGCCGTGTTAAATGCAGCTGACCAACTTGGATTAAAACAAGCCGAGCTTGCTGCAGTACTCGGTATGCACCGCACGGCTATCAGTCGGCTTAAGCAAAACCTCAACCTGGAGCCGAAATCCAAGCAGGGCGAATTGGCGCTTTTACTGATCCGTATTGCCCGCGCACTCTTTGCGCTGACCGGCGGCGATAAAGACTGGATCAAGCATTTTATGCACAGCCCCAACCAGGTAACGGGCGGTGTTCCCGCACAGCAAATCGAAAGTATTCAGGGGCTGATTCAGGTACTGCAATTTGTGGATGCCCTGCGAGGCAAAATTTAATGGCAGAGGACAAGGTCTGATGATTTGGGAAGCTTGCGAAGGAACCAAGCAGTTCCAAACCTTTTCTGGCACTGCGTGGCGCTTGGTGGAAAGCCAGGAGCAGATCGCCACTCTCGGTTATGTCGATACACTGGAAGAACAAGCGCTATTGGAAGAGATGCTCGACTCCGTAAAACCACCCTATCCCGCGAATACCGACAGCTTTCACTACTTACTCAAAACGCCCTTTCGCTACCCGCCTCTTAAATGGGGCTCGCGCTTTGGGCGAGTACATGAGCCAGGAATTTTTTATGCAGGTTGTGAGGCAAAAACCACGCTGGCGGAATCAGCCTATTACCGTTTTGTGTTTTGGTATTCAATTAACAACGCGCCCATCAAAAATACCATTACGTCATCCCATACTCTTTTTTGCGTAAATTATGCGAGCACCCAGGGAATTCGTTTGCACGCTGCACCGTTTAATCAATACCAACAACAACTCACCCATCCCCAAGATTATTCTGCAACACAGCAATTAGGCAGTGCTATGCGCGCGGCGCAAGTAAACGTTTTTGAATACACATCGGCGCGCGATCCTGATAAAAAACTTTGTGTGGGTTTATTTACCCATCAAGCCTTAACGCAAAAAAAACCATCGGACATGACCCAATGGTTGTGTGAGCTCAGTGCGCAGGATGTTGCCTTCAAACAGGTTGGCAATAAAGAGATTATCCGCTTTGCGCTGGATAATTTTTTAGTCGATGGCAACTTCCCTATGCCTGCGGCTTAACGATCAGGGAACCGAAACGCGAATATTATTGCCGGATTTAATCACATCCAGTTTGCGATTTTGATTGCTGATCTGCACCGAATAATAAACTGGTACCCCTAATAAATCTCCGGTGATGCTTAATTCGTAAGTGCCATTAGCCAAGGGGATTGCATAGGCGCCACTATTAAATACCGAGTAGGTTTTGTTGTTAGTGGTGATGTTAATGCCACTTAAACCTTCACCTACATCGTAAAATTCGTTGTTGTTTTTATCCTCGTAAACCACACCTGTTAAAAAATAGCTTGAACCAGAGCGCGCAAAATTTTGCGTCAACATGGAGGATAAATAATTGCGTCCATCTTGCATAAAATAACCTTGCAATTGGCCGACACCTAGCTCGCGAAAATTAGCATTGAGAATATTCACGCGATGCCCCGGTGATTTAAATAATCCTTCGTGTTGAGAAATTGCGTAGCTGGTTAAATTAATACTACTGCCGGTGGTGCCGCCCCAAGCGATATTTTCCCCGCTGGTCCAGTTACCGGTAAAACTGTAACCCACTGCTTGCATTCGCTCGTGGGGCGTAGAATTGCTGGCGCCAGTGTGAGAAAAAATATCGGCATCCAACATCCATTGCGAATGTAACCGCGAAGATTCAATTAACAGAAGATTATGTGCAAGTGGCGGTTTGGGTGTGTTGGTAATTGGGGTTCCGGTGATGCCGTCGTTCAAACCAATTCCTAAACGTGTCGCTTCTGCATCTGGATTGGCGCGCGCGCGATTGACCAACTCCACCACTAACACTTCTTGCGCGTTAGGCTGTTTTGCCAAATCAATTGCGCCCGGTGTTGCGCTAACTTCAGCACTGGCAATACTTTCCTGATTGCCATTTATCGCTGTAACCACAAAATAGTAGGTTTCACCATTGCGCAAATTAGTAATCACGCGCGGCGAACTCGCATTATCAACGCGAGTGCCATCATCAAAACTGGCAATGTTATTAATAATAAGGTTGGCTTCAGATGCGTAATAAATGCGATAGCCCGTTGCACCTACGACGGAATTCCAGCTGAGTGTTACCGCTGCAGTTCCCGGTTGGGCTGCAATATTTTGCGGTGCTGCCAAAGATAATAAAGAAGATGTTGTCGATGATACTGCTGAAGATAAAACGACAGAAGATTGGCTGCTAGTCGCGATACTGGAAGGTGTACTACTGGAAATGGCAAGGCTGCTGGCAGGAGAAGAATTCTTGGACGCGGGCGGAGTTGATCCGGCACTATCTGAGCCACCACCACCGCAAGAAACCAATGCTGCAAGTGAAGCAACCAGAAGCGCCCTGTTTAACAAAATTAAGCTTTTCATTGTGTGCTGAATCCAACTTGCCAATATTGTGGAAAATACTAACAAGATTGGATTCACCGAACCGAGAATCCGCCCGCAACTCGCGGGTATAAAACTGAAGCGCTCTGCTACATAAAACTCTTGGTTATAACAATCGCCGTTCACCAAGGGTAATCATCGCATCATTGATGCTCGCAAAGCGCCTCTGCATTAATCCGTTTTCGGCAAACTCCCAATTTTCATTACCATAAGAGCGAAACCATTGTCCTTCCGCATCGTGCCACTCGTACTCAAACCGCACGGCAATACGATTGTCAGTAAATGCCCAGAGTGTTTTTTTCAGCCGATAGTCGAGTTCCTTTTGCCATTTTGCCTGCAGAAATTTCACGATCAGCTCGCGTCCTGAAAAAAACTGATCGCGATTGCGCCACTCGCTGTCCGGTGTATAGGCCATGGCGACCCGCTCGGGGTCGCGGCTATTCCAGGCATCTTCCGCTGCTTGTACTTTTTTCAGCGCTGTCTCTTGGGTAAACGGCGGCAGTGGCGGCTTGGGGAACACCGCCGTTAAATCTACCGGAGTTGAACTGGATACATTCATGACGATAGTTACCAGGCTTTATAGGGCAGGAATTTGCCGTTGAGGTTGATGATTACACGATCGCCTTTGGGATTTTCCTCTTTGCCAATCTCCATCGAAAAATCAATTGCACTCATGATGCCATCGCCAAATTTTTCATGAATAATTTCTTTAATAGTTGGGCCGTAGACACCAATCATTTCATACAAGCGATAAATTAGCGGATCTTGTGGAATCGTATCGCCCCAGGTTTTAGTTGGGCATTCCATCAGTGCTAATTTTGCAGATTCCGGTAGATCAAATACTTTGCACAGGGCTTCCGCTTTTTCCGCCGGTGCGCTGTTCATTCCTAAACACACCGAGGTAGTCCACACCGGTGACATGCCAATGCTGGCCGCTACTCCTTCCCAGCTCAGATTCATTTTTTGTTTGGCGATAACAATGGCTTCTACAACGTCTTGCTTTTTCATAGTGGTTTCCTCAGGCATTAACAAGCTGATTAACAGGTGTCGATTGCTCGACTGATGTTTGGTTTATTACTGTTTGATCTAGTGATGACAAATCTTTTGTGTTTAGTCCGTTAACCGATAGCGGATTTACACTGATCGGAAATTCATCGCTCACAGAATTTTTAGTAAAGGTTTTAGAGCGCTTCACTAAAAACTCCACCAGATGATTGCGAATGGTGTAATAACCAGGGTGATGAATTATTTCTGCGCGTTTACGCGGCTTGGGCAAATCCACAACGACGGATTCTGCAATCACCGCGCCCGGCCCATTGCTCATTAATAAAATTCGATCCGATAATAAAATTGCCTCGTCGATATCATGGGTAATCATAAAAACGGTTTGGCGGGTTTCGGCGCAGATATTGACCAGCTCGTCTTGAATCACGCCGCGTGTTAATGCATCCAGCGCGCCGAAAGGTTCGTCGAGCAATAATAGTTTCGGCTGGGTGGCAAAAGCGCGGGCGATGGAAACTCGCTGGCGCATACCGCCAGATAATTGCGCGGGTTTGCGCTGTTCAACACCTTGTAAACCCACCATGGTTAAATAGCGCAAACTATGGGTGCGAACCTCTTCTTTACTCCATTGTGGCCAGCGGGCGCGCACACCAAACATCACATTGTCGAGCGCACTTAACCAAGGCAATAGCGAATAATTTTGAAACACCACACCGCGCTCCAAACTCGGGCCGCTGATTTCGCGGCCATCCATAATCACTCCGCCTTCGGTGGGTACATCCAAACCGGCGAGGGTATTCATAATGGTCGATTTACCGCAGCCAGAATGGCCAATAATGCAAACGAACTCGCCTTTCTCAATCGTAAAATTGGCTTGCTCAAATACCGTGAGCGTTTCTTGCTTTGACACAAAGCGTTTTGCCAGTTGTTGAACTTGTAAAAAAGATTGGCTCATTCCACTACTCCTCGTATTGCACCAATTTGGTAGCGGCAGTGAGTATCAAATCCAATAACATACCCACTAGACCAATCATTAAAATTGAAAAAATAACGCTGGTTAAATCCAGATTGTTCCACTCATTCCACACGTAGTAACCAATCCCGGTTCCACCTACCAACATTTCTGCAGCGACTATGACCAACCAGGCGATGCCGATAGAAATGCGCATACCGGTTAAAATGGTGGGCGCTGCCGCAGGCAAGATAACGGTGAACGCTGTGCGCAAAGGTGAGAGTTCATGAGTGCGTGCAACATTAATCCAATCTTCTCGCACATTGGCCACACCAAATGCAGTGTTCAATAACATCGGCCAAATCGAGCAAATAAAAATCACAAAAATCGCGGAGGTTTCTGAATCTTTAATCACAAATAGAGCAAGCGGCATCCACGCCAGTGGCGATATAGGGCGCAACAACTGAATGTAGGGATTTAATGCGCGATACATTAACGGCGACATACCGATTAAAAATCCCACCGGTAGCGCAATAATTACCGCAAGAAAAAAACCACTCAAGACACGGTAAATCGAATAACCTAATTGAATGCCTATGCCTTTATCGTTGGGACCCGCATCATAAAATGGGTTGCTCAACTCTTCCCATGCGCGCACGGCAATTGCCGAGGGTGGAGGAATACGCGCTTCCTGTTCCGCACCACCCATGAGCAATTCATATTCTGATTGCGCTTCGGTTTGTTCAGGCACCTGTACCGCAAATTCCCAGGTACCTAATACAATCACTAAAAACGTTAGCGATAAAACCCACGCGCGAACATCAAAAGAACGCATCACTAACTTCTCCGAATCGCAAAACTGTTGATGTATTCTTCCGGTTTGGTTACATCAAACTCTTTACCCATAATGAAATAATTTTTGTTGGTGCTGGTCGGCACCGGATAACCCAATTCTTTCATCACTTTTTCGCAATCGGTTGCGAGATACACTTCGCGCGCAATACCTTGATAATCCATATCACCTTTGATGTAACCCCAGCGTTTCATTTGCGTGAGAATCCACACCGCCATGGAATGCCAGGGGAAAGGATCAAAATCGATTCGGTTAGGTTCGTTTTTCACTTCACCCAAACCATCGGCATAACGGCCCAGCAACACTTGTTCAATCACTTGCACGGGTTGGTTGAGATAATTGGCAGGCGCAATTGCCGCNNCCATCGAGATTGCCTGCGCGCAAATTTGCCACCATTTCTGGCGGCGGCACTACGCGAATCTGTACATCTTTATCGGGATCAATACCGTGTTCAGCGAGGTAGTAGCGCAATAAAAAATTGTGCATTGAAAATTCAAAGGGCACGCCAAATTTAAATCCCTTCCACTGCTTGGGGTCGCGTTTATCTTTATGGTCCACATGCAACACAATCGCCTGGCCATTGATATTTTCCACGGCAGGCATGATGAACGGTTTTGCCGTTGAGCCAACACCCAAACTCATCGCCAGCGGCATAGGTGTGAGCATATGCGATGCATCGTATTCACCCGCGAGAGATTTATCGCGCGCAACTGCCCAACCTGCGGTTTTAATGACTTCAACTTCAAGCCCGTGTTTTGCGTAAAAACCCATGGGATGCGCCATGATGATTGGCGTAGCGCAGGTAATAGGTACAAAACCCACACTGAGCTTTTTCTTTTCCAAGGGGCCGCCCTGTTCTTTTGCTGCGGCCTTAATTGCGCCCAGTGGCAATACTGATGACAACGCTGCAGCGAGCGTACCGCC
>DQHS01000169.1 GCA_003524365.1 Cellvibrio sp. | reverse complement strand
TCGTGAGTTGGGAATGAGCGATCCCGTTTTGCGGGATTTTTTCATCAAGCAATGTAAAGTTGGCATGAATCCCGGGACTGTTTTTGGTCAAGGAGGTAATGGCTTTATGCGAATGAATATAGGTACACGTAATGCCTTGGCTCTTCAGGCACTTAATAGTATCCAGAAAAATATTCCTTCGTGACTAAATGAGTTGTAAAATTGAGCGGTACTTTTCATTAAATAGCATTATAAATAATTATAATTAATGAGTGGCGACGTTGGTTGCTTTTTCTGTTATTAAAATTATTGTTCAAAGACGAATGTAATATTTCAATGACACCGAGTGAATTGGTGTGATGTTTATTGAGACGTTAATGAGATGCTATTTATAATTGCCTCGCTCAAATCCCGATACTTTAAGAGGAGTTGTCCGGCTGCCATCATTTTGGTTGCTGGGCTCGCGATAACCGCTTGTGGCGGCGGCGGTGGTGCGAGCGTGCCTAGTACAGGTAATGGTAGTCAAAGCTCTCGGGCTGCGTCATCGACATTTTTTGCGGATAGTTCTTTTTCATCAACATTTTCTTCGGCGCTTTCCAGTGTGCCCGCTGAAATTTCTAGTAGTTCTGCTGCATCTTCCGAAAAAAAATTCGTAGAAATTCATTGGGTTATACCGAATCAGCGTGTTAATGGCGACCATATGGATATTAGCGAAATAGGGGGATATGAGTTGCGCTATAAACAAGAGGATGATGAGTTTTTTACGAGTATTGTTATTAAAGATAAGAACGTTGCTACTTATTACTTGAATGACTTGCGAGGTGATTATGAATTTAGGATTGCAGTATTTGATGTTGCTGGTCTTTATAGTGAATTTGTTAGTGTTGAACGCATGTAATGACAAGTAATGCTGCGTATGAATTCGCTGATAATTTCCTTCATTCGGTTCGCCAATTTTTCTGCTGCAATATCCAATTGTCATCAGTAGTAAAACTCCTGCTTCTTGCCAGTATAAAATGATTTCAATTATTGGGGTGGGTGGTTGAAATTATTCTCAGCGAATCTGAAGGCGGATGAAGCGGTGAAATCAGTTGACGAAAGAGGTCCAGGAGTAGCTATTCAGCTATAGGCGCGGCACAGGGTATTGGGCGACAGTATTGGGAGTTGAATAGATTAGTGTTTTGGCTGTTTTTCGGTCATTTTTGGATGGAAGTTTTACGCACTTCAGGTACAATCCGCCCACTTTTTTACGCCCCTCCATTTGTACCAGCATTCTCACGAGACACTATGACTGTAAATACCTTCGACCCGTCACAAACCACCACCTTGGATGCTCCCGCCAAATCGCTCGCCAGCCAACAGCTAATCGCCAGCAGCAAGGGAAATACCATTGGTTTTGTGTCGCTCGGCTGCCCCAAAAATCTGGTGGATTCAGAGCGAATCCTCACCCAGTTGCGCATGGAAGGCTACAACATTGTGCCTACTTATAACGATGCCGATATGGTGATCGTTAATACCTGTGGCTTTATCGATAGCGCGGTGCAGGAGTCTTTAGGTGCGATTGGTGAAGCTCTGGCCGAAAATGGCAAGGTGCTGGTTACTGGCTGTTTGGGTGCCAAGAAAGACGAAATCATTCAGGTTCATCCGAACGTATTAGGTATTACTGGCGCCCATGCCTATGAAGAGGTGCTATCGCAAGTACACGAACACTTGCCGCCCAATCCGCACCACAATCCTTTTACTGATCTGGTGCCACCGCAGGGGATCAAACTGACTCCGCGTCATTATGCCTATCTCAAAATCTCAGAAGGCTGTAATCACTCCTGCAGTTTCTGCATCATCCCCGATATGCGCGGGAAGCTGGTCAGCCGCCCGATCGGGCAAGTGCTGGGCGAAGCCGAGCGTTTGGTGAAAGCCGGTGTGAAAGAGTTATTGGTGATCTCGCAAGATACGTCTGCGTACGGCGTTGATATCAAACACCGCACTGACTTCTGGGATGGTCGCCCACTCAAGACCGATATGTATCAGCTTGCCGCAGCGCTGGGCGAGTTGGGTGTGTGGGTGCGCCTGCACTATGTATATCCTTATCTCCATGTGGACAATGTGATGCCACTGATGGCTGCGGGCAAAGTGCTACCGTATCTGGATATCCCATTTCAGCACGCCAGCCCGACCTTGTTGCGCAAAATGCGTCGCCCTGGTCAGGTTGAGAAAACCTTGGAGCGCATTAAGAGCTGGCGCGAGCAAGTGCCTAACTTGACCATCCGCTCCACCTTTATTGTCGGCTTCCCCGGTGAAACTGAGGACGATTTCCAGCAATTGCTCGATTTCTTGCAAGAGGCGCAATTGGATCGCGTCGGCTGCTTCCAGTATTCGCCAGTTGAAGGTGCGAAGGCGAATGACCTGCCGGACCATGTGCCTGACGACATTAAACAAGAGCGTTACGATCGATTTATGCAGCTGCAGCAAGCCATCTCTACCGAGCGCTTGAAGCAAAAAGTAGGGCAGACCTTGCAGGTGCTGATCGACGAAGTGGACGATGAGGGCGCGATTGGCCGCAGTTTCGCGGATGCGCCCGAGATCGACGGCTGTGTGTACCTAAATGGCGAAGAAAATGTAAAACCTGGTGATTTGGTCAACGTGTTGATTGAGCACTCGGATGAATATGATCTATGGGGCACAAAAGTTTAAGCGGCGCCGGGTTTAACGGAGCATCTCCCTTGATCTGAAAAATCCCCCATTTGCACGAGCACTGGGGGATTTTTTTATGGTCTACTCTACACTGGTAAAAAATATCCAACCTAATTGAAGTTGATGGAGAGTTTTGATGACTGATGTCCAGCACTTACCCGACGAACACCGGTTTGTAATTTTGCATGAAGGTCATGAAGCACTGCTGACTTATCGGCTGTTCAAGAACGGAGCGCAAAATGCTATCGACTTTAATAGCACTTTTGTGCCGCCTGAATTTCGCGGAAATGGTTTTGCCGAAAAACTGGTACGCGCCGGAATAAAATGGGCGAAGGAGCAGGGCTATGAGTTACATGCAAGCTGCTGGTATGCAGCGAAATTTATTCGTTAATGACAGTAAGGAATCTGTATGAGAAACAAAGGTTTTACATTGATCGAGTTGCTGATAGTGATTGCAATTATTGCCATACTCGCGCTCATTGCCATGCCATCGCCCGATCCAACCATTGCGCGCAGGCAAGTAATCGAATCCATGGAGCTGGTTGAAGACTATAAAAAATTAGTGGCCTTTTATCACAAAAGCACGCAAGTATTTTTAAAGGACAATAAAGAGGCCGGAATTCCTGCTGCGGATAAATTGTTGGGTAACTACGTTGATCGCATCGATTATAAAGATGGAGCTTTTCATCTGCACTTTGGCAATAAAGCTCACCCCAGTATAAAAAATAAAACATTAAGCATTCAGCCTATTATGGTAGACGGCTCACCTGAAAGTCCCATTTCATGGATTTGTGGTAAGGCAGCGGTGCCTGCGGGAATGAAAGCCGTGGGAGAGAATCGCACTGATTTGGAGCTAAAAGATTTGCCTTTGAATTGCCGGATCTAATACATGAAAAAATATTTATTAGTACTTATCGCGCTGGGGATCTTCTTTAATTGGAATAAGTTGCGGGATGAATTTAGTCCACCACCCGATTTTTCTGCGCAGCATCCTGAAGGCGTAGTCTTATACGCAACAGACTGGTGCGGTTATTGTAAAAAGACACGCGAATTTTTCAAACAGCACAATATCGCCTTTGTGGAATACGATATTGAAAAATCTACTGAGGGTAAGGCGCAATTTGATCAACTGCGTGGTAGTGGTATTCCTTTGCTTGTTATTCGCGGTGAAGTACTGCGCGGTTATGATCCAAACGCCATGAAAAAACTGCTTAAATTGTAATTATTGATCTAATTAATTTATTGAAACCCGAGGATGATTTAAATGATGATGTTAATCCCTCCGCGTGTTCAGGATATAGGTTTTCCCGTAAAACGATTATTGCCTTCGCGTTTACAGCAGCGTGTAGGCCCCTTTATTTTTGTCGATCATATGGGGCCTGCACATTTTGAAGTGGGCACAACTGCTGGTGATGTGCGCCAGCATCCGCATATTGGGTTGGCGACAGTCACCTATTTATTTTCCGGCGCCATGATGCATAAAGACAGTTTGGGTTTTCATCAGCGTATTGAGCCGGGTGCGATTAATTTAATGACTGCAGGAAAGGGAATTGTTCACTCCGAGCGATTGCCGGATGATGTGCGCGAACAAAATACAAGCGTAGAGGGAATCCAGATTTGGTTGGCGTTACCAACGGAAGTAGAAGATTGTGAACCTTCGTTTGCACATTATCCTGCGGAGCTTATCCCATCGATCAACTTGCCGACTATGAGTGTTCAAGTGCTTATCGGCAAAGCATTTGATATTGAATCACCTGTTAAAACAGCGAGTGTGACTACTTATCTTGATATAGCGATGGGTGCTGATACACAGTATTCGCCGGATTTTCCGCAACAGGAATTAGCCATTTATGTTGTATGGGGGAACGTCACGGTAAATGGTGAGTTGGTGCCGGAATTTCATATGGCTGTATTGGATAAGAATGCTGTGATCGCTACCGTGAGTGGAGCGAATATTATGTTGCTGGGTGGTGAGCCTTTAGCAGGTGAGCGATTTATTTTGTGGAATTTTGTTGCCTCGTCCCGTGAGAAAGTACGTGCAGCTGGCGAGCGCTGGACAACCGGCGGTTTTACGATGGTGCCGGGGGAAACCGATTGGATTCCGCTACCGACGATTGATTAATACAAAATTTTCGCGCACGCAATTTTCTCCTTTTGAAAGCGAACGCCCGAGACCATCATGACCCCGGGCGGTTAAGGTTTCCAAAATCCGTTATCCGGTTAACTACAACGCTGCTCCGCTTAAGTGAGCCGTATTGCTCACAGCGGAGGTTTTTTTTGGAGGGCTTTTCGTAACGTTCAGAAGGTTGGCAGCTCATCCAATGTGATGACATTACTGTGGTTATAAACTTTGGTTTTGTGCGCGTTGGTGTTGTAATACTCTCCCGTCCAAAAATTATCTTTATGGGTAACACCTGCTCCCTCGGCAGTATGACCATCATTCCACACCATAAACCATAGCCACCAAGCGCCATCAGTGGCAATTTTATCGGGATCGGGAATGTAACTGTTTTCGCTCAGTGCAACCATCTTGTTTTCAAATGGATATTTGCGCGCTTGCGTGTAAGTGCTGATTTGCGATTTATAGGTTTTGTTATCCGAGCTGTCATAAATATCGTGGCTTACGATATCGACATATTCATCACCGGGATACCAGGCGGCATTTTGTCCGTTCCATACCCACAATAAATTATGCAGACCGTGATCGTTCGTCAAACGATTATAAATGTGTCGCCATAACAAGACTTGGGCGAAAGATTGCGGCACACCATCGGTGCGCGTGCGCCCCCACCAAAACCAGCCATCGCCATTATTGCCGGATGCTTCGTGTAATGGACGCCACAACACACTGACACCTTCATCGTTGAGTTTTTTTAATTCGACGGCGATTAAATCAATCCCGGCATTGATTTGGGCGTAAGCCGCGCTGCCAGTATCCAGGGCGCCGTCTTTCACGGGAATCTGGAAGTTGGTGTCTTTGGTATAAAATTGGGCGTCATTAACGTTTGCGGTGTTTAGTAATGCAGGGTCGCGCCAGTGCCATGCGAAGGTTACTAAGCCGCCTTTTTTAGCGTAAGCAATCGCTTCTTGCGTTTGTTGGATACCCTCCACCCAATTGGCGGTCATACCGTAGTTCATAAAATCGTAACCCATGATGGCAGGGTATTTACCCGTATCGGTAAAAACGCGTTCAGCCATATCAATGGAATCTTTCCACGTTAAATCTTGTTGCCCGGAAAGGGTTTTTTGTCCCCAGATACTCTTCAGGTAAGTGTAAATTACCTGGGTTTTTGCATTCGCATTGGGATCGATTGGCACTGAGCGTATCGCTGTGACAGGTAGGTTGGTGANNGCGTATCGCGGTGACAGGTAGGCTGGTGCGGTTAGCTGGGCAAAATTTTTGCGCGATGCAGTATTGGTTGCTCTCAAAGCTCCAGCTGCCATTATCAGTGGTGCAAATATTCCACTGTTTACCATCGACAGTGCACTTACTAAGGGCTGCGATGCTCGATGAGGATAATTTGCTGGACGAGCTGCTTGCGCTAGATGGCGCGATTGAGCTGGGTGCGACGCTGGAAGCTGGAGTGCTGACGGCTGGTTTTGATGTTGTAGGTGTGGGTGATCCGCCTCCGCCCCCTCCGCCGCCACAGGCTGTTAACAACAATGTGGTACCCAGGCAAATTGTGCCCATTAAAAAACTGGTTGAACTCTTCATTGTATCTCCGAGCTTTTTATCATTTTGGATTAGAGGGTTATTAACCAATGTAACCGGTTACTTCGGTCAGTATACAGACGCGAAATGTTTTCAGATAGTCCGATTAGATCTTAGTAGTAGGAAAAACTGACTTTTCAGTCGAAAAATCCTTGCCAGTAGGAGGCATCGTGTCTGCTAAGGCTGGCATCTATCCGTCGCTGAGCGTCGGGTAATTTGGCCTCAACAGTCTTCTCATGTAGAATGCGCGCCTCGCTTTTTCTGCCTGTTTCAGGCCTAAACCCAGACTAGATTGCGCATCATCATGGAAATTAATCCTTTATTACTTGCCCTCAAAGACCTGACCGAACGCACAAATGTGCTTAGGGGGTATCTTTGACTACGATCTCAAGAAAGAGCGCCTGGCTGAAGTTGAGCTCGATCTAGGCGAACCCAGCGTGTGGGATAAACCCGAACGCGCCCAAGCCTTGGGGCGTGAGCGCTCCTCGTTGGAGATGGTGGTAAAGACTATCGACGATTTGGATAACGGCGTGCGCGATTCGCGTGAACTGCTCGACATGGCTGTTGAAGAAGATGACGAGTCCATGGTTGGCGATGTACAAGCCGAACTAGAGCGCCTCGACAAACAATTGGCTGTGCTTGAATTCAACCGTATGTTTTCTGGCGAGACCGATATCAACAACGCCTACCTGGATATCCAATCCGGTTCCGGCGGAACCGAAGCGCAGGATTGGGCCGAAATTGTTCTGCGGATGTATTTGCGCTGGGGCGAAGCCAAAGGCTTTAAAGTCACACTCGAAGAAGTGTCAGCAGGTGATGTGGCCGGTATTAAAAGCGCGACCATTTATTTTGAAGGTGAATACGCTTTTGGTTGGTTGCGCACCGAAATAGGCGTACACCGCTTAGTGCGTAAATCGCCGTTCGATTCTGGTAACCGTCGTCACACCTCTTTCTGTTCGGTATTTATTTCGCCGGAAATTGATGACAACATCGAAATTGACATTAATCCGTCTGATTTGCGTATCGACACTTACCGCGCCAGTGGCGCTGGTGGTCAGCACATCAACAAAACCGATTCGGCCGTGCGTATTACACATATTCCAACCAATACTGTGGTGCAGTGTCAGAACGAGCGTTCGCAACACGCTAACCGTGATAAAGCGTACAAAATGCTGCGTGCAAAAATGTACGAGCAGGAAATGCAAAAACGTAACGCCGAAAAACAAGCGATGGAAGATAATAAGTCCGATATCGGTTGGGGCAGTCAGATTCGTTCTTATGTGTTGGATGACTCGCGCATTAAAGATCTGCGCACCGGTGTACAAACATCGAATACCCAAGCTGTGTTGGATGGCGACCTCGATCAATTTATCGTAGAGAGTTTGAAGGCCGGTTTGTAAATGTAGGGGCGCTGCTTGCTGCGCCCAAAAAGGATTCAACCTAGGGGCGCCGCTTGCGCGCCCAAAAAAGATTCAATCCCGGGGCGCCGCTCGCCGCGCCCGAAAATATTTTTAATAATGTAGGGGCGCCGCTTGCTGTGCCCTAATGTTTAACAACAGGGCGCAGCAAGCAGCGCCCCTACAAAACAGTGAAGACTATGAGCAACGAAACCCATTCAGCACAGCCAGATGCACATGATGAAAATAAATTGATTGCAGAGCGCCGTCACAAGTTGGCAGCGATTCGCGAGAAGGGCAATGCGTTCCCTAATGATTTCCGTCGCGGTGATAAGAGCGTAGATCTGCAAACGCAATTCGGCGAAAAAACTAAAGAAGAATTGGAAGGGCTGAATAATGTGGTCAGTGTTGCCGGCCGTATCATGGCGAAACGTGGCCCCTTCATGGTGCTTCAGGATGGCGAAGGTTCTATCCAATTGTATGCCGATAAAGCAGCGCAAGAAGTGATTAAAGATAAATGGGGTCTGTGGGACATCGGCGATATCGTCGGTGTAAAAGGCGCGTTGCACAAATCAGGTAAAGGCGATTTGTACGTGAATTTGGAAGAGTATCAACTGCTCACCAAATCCTTGCGTCCGCTGCCGGATAAATACCACGGCCTGAGCGATCAGGAAATTCGTTATCGCCAGCGCTATGTAGATTTAATTGTGAACCCGGAAGTGCGTGATACATTCCGTTTGCGCTCACAATGTATCAGCTTTATTCGCAATTACATGATTGGTTGTGGCTTTATGGAAGTGGAAACACCCATGCTGCATGTAATTCCCGGTGGTGCGTCAGCCAAACCTTTTATTACGCATCACAACGCCCTTGATATGGAAATGTTCCTGCGTATCGCACCGGAATTATATTTGAAGCGTTTGGTCGTCGGCGGTTTTGAACGCGTATTTGAAATCAACCGCAACTTCCGCAACGAAGGTGTTTCAACTCGCCACAATCCAGAATTCACTATGATGGAATTCTATCAAGCCTACGCAGACTACAAAGATTTGATGGATTTGACTGAAGATTTACTGCGTAAGTTGTGCATCGAAGTTACTGGCGGCACCACGCTGACCTATCAAGCCAGCGAATACGATTTTGGTAAGCCATTTACCCGTATGTCAGTATTTGACTCGGTTTTGCATTACAACCCGCAAATTACCCGCGAGCAATTAAGTACCATCGAAGGTGCAACCAAAGCGGCGAAAGATTTGGGTATTGCAGTAAAAGATTCTTATGGTCTCGGCAAAATCCATATCGAGATATTTGAAGAAACGGTTGAGCACAAATTGGATCAGCCAACCTTCATCACAGAATACCCAATTGAAGTATCTCCGTTGGCGCGTCGCAATGATGACAACCCCGCGGTAACTGACCGTTTTGAATTCTTTATCGGTGGACGTGAATTGGCGAATGGTTTCTCTGAGTTGAATGATGCAGAAGACCAAGCTGAGCGTTTTATGCAGCAAGTGAGAGAGAAAGATGCCGGTGATGATGAAGCTATGCATTACGATGCTGACTTTGTCCGCGCACTGGAATACGGCTTGCCACCGACGGCAGGTGAGGGCATAGGTATTGATCGTTTGATCATGCTCTTTGCCAACGCGCCGTCTATTCGCGACGTGCTGTTGTTCCCGCATATGCGACCAGAGTAAATTGTAGATGCTGAAAAGTGGCGCCTTAGTAGGCGCTATTTTTTTGCTTGTATTCTTTGTTCGTGTTTTTCCATTTGAGTTTTCTATCTGTACTTTTCTATGCTCGTGCATAGCTTTTCAGAATTAATAATATCGTTTTATTTCCTGATATTTTTTATATTGCCAAGATGTTAGTTGTTTCGCGTTTTTATGCGAGGACTGCTTGCATTGCGTAAAAGATGTACTTATTCTCCAGCGCTGGCGTTTGTCTTAATCCACGTTTGTTATCCCGCTTGTACCTGATTGCCCCCTGAAACTAGATGTCGTGTCATTTTTTGGGATATGTGTACTTGCAAATGACAACGTTGACAATCGTTGATCGGCGAATACCGAAAGATTTTAATCTTCTGCAACAGCCAGCGACGGTGAGAGAGTTTTGTTGCTATTCGTCAGCCCCATTTCCTTAACTAACGATAATGACAGGATAGGTAACATCGATGAAAAAAATACTATCGCTGGGCGCACTGCTCAGTGCATCCCTGATATCAACTGAAGTGCTGGCCGTAAATTGCACCGGTCTTGCGCAATGGAACAGCAGCAGCGTTTATACCCAAGGTAATAAAGTCCAGCATGCAAACCGTGGTTACACTGCAAATTATTGGACTCAAAACAATATTCCCACCAGCTTCTCAGGCCAATGGCAACAATGGATTGACAACGGTGCTTGTGATGGAGCGACATCAAGTGTTGCGCCAAGCTCAAGCGCACCCAGCAGTTCACGCTCGTCAAGCTCTCGCTCATCTACACCGAGTAGCGTTTCTTCTTCGTCAGTTGGTAGTGTTGGATCATGCCCTGCGTATGCCGCGGGCACCAGTTACAACGCCGGCGCAGTGGTGACTAATGCGGGTAGCGCTTATACGTGTCAGGTTCCAGGGTGGTGCGCATCCACCGCTACCTGGGCTTATGCACCGGGTACTGGTACTTATTGGCAGCAAGCTTGGACTGCGGGTGGCAATTGTCCAGGTACTAGCGCATCCAGCGTTAGCACTTCACGTTCCAGTTCCAGCAGTTTGGTTCCATCATCGGTTAGTTCATCGAGTGTAAGTACATCGCGTTCCAGCGTTTCATCCGGAAGCAGCAGTTCAGTGACTCCGAGCAATGGCAGAGAGTTGGTAGGCTATTGGGAGAACTGGCATTGGCCGTTGGAAGTTCCAGCGACAATTCCAAATTACACCGTATTGAACATTTCATTTCCTTCAATCAACGCAAATGGATCGCTCTACCTTGGTAATGACGGTGGAGTTCAAAACAATCCAACCCCTGAACAAATTTCTGCAGCAAAAGCCGCAGGCAAAAAAGTATTACTGTCGATCGGCGGAGCTAATGCGACCTTTGTGCTGAACAACCAAACGCATGAAGATAATTTTGTAAATTCTTTCATCGCGATCAAAGATCAATTTGGTTTGGACGGTATTGATATCGATACAGAAAAAGGTCTGCACACCAATCCTAACGCACAAATTAGCCAAACCAGCCCGCAATATTCTGCGGATTATTTGGTGCGTGCAATTAAGCGGTTGAAGGCGCGTTATGGTGCGAACTTCCTGTTGACCATGGCTCCTGAAACGGCGCATACCATTGGTGCTAATCTGCCAAATAACTGGTTGGGTCAATACAACTGGGGTGTTTATTTGCCTTTGATGAATGCACTGCGTGACGATATNNAGTTGGATTCAAATGCAGTACTACAACACCGGTTCTATGCCTGGTAAAAATGGCCAGTTCTATAACTCTGCAACGCAAGACGGTTTGGTAGCTTGGACTGAAGCGTTAATTGAAGGCTTCCCGATTGGCAGCACTGGTGTAAATTATCTGGGCTTGCCTGCTAATAAAGTTGTGATCGGTTTGCCTGCATCTACTTCACCAGCAGCAGCGGGTAGTGGTTATACCAACCCTACTGTTGTGAAAGCGGCAATACGTTGCTTGCGCTCCGGTGATTGCGGTAGCGGTTACAAACCAGCAAAAACCTATCCTGATCTGCGCGGCGTTATGGCATGGTCTACTTGGGAAGATGGTTTGACTGGTTATGCTTTCTCGAATGCTCTTAAAGCCTGTGCGTTGAATAATCAATGTAACTGATAGCCTTAGATGTTGAATAAAAAATCCCCACTGGCCGCGAGGTCAGTGGGGATTTTTTATGTAGATCTTGATGGATAACCATTAACGAATTATTAATTGGTATTCAGTTTGCTTTCAATGCTGTGTTTGTAGAGCGGCTGCCATTTAAAATCGGTTGCTGAACGCCATAGCCATTCAACTGGGCCATAATGGAAATGCTGCAACCACCAACGGCAGAAGAAAATCTGCAATCCAAAGATCGCAAAACACAATAGTGCATTCATCCCGGGAGATGTTTTAGTAAATAAGCCCAAGCCGATATGAAAAAATATAAAAACACCGATAAGGGTTTGCATTAAATAACTGGTGAGCGCCATTTTTCCAACCGCAGCAAGAGGCGTTAACCGCGCTGCCCATTTAGGTTTGAGCATGAGCAGACTAATACCCGTGATATAAATAAGCGTTAGACTAACGTTAAAAAACTCCAGAATAAAACCGCCCAGCCAGCCCGCAATGGGTGTTTTTTCCATGTCAATTTTCAACAGAAATGTAGTGGCACCCAATGCGATACCTAACAAGATTACAATAGCGACTATGAGGCTGCTTCTTTTTAAGACTGTTTTGAATGATGTGAATTGACTGGCGATATTTTCAAACCAATGCATACGTCCGGCCAGCATCCCCAGCAAAAAGAAACCAAAGGTAATCAATAATCTTCCACTATTAATTTGGTAAACGTATTTATCGCTCATCGCATGGATGTTGTGTTTGATCATATCGATAAAAGTGCCTTGGCTGACTATAGAGTAATATTCTGCACCTGCGGTTATTTGGTCAAAGTCAAGCAATGCCAATTTGTCGCGGACAATAATTGAAATGAGTTCAGCGAGTTTGGTAGGGATGTTCAGTACTAACAATGCCCCTATGATTAACAGCGCTCTGTTGCTGAGGTTTCGTAAAAATAACAACAGAAATCCCAGCGGAACATAAATCGATAAAATGTCGGCGCGCCAGAAGGTGTGATGTGCCAGGCCAATCGCGCCTAAAATAGCCAGGCGCCAACCAAAGCGTGTAATGACTGGCTCATGGCGATTGATAAAACCTTGAATCTGAATATAGAAACTCAAACCAAATAAGAATGAAAAAAGCGCAAAGAATTTACTGATGATAAAAATCATGTAAGTTCCTATTGCGATGCCGCTACCCAAGTCTTTATAAAGTTGGTAGGTTTCTTGTGGTAGTGGACCGGCGGCATACCAAAAAATCATATGCGCGTAGAGAATTCCAAAAAGTGCGAAGCCACGCAGGACATCCAAGGTGACTATGCGATCCATTTTATGAGTGGAGTGAGAGAGGGGTACAGATGCTGTCATGGGAGATTCCTTGCGCCGACGATGGTGATCCGGTCATGATAATGACCGGTTATTCAATATTGTATTGGTAAGACTGGGTCTCTCCCTGTTTTGGATTCACCAGCCATTATTATTTTTAATAAATTGTTATTTGAACTGCAATTCCTGCGGCAATTCTACAATGATCGGTTGTTTGGTATTAGGGCAGATAAACTCCAATCTGTAGGCGATCAATTGTAAGCCAAGGCTGGATTTTGTACCATAAAGTTTATCGCCCACAATTGGATGGCCGATATTGGCGAGGTGCCGACGAATCTGATGTTTTCGCCCCGTTTCAATATGCACATCCAACAATGTTTTATTGCTATCCACACGCACTTTTTTGATATGGGTGATGGCAGACTTGCCATCCAGCTCAAAATTCAGGGTTAGCCCTGTGGTGGGGATATCGCAGTCATCAACTACCCAAGCCTGATAAAATTTACACATATCGCGCGCCTGGAATAGGGCAGATAATTTCGCGGCACTTTGGCCATCGTGTGCAAGGATGATTAAGCCCATCGCATCAGCATCCAGGCGGTGTACTAAAAAGCACTCGCGCTGCCGTTGCCCCTCATTAGGTTGGCCATTCACTTCAACCCACCGTAAAATGCTACAGTGGTCGCCCCATTGTGAACCCTGCGAGAGCATGCCGGCGGGCTTGAACCAAATGCTGTAATTGCCTCCGTCATAAATTAAGGTGGCGTCTTCAGGTTTGCGTGCGAGTACCTGCGCATCGTAAAAAAACTGGATTTTAGAACCCTTGTACAGCACCTTGGTAGCGCGGCGTAAACGCAGTGTTTTGCCTTTTAACGTCCACCAGACGGCGCCTTTATTCATCGCGTCTTTAATGCGCTGCTTGGGCAGGCCGGTACCTTCGGCCAACAAATCCAATGCGGTTTGCTCGGCTTGGTTAACAGTGAATTCGAATTTTTGCGGTATTTCAAATGAAGTATCGGACATTATTTAGCTTTGATTAAGTGAGAAAAATTGTGGCAGTGAAGGCAACTATTTATAAAGCGAACCTGAGCTTGTCGGATATGGATCGCAATGTGTTTGGCGATTTTAACCTGACGATCGCTTTGCATCCCTCGGAAACCGTTGAGCGCATGATGGTGCGTATTCTAGCCTTTTGTTATCGCGCTGCGGAAAATTTAACCTTCACCAAGGGCCTGTCGTCGATGGAGGAGCCTGATCTGTGGTTGAAGCATGATAACGGCACCATCCTTGAGTGGATTGAAGTAGGGCAGCCGGCGCCGGATCGGTTGAAAAAAGCGTCGGGGCAATCGCAGTCGGTAAAAGTATTTACTTATGGTCGCGGTATGGATGTTTGGTGGAAAACCAATAGCGCGGCTATTCGCGCGTTATCCAAAGTGACTATTCACCATTTTGTTGCCGATGAATTGCAGGCGCTTACTGCATTGGCTGATAAAACCATGAATCTCACGGTGACGATTACAGAAACTATCGCCTATGTTTCGACCGCGACTGATAATGTAGCAATTAGTTTGCGTGAGATGGAGTAACTGAAATGAACCCATTTGAAATGAATCCTTCGGGAATGAATGCGCCTCTGTTGGCAATCGTTGATATCACACTCGATAATGCCCAGCAGTTTTTAATTGTTATCTAGGCATTTAACTGTAACCATTTGTTTACAGTTGTCCAATACAGCTTTATTCTCGGTCTTTCTTCAGTCGTAGGAGAGGTTGATTATGGAGTTGCTTTTCGCTAGCGATGAGTTTGAAATTCATGGCGTTTCCTACCCTGGATTTCCGCTTATATTTGATCGGCATATGGATTTGGTATGTGAAGCATTCGACTTCTTAGTTAAGTACTGTATAAAACGAGGGAGAGTCCAAAGCGCACATTCATGGAAGGCATATGGTCAAAGTATCTATGATTTTTTAAGTTTCCTTGAAGTTAATAATGAGTGGGATTGGAGAAATACCAATCTAAATCGTGACGACACGATACTGGTTTCTTACCGGGACTGGTCTTTAGGTACGCTGGGTTTAAAACCATCTACAGTAAATTTTCGCTTGCGGATTATTAATGCATTTTACCGCCATGCTTTACTTAAGCGGTGGATAAGCTCCCTTCCTTATCAGCTTGAGCGTGTTGTTGTCAAACAAGCTAAAGGATTTCTGGTTCATACGAGTTCTAAAGGGAACTCAATGTTGTCCCCAGATGTGATGTTAAAATCTCATGGCGCTCGTATTCGAGTGTTGAATCTTGTTCAGATAAAACAATTCCTATCTGCGGTAAAAAATCCTACACAAAAGCTTATCGCTCGCTTGGCTGTTCAGGCAGGACTGAGGAAGGATGAGCTAGTTACTTTTCCGGTTAAATATATACGCTCGCCACGTTCGTTGACAGATGTGTCTAGTCATATCAGTGTGGAGTTAAATCCTGCTGATATGCACACCAAAGGAAGTAAGGCGCGTACCATACACGTCCCTCTCGGTTTAATGGCTGATTTATGGGAATATGTACTTCACGAAAGAAATAAGCTTGAAAAACAATCAGGCGTGAAGCAAGCTCAATTGTTCCTAAATAGATTTGGCCATCCTTATGCGCATGGTGGTTTATCGCTTAATAAACTTTGGAATAATTTAGAGTTACCATTCAAAGTTTTCCCTCATATTTTGAGGCATTCCTATGCAACCCACACGCTAAGCGAATTGAGAAAGAAAAAAGATTGCGGGGTGGATCCACTTATGTATGTGCGTAATCGCCTTGGGCATTCCAGCATATTAACAACACAAAAATATTTACATTTTTTAGATGATATCGATGATGATTTAATGAATGATTTTCAAGCTGAGATAGATCGGTTTTCGATGGGATCTGCGGATGAATAAAAAGAATTTTACATCTGGAATAGTAAAGGATCTAACGCTTGATGTGCCAAGTGTTTCAGGACAGTCGAGCATATCTCCAATTAAAATTCTCCCTGCGGTAACTGTAGTCAAATTTCCTAAGCACACTCATTCTTCTCGGAAATTTGATTTTTCAATATATTATCGTACCGGATTTGATGAAATTGTCATCCGTACTCAGGAGGTTATAGAGCATCTTGTGAATGAAAGTGTTTCGACTCGCGGAGCCAGTTTAAGTATCGCTACAATTCAAGGTTACTGTGATGGTGGATTAGTATACTTTTTTCAATTTTGTAAAATTGTTGCATCATCTATAAAGCGAGAATTATATTTTAATGACATTGGCAGAGAATTTATAGAGCACTTTATAGTGTACCTAAGCCAATCTGGCCTCAAATCAACAAGCCAAAAAAATGCATATAGTAAAGTGAAGGCTTTACTGATGATAATCGGTAGGCAAGATCTTATGGGGGCGGACTACTTTAACTATTTCCCCAGAAACCCATATCCCGGAAACCATAGAAAAGCGAAGGGGGAGAGTCCACTATCGACACAAGACATCAGTACCTTAACTAGGTGCCTAAAGAAAGAGCTCGATCGAATATCAAAAGATACCGGTGAAATCAACTCGTATGATCTAACAATATGTATATTGGCGATAGCTATTCGTACAGGAATAAATAAAACCCCTCTCCTTGAATTGCAGGCCGACTGTATTCAACCACATCCATTGAAACATGATAGGCGTTTGCTTATAAGCTTCAAGCGCAGAGGGAAATCATTTCATTTTTCGGCATTGAGAAAAACACAAGATATAGCCGCGCTGCATACCGTAATGCTGGATACAATTTCTATTGTTGAGATGATTGTTGCGCGAAACGAAAGGGCGCGAGTCAAATCCAATACAAACAGACTCTTTGCATACACAGTATCCAAGCTTAAGCCCAAGACCAATTCTAGGCTCCGGTCCAGCAGCAAGGCTACATTTATCTCCTCATCTACGCTGGAGCGTTTGACCACAGAGGTCATTGAAAGGTGTAATTTAATAGACGCTGAGGGAAAATATCTGGTTGTTAATATCGGTAAATTGAGAAAAACCTTTATTAATAGAATATGGTCTCTATCAGGGCAGGATGCGATCTTAACAGCTGCTATGGGTGGGCATAGCATAAAGGTTTCAAATGATCATTATCTGGAGGCGCCTCCTGAAGCGGAAAGAAACTTTAATCTTCTAGGTGAGATTCGAGTAAAGGAATTGCTGGGCGACGAGGGAAGCGATGGCACTGAGCGTACACCAATTGCTCAGTGTGAGGATCCTAGATATGGTCATCGGGCTCCTAAAAATGGGAATTATTGCACGTCATTTTTATCTTGCTTTCAGTGTAAAAGTTTTGTGGTGACTGAAAATGACTTGTACCGGATATTCAGTTTATATTGGTTGCTAATCAAACAGAGATCTATTGTGGGCGCAAAACGATGGGGGCGCTATTATGCAAATATAGTTAAGATCATTGATAATGAAATAGCACCGAAATTCTCCAGCAAAAAAATTTCTGAAATACGTAAGTATGCTCACGATTCTCCGCATCCCTACTGGAGAAACATCGATCTTCTAGAGTTGGAGGATAGCTAATTATGATAGAGTCTAATCAAGTCGATGTCAGCCATATGTATACGCGTTTATGGTTTGACAAAAACGAGGAAGTTCCTCTGGAAAGTATAATTACCTCCCAGCGAACCATCGATGGAATGTACGTTACATTAAGTTGTTATGGTGATGATGTATGGTTTTTCCCTGATGTACTTTTCCCATCATCGATTGCTGAATGTAATAGAAAAATAGATTTCAATATCATAAAAAATAAAAAATTCATTCCCGCTTTGAAGCTGGCTATGATGCGCTACTACTATCTAGGGCGGCCGGGTTATAAGCGGCCAAGAGGAACCAGCTTGATTAAGGTGTTTCGTCACTGTGCGGTATTTCTTAACTATCTAGCAGAAAAAAATATACTTGAATTAAGTGAGGTATCCGCATTTGTTGGGGTTCAGTACGCAGAGCACTCTAGAATGCAACCTGGTTTGAAAGCAGAGCGCAACACCCCGGTTTCAGTATCTCAAAGATTGATTGCGGTAGAGGCACTATACGAACTTCTTTTAAATAGTAGATACGCTTTCAGTCACCCTTGGCCAGATGCCACTACGGGGCAGCTCGCTGGGCCACCCCCTGTTCCAGGAGGGAAAACCCTAATAATTCCTGATGAGCATCTTCGGGTGCTAATGAAAAAATCAACTTCACTTTTATCAAATTCAGATGATATTTTATTAAATATGAATCGATTGTCCTGGTGGGTTGAGAAAAAATATAGTCAGGAAATCATTGACCATTTGTTAAGTTTATGTGGTTATCATGGTGGGGCCAAAGGCTTAAATGAAGAGATTTTTCACTTACGATCGGCTTGTGCTTTAATAATTTTAATTACGACCGGCATTCGGGCTCATGAGATATTGAGCTTGGAAGTTGGTTGTTGTTTCAGCACTACGGATGAGGATGGAACTAAATACTGTTGGATTAGAGGTGTGTCTACCAAGACTGGAGTAGGAGCTACCGAGTGGCTATGTCCAGCGATTTGTCATCAGGCGGTTATTGTGTTGGAAAAAATTTCCAAGCCATTAAGGAATATGTTGTCGGAAAATGTGATGTCTAGCCGAGTCGATATTTCACCGTTGAAGGCATCAAAAAATTTTCAAAATAAAAACAAACTATTTCTATTGAAACCTTTAAACAAAAAAATATCTATAAGGCCTCTAAATTTTCCAACATTTCAGGCGGAGCTAAAAAAATTTGTTTTGCATTGTGGTGTGCAGTGGAATTTTTCTACCCATCAGTGCAGGCGGACATTCGCTGTATATGTTGTGAAAAATGCTTTAGGTGATCTACGTTATCTTAGAGATCATTTTAAACATTGGTCTATTGATATGACTGCGATGTATGCTGAAAATGAGCTGCAAGATAAAGAGCTTTTTGGTGAAATTTATGTCGCTGCTTGCGATGAGAAATATAAGAAAATACGTCATTGGTTAGATCCAGATACTCCACTTTCTGGTGGTATGGCGCAAACTATAAAGGTATTTCGTAGTAAAGGTGAATCAATTAGATATTATAAAAATCACTCGGAAATGGTCCAAAATGTGTCAGAGAGTATTTATCTGCGTGCCACTGGGGTGGCTTGGTGTACTGCCGATCTTGGAGGGTGTGATGGGGGTAAAGCATTTGATAATACGAAATGCGGAGACTGTAGGCATTCCGTTATCGATGATAGATTTCTACCTCGGTGGAATGCAATTTACAATCAGCAGCTTGAGTTAATCCAATTAGAGGACATTGGTATCGCTGGAAAGGATTTGGCGCATCGCGCATTGGATCGTTGTAAAAAAGTATTGACTGAGTTAGGTGCTCCCTTAGAGGTGTTTGAGGCGTAAAATGACCGTACCCGCATCTGAAGTTACTAGAAAAATTATCCGTCAAGCATATATCAGAATTTTAAATGGTCGACCCAAAATCGTAGATAAAGGGCGCCGTATCAGTATCGCATCGGTGGCCGAAGAGTCGGGGCTGAGTCGTGCAACAATTCATAAGTATTATCCTGATATGGTAGATAAAATAAGAACCGCTTCAGGAAAGGCTTATCTTGATGTAAATGATCAAAAAATTTCACAACTTAAGGTGGAGCAAATTAAAAATAAAGAGCTTCGTGCTGAGCTGGGTGCGCTGAAGAAAAACTTGGAGGTTTTAGGGTCAAAATATGCTGCATTGGTCCTTAAATACGAGGAGGTTCAGGCAATTATAAATGGAAATAATGTAAGCATTTTCAATGTTAATGTTAGGAATTAGTCTGCGTAAATCATCGTTATCCGAAATCACTAGAATTATATTGGTTTACGATTTTTTTACATGAAAAAGTCTGATTTAATTATCAATACTGTTCTTGGATAGAGTGCGGTCGATCACTAAATGATGAATCTCTTGATTCAAGTGTTTATAAGGGGCTTCTGGATTCGCGCGTATAAAGTCGATGTAATTGCAGCAACTCCTGGCGAAACCGACCAAATACGTTGATGGTGGTGTCATAGGATTGTGCCAACATTGAAATATGAGTGGGTGGCAGATCGTCCGTGTCAGGTTGCGATTCGACCACAGGCATATTTTCAAAAATAATTTCCGTAATTTCTTCAAATTGTTGCGGTTCTTGTAGTTTGATCGCTACCGGCTTGTCACCGTCGCTATTCGGCATGGTCTCGCGTCGTATGGTCGCAGACTCTGGTATTTCCTCCGCTACACGATTCGCGTATTCCACCAAATTGGGTTCAGCCGGTAGATACAAATAACTTTCACCGGGAATATCTCCCATTCGTAAAACACGCCCCAATACTTGCCGAAAATGCAATTCAGTTTTGACGCGGGTCAGGTGACAGCACACGCGCAAACGTGGAATGTTTGTGCCTTCGCTTACCATCCCTACAGAAATAATCCAGGGCTGGGTGCTGTTTCTAAAGGTGTGTATATTTCCGTGGGCGTCCTTATCCATATATGTAGCAACACAGGCGCGTTGGCCCAAGTGGCGCTCCAGTAATGTCGCAATTTTATAGGCATGATCTACCGATGCTGCCACGATAAGGCCACCCGCATTCTGATGCTGCTTGCGAATTTGCATCAACTTTTTAGACGATTGTTTTAACAGATACACAATCAGCGCATCGTTATCAATTAGTTGTTGGTAGGAGCAATCCGATAGTTTGAGTAACTCGGCGAAAGATGAGTATCTCTCCGTGGTATTACCGCATCTCACGATGATGCGGTCATTGTCCACCAGCACGATGCTAGGTGCCCGACACACATTTTCTTGGATAGCCTGCGCCATTCCATAAATAAAATCACAGCGGATTTTGTTGTGTTGGCAGTAACTGGATAAGGCGATGGGTATTCTGTCGGAGCGCCAAGGTGTGCCGGTTAAAGCAATGGTATAAGTAGCGCGCCCCTGGATATGTTGGATGATGGTTTGACCCCATGCATTGGCATTCTCAAGGTTGTCCCCGGCACAGTGATGGATCTCATCAAAAATTACCAAAACGCGATGGGTTTGAAATAGTGCCCAAAAAGCGTCTCCCAAGCTCAGCATCGATTGATATGTCAAGGACTGGCCCTTTGACCCAAGACGACCATCCATCCGGCAATGGATATGGGTTTCAAGTGCTTGCTGAAAATCGGATGACACAATAATGGAGGGGGAAAAGCATAGTACTAGGTCGATCATTCGCAACTGAAGAAGTCGTTGAGTCAATGTCGCCGCCATAACTGTCTTGCCAGCACCGGGTGTGGCGAGGCACAGGAAGTGATTATCTTCATTCCTGAATTTCACCAGAGCCTGTTCAACGCATCTGGATTGCCAGCGCCTTAACTTCATTGCGCTAAACCTGTTTCCCTTGCTAATAGGCTTTCCAGAGCTTTCACACGTCCAAGCAACTTGGAGCATTTGTCGCGTGATTGGTTATAAAGGGGCTGCACATCATCCCTTAAATCGGGCATTTCACTGCAAATTGCATCATATTCCTCGGTTTCACCCATCGCAGACAGCATTTCCAATTTATGCTGATTCAACCGTTCTTGCAGGTTTTGGCGCGGGTTATTTTTTGAGGTTGGAGCTTTGATTGGTGGTGCTTCTGGAGTGGACACAGTAGGTGTAAGTACTGATGGTTTAGATGATTTAGTAAAAAACTGGGGGGTTAACCGATACAAGGGCCAGCCACCCTCCACGACAACACGAGTCAGATTCCCATTATCGATAAGGCGCAGCATATTGCGATAAACGAACTGGCGAGCCGCCTTTTTGGAGCTATGAAGGCATGCCGGATCGTTTAAATAGGCTTCCGTGAGATCGTGTACGGTGAACTCGCGGTTTACCAGAGTTGATAGTGCCGAGAGCAGTCCGGACTTAACGGTGAGAGATTTCATGATAGAGATTGACGCCTCATGTCTCGAATTTCGCGCCATTCTATCCTGTCTCTATCATCGAGACAATGAAATCATCTCCGTACTCACCTCACTACGAAAAGCTTCGTCTCTGGCTAAAAAAGCAACGGGAGGCAAGTGGTTTGACACTCCGCGAGGCCTCGCTCGCAATGGGGCGACATCATTCTGTGCTAGGTAAGATGGAGCAGGATCGACGGAAAATTGAAGTGCTTGAGTTTGTGAGGTACTGCCAGGTACTGGGTGTCGATCCCCATGAGGGTTTGGAGATCCTTGTTCACTCTCTTCAAGACGAGCACGATGCATCGCAATAAAAATAGCCGCATCCATCTCCACGCCAAATGATCTACACTGGCTTCTCCTGAGTAACTTCCTTTTATTGTGCGACATGGATTTACGACCATCGGTTGTCTTATTTCGAAAAGCAATCCTGAAAGCAAAAGTGGATGGATTCCAATTTGATTCACTGGATTCTTTCCCAGTTAATTGCTGCGAGTTTTCCTCGTATTTATTGGCAAAATTTCTGATTGAAAAAATTGGCTTATCATCCCTGAAAATAGTCACGGGCGAAAATCGACATAAAAAATCCCAGCGGCATATTTGGATAAAGTTTGATGATACTGACATTGATATTACCGCCAACCAATTCTCATCGACAGATAGAACGGTCATTGTTGAAGCGCATAGTCAGTGGCATCAACGATTTGAAATAATTAAAGTTGAAAACCCCAATCCGAAGTTGACACAGCTCAACAAAGAAGCCAAATCCGCATTGCTATATGATTACAAAAAAATCCTTAGCTGCCTCGCCTATAACGATGATTCAGTTCGAACGATTCAAAAATAATTGCGCAATGGAGAAGGTATGATTTCCGATATGACCAAAGCAAATATTCTGATTGCGATAGCAGAAGGCCAGTCGGTCTCTGAAGCCGCGAAGCCCTATGGACTTAGCTATGCCCAAGCGAGGGGTGCGTTATCTCGATTTTGCCCGCAGTTGAAATTACGCTGGAATCTTGAAGAAGTCCGGGTCAATCCAAAGAAATATATTGACGCAGCACTAGCGATAGTTGCCTCACCTAAAAATGCGCTCCGTAGGGTATTACGGGATGATTTGGTATTTCAGTTGAAGTTACGGTCACCCAATGAACTTACGCCGCAGTATGTCTCTAACATTGCCGCAGAAACCTTGCTTTCACATGGTGTTACCGAAACCGGACTTGTAGAAATACAAGAGTGGTTGCTTGCCAATGGATTGTCGTGCAAGCGCAAATTGCCGGAAACGGATGAATATATGCGGGTGGTTCAAAAAGCCATTATATTACTGGATGCCTTCGGATTGGATGTCTCCCACCCTAAAGCACAACTGAAAAATATTGATGAATAGTAAAAGAAATTTGGGAGAAGTTTATGGCGCATATGATACCTAACTCAGTTATTGGTGCTGTGTCTTCAGTGCTTGCTGAGTACTATCAGAGCCATTCCAAATTAAATGTGTTGTTCATGAGCGCAGGCGCGTCAGGTGAGCCACCAGAAGGCAATATGGAAACAAAGTGCAGTGCCTGGCTTAAACGGTGCAATGACGATGAATCGCTAAATCCTCTTGCAATTCTTGGATTGATCATCCAGCAATTTATGGATTTAAACCCAGTCAACTCCCAAACTGCTGAAGGTCAGCAGCGAATTGCGGAAAGTCTTGCCAGAAATCAGTTGAGTTATCAGTTAAATGGTTTTATTACCTTGGCTGGAGCAAGCCTTGCTACAAAGTCGCTAGCGGATTTTTTTAAGGCTGGTGATTTTGCATCTGTTGAAGCTGAATTTAATCGCGCGGTATCGCAATTAAATGGTGATCCCCATGCGGCGATTACTGCTGCAAGCTCCATCATTGAGGCCTTGTGTAAAACCTACATCGAAACCTTCACTCTGGAAATGCCAGCCAAACAATCTATTGCCCCTCTATGGAAAGTCGTTCAGGGTCATTTGGGATTAAGCATCGATCCCACACTGGAAGATGACCAGAAAAAAATTCTTCAGGGATTGTCATCCCTCATTGACGGCATTGGGGCTTACCGAACCCATATAGGCTCAGCTCATGGCCGAGGCTTAGAGCCTCCAACCATTGCGGTGATGGAGGCACGTCTGCTGTGAATGCATCGCATACTCTGGTGACATTTTTAATGGAGCGCTGGCATAGCTGCTTGAATCAAAACTTTACCCGCTGAATTCGCATGACATGCAAGATGGCCAGCAATCCTTAACATTATCGGCGGGCTAAGCCACAAGATGGCGCAATCTTCCGTGTGTCTTAGTGGATCTTGCTTTGTTGTTTGGCCAACCTCCAGGTTTGACTTCCCGCGCTCTAGTTGACACTCCCAAGCTACTTTCAAAATAAAAGTGGTTCGGACTAAATAAAATTTTAATGCATCAAATTATCTGGTATGCCCAGTAAATTGATACATGTCAATTGATTCTTTTACAAAAAGCGTATGCTAAAAATCTATTTCTCACAAATGGCTCTGCACTAGAGTTACCAGATATCAAGGTTGTTTTATGGCTTATTTTCAAGCTCCACTTGAATGGAATTCGGAACTTATTAAGCAATATGACTTAACCGGGCCGCGTTACACGTCATATCCTACTGCGCCACAATTTAGTGAAAGCTTTGCTGTTGCTAATTTTAAAGCAGCGGTTGAGAGGAGTAATGCGAGCGGAAGGCCGCTGTCGCTTTATTTTCATATTCCTTTTTGCGATACCCTTTGCTTTTATTGTGGGTGCAACAAAGTCGTTACTAACAATAAAGGCCGTGCGCAACCTTATTTGGAGCGTATGGAACGGGAAATGGCGATGCAGGCAGAGCTATTTGATTCCGCGCGACCTGTCACTCAATTGCATTGGGGGGGTGGTACTCCCACGTTTATCAGTGATGACGAAATGTCTTGGCTGATGGCTGCGACACGCAAGCACTTTACATTGCTGGATGATGACGCAGGTGAGTACTCTATAGAGATTCATCCAGGGCGCGTATCGACTAACACTATGGGGCATTTGCGTAAACTTGGTTTTAACCGAGTCAGTATGGGTGTGCAGGATTTTGATTCCCAGGTTCAAAAAGCAGTAAATCGTTATAACAGTGTTGAAGATGTAAACGCTTTGGTAAAGGCACTACGCCAACAAGACTATCGCTCGATCAGTATGGATTTAATATATGGCCTGCCGATGCAAACCTTGACCAGTGTCGGCGAAACATTAAATAGAGTGATAGAACTTTCTCCCGACCGCTTGTCATTATTTAATTATGCCCATATGCCGCATCTTTTTAAGAGCCAGGAATTGATTAACGAGCGTGATCTTCCCTCAGCAGAGCAAAAACTTGAACTTTTGTATATGGCGATAGAGCGTTTGCAGGGCGCTGGGTATATTTATGTTGGCATGGATCATTTCGCAAAACCGGATGATAGTTTGGTGCAGGCACAAAGAGCCGGAAAGTTACAGCGAAATTTTCAGGGCTATTCCACACATGGCGATTGTGATTTACTCTCTTTTGGTGCCTCTGCGATTAGTGCATTCGGCAATGTCTATATTCAAAATGCTAAGCGCGTTGAGCAGTACCAAAAATCGATTGACTCAGGTGCAATCCCTTTTATTAAAGGTATTGAATTAACCAGCGAAGATCTGTTGCGGCAGTTTGTAATTAATCAGCTAATTTGTCATTTCGATTTGAATTTTGTTGCTGTTGATAATGCATTTGGTCTGGATTCACGCAGTCATTTTGCTAAAGAGTTAGCGCAATTAAANNAACGCATCAACAATTCGTTACTCCAAGGTAATTTAGTCAGTAATCTTTTTTGGGATAGAGTTTGAACAGGTGATGCAATCCAATCAGTAGTGCAATAGCGATTGGATTGCACCACCTGCTCAAAGTTGTCACGTTTTCAGGGATTATAAAACTCGCCTTGTTTGCGTAGATAAAACCACCAGTTTAATAACACACACACCAGATAAAACACCGCAAAACCCAGCATCGCATATTCCGGTGTGGCCGCTTTGATTTGTTCGCCGAAAACCTGCGGAATATAAAATGCGCCATAACCTGCTACCGCAGAAGTCCAGCCCAATGCCGGGCCTGCTTGCTCTTTAGGAAAAATATTGGCGATGGAACAGAAGGTTGAACCATTACCCATGCCACTTGCTGCAAACAAACCCAAGAACACCAAAAAGAAGGGCACAAAATACTGTTCAGGGGTGGCGGATTGATAGGCCATGCGCATGTAATAAGCCGCAACGATCGACAAAATCACCATGGCAATCGCACACATTTGTGTGACCAGTGCACCGCCAAATTTGTCAGATACCCAACCACCTACAGGGCGAATGAGTGCGCCAATAAAGGGGGCGATCCACGCGTAAGTCAATGCGCTTGGGCCATTCGGGTTAAGGGTATTGTGGGTCATTACCCCATCGACAGGTAGATGACTAAAACCAAAAATAACTTGAATAGACAGTGGGAAGGCAGCAGAAAAACCAATAAATGAACCAAAGGTCATTACATACAGCACACTCATTACCCAAGTGTGTTTGTTGTTAAAAATTTTGTATTGGCGATCAAGGCTGGTTCGAATAGTTCCGGGCAGCGCTTTGAGTAACATCACCGTAGCAAATAACACCAACACCAGTACCAGCTCTTTGGGAATGCCAAACCCGGAACCATTGACACTGGCAGGCATGATTAGCCACAGCCCCAGCGCTGAGGTGGCAAAGCCAATTAACATCATAGCGATAATGATCGCAAAAGAGCGCGGTGCTCCGCCTGCCAGATTGGGTGTAACCTCGGCGGTGTTGATATTGTTCATGCCAAACCAAATCGCAAAAGCGAGTGGGATGAGCAGCAGTAGCCAGACAAACCCTGCGTTTTGAATCCAGGTTTCGGTGCCTGCAGGAATAGCACCAATTAAGGTGCCGCTTGCAGATTTCAACACCATTGGGTCACCACCCAGTGCGCCAAAGGCGCCAAAGGTCATAAACAACGGTACCAGAATTTGCATGCTGGTCACACCGAAATTACCTAACCCGGCATTTAGGCCAAGCGCTAATCCCTGTTGCTTACGCGGATAAAAAAAACTGATGTTGGACATGGACGCGGCAAAATTGCCCCCGCCAATTCCGGAGAGCAGCGCCATTAATTGAAATACCCAAAATGGTGTAGTTTGATCCTGCAATGCCAGCCCAGTGCCAATGGCAGGTAGCATCAATAAACTGGTGGTTAAAAAAATGGTGTAGCGGCCACCACATAAGCGAATAAAAAAACTGGCTGGAATACGCAGCGTCGCTCCGGTCAAACCGGCAATCGCCGCGAGGCTGAATAAATCGCCGGCCTGATAGGGAAAGCCAAGGTTCAACATTTGCACGGTGATAATGCTCCACTGCATCCACACGGCAAAGCCACAGAGTAAGCTTGGAATTGAGATCCACAAATTGCGATTGGCAATTGCTCTCCCGCGTGAATCCCAGAACGTCTGCTGTTCCGGTTCCCATTGTTTTAGGTCAGACATGTGAAGCCCTCGGTCAAAAAAGTTGTTTTCGCGCAAGGATCACTATGGCTCTGCGCAGATATGGAAACTATTCAACCTCAGTGTTAAGTTGCGGTATTAGAGGTGTTAGCTTGCCTACCCAATAGGGGTAGGTGTAGTAGATCTATCTACCCACAAATGGGCATGTGCTGCCCTTAGGTTCTGCAAGCAGTTAAACTGCAGATAATGATGTATTGGTATTGAGGAGAGTCTTGTGTCAGAAACGGCCGCGAGCATTATGTTGGTGGACGATCACCCTTTATTGCGTAAAGGGTTGCGTCAGCTTTTAACACTGTCGGGTGAGATGGAAGTAGTAGCCGAAGCGAGCAATGGCAAAGATGCGATTAAATTGGCGAGTGAACTTGACCCTGATTTAATTTTATTGGATTTGAATATGCAGGGCATGGATGGTTTGGAAACGCTACGCCATTTGCGCGATGAAGGTGTCACTTCGCGCATTGTGATGCTCACCGTGTCCGATGCCGATGAAGATGTGCTCAGTGCAATTTCAGCGGGGGCAGATGGCTATTTGCTAAAAGACATGGAGCCGGAAGATATGCTGGTGCAAATAGAACGCGCCTTGTCCGGCAAAATGGTGTTGAGTGAAGCAGTCACCCAAGTGCTCGCTACCGCCATTCGCAATCCCAACACAAAAGGCGCAGTGGGTAGTGACAGTCTCACCCAACGTGAATTGGAAATCCTGAAATTAATTGCCAAAGGTATGAGCAATAAAGTCATTGCGCGCGAATTGGCTATTTCTGACGGCACTGTCAAAGTGCACGTTAAACATTTGCTGAAAAAATTGCATTTGCGCTCACGCGTAGAAGCAGCCGTGTGGATGATTAATCAACAAAATTAATGTTCAGTAGAGTGTGTTTATGGATTGTTGTTCACAGCCTGGCTTGTTACTTGTGCAAGATGCGTTGTTGCGAATACATCAACAATTAATTCCTGTACAGGAAACCGAATGGGTTGATTTGGCGCTTGCATTAGACCGCATTCTCGCAGAATCAGTGTTGGCCAATATTAATGTTCCTGCCAGCGATAACTCCGCGATGGATGGTTATGCACTGCGCACGAGTGATGCACAAACTGAAGGCGCTTTGTTTGAGGTAATTGGCCAGTCGCTGGCCGGGCACCCCTTTCGTTTTAGCGAACGCGAGGAGGCGCAGTCAGTGCTCGGTAAAATGCAGGCTGTGCGCATTATGACCGGAGCGATGATTCCGGCGGGCGCCGATGCCGTGGTGATGCAAGAAAATGTTACGCTTACTGCGCAAACACTGCAGCTGAACAAACCTGTGCTGCAGGGCGAAAATATTCGTCGCGCCGGTGACGATATAAAAAAAGTCNNGTGCAGGGCGAAAATATTCGTCGAGCGGGCGATGATATAAAAAAAGGCAGTGAAGTTCTGGGTAAGGGCCATCGTATTAGTGCGCTGGATATTGGTTTGCTTGCATCGCTGGGGATTGCGCGCATCAAGGTGTGGCGGAAGTTGCGTATCGCTGTGTTATCGACGGGCGATGAGTTGTTGTCACTTGGCAGTGCGCACGCAGAAGATAAAATTTATGACAGCAATCGCCCTTTGCTGTGCGCACTGTTGCAACGATTAAACGTTGAAATAAAAGATATCGGTATTATCGCCGATGATTTGCTGGCTCTTCGCGCAGCGTTTATGCACGCTGCACAATGGGCTGATGTCGTCATTTCTACCGGTGGGGTCTCTGTAGGTGATGCGGACTACACCAAAACAATATTGGAAGAGTTAGGCCAAATTGACTTCTGGAAAGTCGCGATGAAGCCGGGAAAACCTTTTGCATTTGGCCGTTTAGGGGCAGGTTGGTTCTTTGGGT
>DQHS01000032.1 GCA_003524365.1 Cellvibrio sp. | reverse complement strand
CGAACAGGTCGGTTTCGGTTTCGTCTTTGAAAGTGGTTTCGATGATACCGGTACGGCCGCCGCCTACACCTGATGCGTATGACAAAGCAGTATCTTTCGCCTTACCTGAAGCGTTTTGGAAAATCGCGATCAGATCAGGAACGCCGCCGCCGCGCACAAATTCAGAACGCACAGTGTGACCTGGTGCTTTTGGAGCGATCATGATCACGTCCAAATCTTTGCGTGGCACGACTTGATTGTAGTGAATCGCAAAACCGTGAGCAAAGGCCAAGGTAGCGCCTTGCTTGATGTTTGGCTCGATCTCTTCTTTATAGAGTTTTGATTGGAACTCGTCCGGAGTCAGGATCATGACCACGTCAGCTGATTTAACCGCAGTCGCAACGTCAGTCACTTTCAAGCCGTGAGCTTCAGCTTTCTTCACAGTGGCCGAGCCAGCGCGCAGACCAACAACTACATCAACACCTGAATCTTTCAGGTTGCACGCGTGCGCGTGACCTTGTGAACCGTAACCAATGATGGCTACTTTTTTGCCTTGGATAATAGAAAGATCGGCATCTTTATCGTAATAAACGTGCATAACAGACTCCTTAGAGGATGATGATTGCCGGAACACATTAGAACATTGATGTCCAGCTTGAATGAAAGGCGGCCAGTGTAGAGAAACACTGGCATCGCGTAAAATGATATATTCGCAATTCAATATTTCATTTTATGCAACGAGGTTATTTACAACTAACCATGGATATCGCCAAACTCCGCCTGTTTTGTAATCTCGCCAGCAGCCTCCACTTCGGGCGCGCCGCTGCCAGTTGCCATGTCAGCCCATCAACACTCAGCCGCAACATCAAACAACTCGAAGACGATTTGGGCGTGAGCCTGTTTGTGCGCGACAACCGCTCGGTAATCCTCACTCACGAAGGCGAACAATTTTTGGGATTTGCCAAAGAAGTGATCCAGCAGTGGGAGACCTATCAGGAGTCCCTACTGGCGCAGGCCGACCAACTGCGCGGCCAACTCAGCATCTATTGCTCAGTCACAGCAAGCTACAGCTTCCTCTATGAAATCCTCACCGAATTCCGCGTCAAGCACCCAGGCATTGCAATCAAACTCCACACAGGCGACCCGGCGCAATCGATCGAGCGAATTCTGGCGGGCGATGAAGATATCGCCATCGCCGCCAAACCCGACAAATTACCTGCAGGTATAAGTTTCAAACCCATCAACAGCTCGCCGCTGATTTTTATCACCGCTAATAATGAAGATTGGCAAGGTAAAGG
The DNA here is from genome assembly GCA_003524365.1 of Cellvibrio sp. GTDB lineage: Bacteria > Pseudomonadota > Gammaproteobacteria > Pseudomonadales > Cellvibrionaceae > Cellvibrio. The sequence goes on along the minus strand of DQHS01000032.1, from coordinate 35,683 downwards.
ATGGGATGAAATTCCAGTCATCATTCCCGAGGAAGGTTTGGCACGGGAGCGATTAAATATCTGGTTCGATTCACTCGGCATCAAACCCAATATCTACGCCGAGGTAAAAGGTAATGAAGCGATTGTGAGCATGGTGAGTTTAGGATTCGGCGTGGGCGTTGCGCCGCAAATCGTGGTGGACAACAGCCCGCTTGCAAACAAAGTAAAACGCTTTGACCCTCAACCGGATCTCGGCCCTTACGACACCGGCATTTGTGTGATGGAAAAACGCTTGAAAAGCCCGATTGTGAATGCGTTTTGGAGCCAATTACGCGAACCAAATAACTGATCGATTAACGAAATGGCTTACTTAAAGAAGGTGAGCCCGCCAAACCAAGACGCTGCGCCAACTAATTGGGGGCAGCGTCTTGTGGTGGAGCACAGAAACCAATGAGTGAAAATATCGTTCATTGCCAAACTACCTAGCCTTCATCACGGATAACAGATGCCTCATTGATCAGGCGCTGCATATTCTCCAGATAACGGATAAACGCCTGCCTACCTTGTTCGGTTAGCCTCACACCAGTTACTGTTTTTTTACCAACAAAACTCTTGGTGATTTCGACATACTTAGCCTCCTCCAGTTTGCGCAGCTGAACAGACAGATTGCCATCGGTGGCGGCCGTTTTAGCTTTTAGCTGCGCGAAATCGGTATCGCCCAGATTAAGCAGATACGCCATAACACCAAGCCGCAAGCGGCCATGAATAACATCGTCAACCGAGTCTAGTGAAAAAAGATCGCTCATTACGCCACTTTCTCTCTAGCCATTAGTAGCCACCCCGGTATCAATGCCGAGCAAATCAAAGCCAAGGCATAAACAAGTAGTTGTTCAGGGCGCAGTGACATCCAGGCAATCAACGGTACAACTACAAAACATCCAATACCAACCAACGTCATCCAGCGCTGCGCGGAGACTTCTGCAGTGATAATCCAGCCTAGTCCATAAAGCACCAGAACCATCGGCATCATAAACACTTCCAAATGTGAATTTGGTAACCGATAACTAAGGATCGCCAAGGTCACACTGAAGAGAAAAATTGAAAAACCAATCCCTCCCCAAACCGTTCCCACAACACGATTTTTATTTCCTTGCACTTTTAGTGCAGCACGATTTTTTAGACCCCACCCAACTCCCCACAAGGCGTATAACAACATGGCACTACCCCATATTGCGAATGACGATAGCCCGGCAAACGGGGAGATTGAGATAACTGAAGCGTAATGCAATAAGGCCGCAGCACCAAAAACCAATCCCGCTAAAAACAACGGAAATCCGCCATTTAATGGCACCCGACCACCTTCTACCGCTAACGTTTTCACGAAATCTATATCCGCTTTCAAGCGCGACAAATCAGACATACCCTTCTCCACATGATCAATTCCTTGCCAACACGCATTCAATTCAACGCACGAACCGAACACCCCATACGTGACAATGAGAACAATGTACAGCATTAGCTTTATAAAATAAAGCGCTTTAATAAAAATAATTTAGTGCGGCGAAATGCAAGCAGCAACCACACCGAGCCGCAATAAACAGCTGCAGGAGGCCTGAGGTGCAAGCCCATTTATGCGGAAGAAAAAGCAATGAAGCGATGTTGAATGCGTTTTGGGACAGCTGGCGAATGGCGCTCGCCGGTAGCCACACAACGCTTGGGCTCATGGTAGCCATCGCCAGCTTGTACAGAAATTTAGCAGCACTTTCCTATGCGATAAAACAACAGAGTGAGCTGTCCAGCACGCAATTGCAAAAAAGATTGGCCAGTAGCGATTACATCATCACACCACAAAAATCCTTTCGATTACGATGTTGCAACCAACTCACTAGGCTTCAGTTGCTTTTCTGCAATAGATATTTGTCAGATTCAACTGTAAAAATCCAGGAATTGGATTTATAAACCATCTGGGGCACGGCTTGAATTCAGTTGAACCTAAACCGCAAAACACATTAACGAAAAGGTTTACTTAAAAAAGGCGAGCCCGCCAAACCAAAACGCCATGGCAAATCCATGGCTTTGGATATACCAATTCGTGGCCCGCGTACAACATCAACCGGCGCAATGGCAGGCAATAACCTGAAAGGATTTTTCGCAAGGGAGCGCCCATTAAACGCATGTACAATTTCCAACGCTTGGCCAACACGCCCCGGCCCCGAACAGAGTAACCGCTCGGCATCTACACCGCGACGTGCTCGCATAATATCCAACCCCTTAGTTGGCTGAATCGCGCGAATCAAAATACCCGCACCATGGCCTTCGGGTGAGCAAACAAAATTCAGGCACCAATGAATGCCGTAAGAACGATAAACATAAGCGCAACCGGGCGAACCAAACATAGACGCATTGCGCGCACTGGGGCCAGAAAATGTGTGAGATGCAGGTTCGGCCTGATCGTAAGCTTCTACTTCAACAATAATTCCACCCACGCCATTCACAAAAAATTGTGCGCCAATCAATTGCGGCGCAACTTCATGCGATGGAGCAGAGAAATCAATTATCGAAAAAATATCGCTCATTAACTGCCCGTTTAGTTTGCATCTACAACAGAGGTTGATTGGTTGACGCTGTAATCCGGTGCATGGTGTTCGGCCTGTGCTTTTTTCAAATCCATCAACAAAGCGTGCAACATTTCGGTTGATAACCCGTGCAATACCAAACGATAACCTGCACGCAAGGTGCTCATCGGCACCAGTGGATGTTTATTGTTAAGCAGAACCAAATGTTGTGGTGAATTTAGAATAGTCGCCACATACAGACCTATAGTTTCATCCAGCTGCAGCGAGTTGGATGCGCGCCAAAAATCGTTATCAGTTAAAAATAATTGGTAGGTGGGCGTAAACATTTCAATCGCGGTTTGCAGATCGATTCCGTTCAGCTTTCCGCGCGGCATAGAATCCAAAGCTAGCTCTGGTTCTTTGATCATGCTGAAATTGGGCTGCGCAACTGGCGCCAGCTTTTTATCGGCATCGCGCAGCGCTTTACCCAGACGAATCACAAAATTAAATAGATTCAAATCGTGTTTTAAAAACAGCTCATCTTTTAAATCATCCAGATTCATCGGCTTGAGCGGAGAGGTCTCCACTGCAACCGGTGCGTTGGCGGCAATAAATTCCAGAATCTGCGCGCCCATATGAAAATGCCGGAGCACCAACCAATTGGCCTCGGGACGCACAAAGTATTTCAACCCAGTCGCGAGAATCCAATGTAGCAGTTTGGATGCAGCCCAATTGCGCGGCACAACCACCTTAACAACTTGGATTAATACAATCAGTGTGCGTGCAATGGGGCGGATAAAGGGCAATAAAAACTGGCGCGAGGGCGTTTCTGAATCAGCGAGCCAGGCTTTCTTAACATGATCCGGCAGCGGTGTACTTTGATCCAGATACAGCGCGAGCCAAGGGCTGGGATCGCGCGGATCAAATTCAGTTTGCAAAAACTTTGGCTCCTTTTCAATCTTTTCTAAATTGTCCATCCGCTACGACTCCAGAATATGTTCAAACTGCATGAGATAAAGTTGTGCCGTGCGTTTAGCCGTGGCGATAATCGCATTTGCGGCTTTAGGATCAATCGCCAACACCAGTTCAACTGCCGCCAACCAACGCGCAAGATGATGTTCATCATTCGCGCCGTGATATTCCAAAAAGCGAAATGCACTTGCCGGTAAATCTACTTGTTTACGCAACAATGGCAAGAGTGCAGGAACAATACGCTGGCCAGTGCCTTCAATAATATAAATTGCACCCAACAACCCAATTGGATTTTTTGTCGATGCCAGTGAATGCAAATAACTATTCAAGGCTTCGCCGCCGGGATTGCGGCGCAAGTTATCGAGCGGTTCAGTTCCACCTGCCGCGCAATAATCGTCGTACAAGATTTTAAAATCGTTTTGCTCTTCGCCGGCATGGGTTTCAATTAGCGCAGCCAGATCAGCATAGCTACCTGTGAGCGATGCAACTGCTTCACGCATCCATTTGCTACCTTCACGCACTTGTGGCACCCATTGGGAGGTCCAGTTGCGATAATCCTCCAGCGCAAATTGTTGGCTGACCAACTTATGAATGACTGGACTACGCCACACTTGCGAGCGGTAGTCGTGCCAGGTTCCTGCCAGTGTGGTTAACAGACTTTGTAAATGCTTCGGCGCAGATTGTGGATCATGAGGCGCTGCAATATCTGGCTGCGCAATTTTTTCTGGTGTTATCGATGTAATTACCGGTGCAGGATTAGTAATCAACGGCGCATCAGCCGCTTCTACTTCGATCAACATATAAGCCGCTGTCATACGGCCTGATTCAGGAATAAAACAGAATATTTTTTCGCCCGGTTTAACCTGATGCGTATCGAGAAATTCTGCGAGCATAATAAAAATTGATGCAGAACCGGTATTGCCGCGCGTGGTTAAATTACTGTACCAGCGCTCGCGCGGAATTGATAACCCCGCTTTATCCAACAACTCTTCCACCACCGGAATAAACCGTGCGGATGAGTAGTGACAGAGGAAATGGTCAATCTCGTCCGAGCTCACCCAACCATCGTGCACCAGCTTTACATATTCGTGAATGCTCACATCGAACAAATGCGGCAAGAGGCGAATATCCTGCCGCAGGGATAAAGCACCCGCTGCTTCTGCCTCGCTCGACGAAGGGAAATCGAGAAACGATTTACTGCGATCTTCCGTTAAACCAAGCTGCATACATACCGGATAATCGCCGGCAAAACTTTTTTGGTGGATCCAGTTTATTTTTAACCGCACACCATTTTTTGCCAGAGGCGCATCGGTAAGCAGCAGAGCACCGGCGCCGTCGGATAACATCCAACGCAAAAAATGTGCATCAAAATCGCTGCTGTAACCGCGCGGGGCAAAGCGACTTTTTTTAAAAATACGCGATGGCATTTCAGCAGTTGCAACCAATGCTTGCTGATGCGCGCCCAGCTCCACAGATTGTGCGGCGTAAGCTAATGCGGAAATACCTGCAGCGCACACACCAAGACTCGATAAGGTTTCCATCGGTGGTGCACCCAATTCACCTTGCACCATGGCCGCAAAACCCGGAATTAAAGCATCGCTACCCGATGAGCCAACTGAGAGCAAACTCACATCACTTAATCTCGCGTTAGCGCGCGCCAAACAATCGTGAATGGCATTAGCCGCAAGCTGCGTATGCGACGTTACTGTCTCGCCATTTTTATCAATCGCGTAATGACGGGTTTGAATACCGTTCTCCGCCAGAATTTTATTTTTAATGCGCAACGATATGCGATTGAGCGGCGCAATAAAATCATCCATCTCCTGATTATTGACCGGCTCACCTGGCAAGTGATAACCAATAGATTGAATATAAACACGATTGAAACGAGTAGGCATAAATTAATCCTTGTTGTGAAGCGAGCGACTGCACCAACGCGGGTGCAGCAACGCAAATAGATAAGTACGCAGCATATAACGCAGCAAACTTTTTTCCTGTAACGCAGGGTGAACCTGTGCTGCATAGCCTTGATGCAATTCCGGTAACTGTGACCAATGGGCACGCGGGTGATGATGATGCGCAGTATGTAACCCGATATTAAATAGCAGCGGATTAATCAAACCATAAAAATTGCGTGCGAACTGTAAATTATTGCCAGAACCATCTGCATGCGCATGCTGTAAATAGTTGGTAGCGAGGAGCCAATGCAAACCATGTAATTGCGGAATCAACACCAACACCAACCATTTTTCCCAATCAATCATCGCCAAGGTCAGCCACAAACCCATAACGAGAAGATACTGCAATACACAATAATAGAAATACGCGCGCTGGAATTTATAACGACGATTTAGATAAACAATAAATTCCGGATACAACACCGCAATTGCCTGCAGCGGATGCAACAAATATCCCAGCAGATGATTAGTGTCACCGCGCGAACCGGGTGTATTAAAACGGTAGGTGCGTGTGGCATCTTGTTCGCCGTGTTGATAGCGATGATGATTGGCAATATGTGAGGGATAAAACACAAATGTGGGATGTCCCTGCAAAAGCGTAATCCATAAATCGGTAAGGCGATTTAACCGGCGCGAAGCCCAGATACGCAAATGGGTATGATTATGGTGAATCACCCCCACACCCAGCGTTAAAAATAATTCCAGCAAATAAAGCGGCCAACTGAATCCCTGCTGCCATTGCCATAGAACTAACAATGGCAAAACCAGCAAATAGACTATGCTCTGCCAATCGCGCCAGTTACGCATAAGAACTAACGCACTCGCCAGCGATTAATTTGTCTATCGGCAGCATCTGCAGGCAATGCAGTTTTAAAAATCCAATCCATAAATGGAAACATAAAACCGTAGTTGCCATTAAAGCAGGCGTGATGCAAATGATGGCGACGCGCACCGTTAAAGATAACGCGCGGCGAACGGGGGTTAAAATCAAAATTGGAATGGCCGATGCTATTGAACAGTAAACTAAATAACGGCACGGAAAAAAGCGCATAGACACTAAAATCATGCACCATCATAGGCAATAAAATCACATTCCCCAACATCATCGCCTCTACCGGATGGAACGCATAGGTAGACCAAGGCGTGGTGACTACAGAGCGATGATGCGGCAAATGAAACCGCCGCAACCAGCGGGTATGCAATAACCAATGGTTGATATAAAAATGGATTTCATTCCAGATCACTAAAACAAAAATCTCCAGCCCGATTTGCAACACTGAAGGATTTATCGCCAACTCTGCCCAACCAAGCTGCAGCAACCCCCAAGGAAAAACCATCCCGATCCCAAAAATCCCAATCGAGCCTGCAGACAACAATAACTCACGCCGCAACTGCCCATCACCCAAAGGGCGAGGATCGAGCTTGATACCGATATGCAAACGCGGCAGCAATTGCTGGGTAAGCATCAGGCTGAGCGCCCCAAACAATAAATAAATCCCGCCGAAAAATGCGAGCCCAGCTCCAGCAATTTCAAACAGGTTGCAATTTAAAATAAATTCACGCATTCGATACAACGCTCTTTTTTACATCATCAATAACAAAATGGCCGATACTCGCGTGAGTATCGGCCATTTTTAATCAAGCTGCAAATTGCAAACTCAACACCTTCTCACCACGCGAAACTCCGTACACACCGGTGCGTACCACTTCGATAATCGCTGCAGCGCTGACAGTTTGTAGTTGTCCGCGTTAAACGCGACTGGGTTTCATCTTCTGTCGGTGCAACTGTCAGTGGTTATGTAGGTGCGCATTGCTGCTCCTCAGACTTCAATATCCTGACCAAATTTAATGGGAACATTTTCCACTACTATTTAGTATTGCTTCCATCGCAGGTCACAACGCTCCTGCTGGGCAAGGTAAATTAATTGGTACATATCTTTGGTGATTTTCTTGCTTTTATATTGATTCCTGATAGCAATCAATTTTTGCTCGCAAATGTCTTGTCGCTTTTCCTCTGGTGAATAATTTTCTCGTAAGGATTGATATTCGTTTGATGTGATTTTTCCTTTTGCGAGTTTACTATTGTTGATAAGCACAGTTTCCCAAGCCGCAGTTGCGTTTTCTACCAGTTTTTTTGAGTCTTCCCGCGATGGAGTTGGTATAAAACCAGGAACTCTTGATAAAAGCACCGATAGCATACTTTGCATATCTAAAAAATCCCCCTTGGCTCTTTCTCCACGTTGAATATCTGTCCAAACCACCTCGCGCTTAGCAATATCCCATATCCTGATTTCAACATAAGAGGAAGATACTTGATAGTAGAACGTGTGGGGGGAGGTCTGCATCGTCGCCCCATTAAACGTTTTTTGTGCAGCAGCGCCACCAATACCAGCTCCCAACCCCTGCGCAATGGCGCTTCCTAATATTGATTTCATTGAAACAGTATTCATTTGTGCATTAACAATAACAATATAGTGCTTGTGAGGACCCGCTACCTTGATAGGAATTTTGCTTGCTTCAACAGGCTCACGACTAAATGCCGTTTGTAAGAATGTCTGGTTATCATCTGCTTCCCACGGAATTGTGGAGCTGGTAATCAAACGGGGTACTACGCGCTCATCAGTCGTTTTGCCGTCTTTCCCATAAAGAATATTGCTGTCTTGTGGTAGGAAAAGCCCTAGATAAGCACTTTGACTGGACACTTTTAGGCCTTTTCTTTGCAGGAAATCTACTGTGCTGGCTTCAATCTGCTGCCCTATTACATCGGCTAGTTCTTTGTAAACGCCAATCGGGTTTCCATCCATATTTTTTTTATGCGGCTTAAGTTGCCAAAGAGGTAAGCTGTCAACCACGATATGAAATTGATCTTCCGGCTCCCAAAGGAGTGATGTTCCCGTTTGATTTGCCAGCAGACTTGCTGATGCAACCACAAAAACGGAAAAAGTGATTAATTTAATCTTTAAGCTCATACTTATCTCCATAATTCCAATATTCCAGTACACATAAAAAGCTTATTGGGGATTGCAGCCCAACCCAATATATTTCTTATGTTGAATTTAAAAAAAGCCGAACCACTTTCGCAGTTCGGCTTTTTATTTACCACAATTTCAAACTTACAAACTCAACACTTTCTCACCGCGAGAAATACCGCACACGCCGGTGCGTACAACTTCGATGATGGAAGCATCGCCGACGGCTTGTAAAAATGCATCGAGCTTGTCGCTCGCGCCGGTGATTTGGATTGTGTAGAGGGTGCTGGTGACATCCACGATCTGGCCGCGGAAAATATCCACGCAGCGTTTTACTTCTGCACGCTGTGCACCAGACGCTTTGACTTTGACCAGCATGAGTTCGCGTTCGATATGCGAACCCTCGGTCAAATCCACCAACTTAACCACATCAATTAATTTATTGAGGTGTTTGGTGATTTGTTCGATTTTGTGATCATCACCCAAAGTGGTCAGCGTTAAGCGCGACAGGGTTTCGTCTTCCGTTGGTGCAACAGTCAGGCTTTCAATGTTGTAGCCGCGCTGGGAAAACAAACCCACAACGCGAGACAAAGCACCGGGAGCGTTTTCGACTAATACAGAAATAATGCGTCTCATATTAGGTGCGCTCCGTTTTGCTTAACAACATATCGCGCATGGAACCATTGGGCGCAACGTGCATTGGGTAAACGTGTTCGGATTGATCAACCATGATATCCATAAATACCACGCGATCTTTCAATGCAAAACACTCTGCTAATTTGGCTTTCAGCTCTTCTTTTTTGGTCACACGAATACCGACATGTCCGTAAGCTTCAGCCAGTTTTACGAAGTCTGGTAACGAGTCTTCATACAAGCTTTCGGCGTAGCGACTAGAGTACTGCATGTCTTGCCACTGGCGCACCATGCCGAGGGCTTGGTTGTTGAGGCAGATAATTTTTACCGGCAAGTGATATTGCGTGCAGCAAGAAAGTTCTTGAATACACATTTGAATAGAGCCTTCACCGGTGACGCAGACGACGGTTGCATCGCGATGCGCCATTTGCACACCCATCGCTGCAGGCAAACCAAAGCCCATAGTGCCGAGACCACCGGAGTTAATCCAACGACGCGGTTTGTCGAACAAATAATATTGCGCGGCAAACATCTGGTGCTGTCCAACATCGGAGGTGACGTAAGCATCGCCTTTGGTCACTTCCCAAATCGCCTGGATAACTTCTTGCGGTTTAATTTTATCGCTGGTCGTATCAAAACGATTTTTGGTGTAAATGCCGTGACGCTCGCGCCAGTCATTGATTTGCTCCCACCAGGATGCAAGTGCTTCTGCATCCGGTTTTTCATCGCTCTCTTTGATGAGCGTAAGCATTTCGCCCAGCACGCTATCAACTGCACCGACGATAGGTACATCGGCAGTAACGGTTTTGGAAATCGATGCAGGATCAATATCGATATGGATAATTTTGGCATTCGGGCAGAACTTGCTAACGGTGTTGGTGACACGGTCATCAAAACGCGCGCCCACGGCAAGAATCACATCGCTGTGATGCATGGCGGTGTTGGCTTCGTATGTGCCGTGCATACCCAACATACCAAGGAAGTTTTTGCCGGTGCCGGGATAAGCGCCCAAGCCCATCAAGGTATTGGTCACCGGATAATTCAGCAGATCAACCAACTCTTTGAGCAAATGTGAGGCATTGCCCTGCACTACACCGCCGCCGGAATAGATCATCGGGCGCTTGGCGCCGAGCAGCAATTGCACCGCTTTTTTGATCTGGCCGGAGTGACCGCGGGTCGCTGGAGTATAGGAACGCAGCTTTACCTTCTCGGGATATTCGTAAGGGAAGGTGTAGGCCGGATGTGTTAAATCTTTCGGCACATCGATAACCACGGGGCCGGGGCGACCGGTCGCGGCAATGTAATACGCCTTTTTCACTACCTCAGGAATTTCGCTGGCGTGTTTGATCATAAAGCTGTGCTTTACGATCGGGCGGGAGATACCCACCATATCGGTTTCCTGGAAGGCGTCTTCACCGATCAAGTGGCTTTGCACCTGGCCGGAGATCACCACCATCGGAATGGAATCCATATAGGCCGTCGCAATACCGGTAATGGCATTGGTCGCACCTGGGCCGGAAGTCACCAGTACGGTGCCCACTTTGCCGGTCGCGCGTGCGTAACCGTCGGCAGCATGGGTGGCCGCTTGTTCGTGGCGAACAAGAATATGTTTAACGTCTTTTTGACGAAAGATGGCATCGTAAATATGCAGTGCCGCGCCGCCCGGATAGCCGAAAACGTATTCAACGCCTTCGTCTTTCAGAGCGCGGATGAGCATATCTCCGCCTGAAAGCATTTCCACAATAATTCCCCTTTTAGGATTTTGAATCGCAATAGCGAGTGCGTGCCTCAACGTTTAGCAGGAACCGTTCAATAAGAACCGCCATAGAAACGAGTGCATAGGACATCACACAAAACAGGCATTAGTGCTACAAGAGCAAGCCAACGCAATGAATGATCCACGAACAAAGCCCGGCAAGGCCAAGATCGGATCAGCGAAAACCGTGCAGGTAAACAGCGGCTTTCTAAGGCGATGCGCTGGTAGGAGCATCGCCAACAGATGGTTCGTCAAGAGGGTGACTTGGCGGGAAGCAGATGAGTACCCGAGCTTATCGGTCATCTGCCAGCCATCTGGAGGACTGGCAATTTTCGCAACATCTGCTTTAAAGTCAAGAAATTAACGCCGCTTTGTTGCATTTTTAGCCGAACAATGGTGACACACCGGTAAATTGCAGCAGCTTGCGCTTGCTCACAGATTTCCCTGTCGCTGTTTCGCTCGTGACTCATTAGGTCTATAGTTGTTGCATTGGAACCGGGCAAAAAGGGCAAGATTCATGAAGTTTTCGTATATCGTAAAGTTAGCGGGCATAGCGCTTGTTGGTGTAGCGCTTAGTCAGCAAGGTTTTGCAAAAGACAAGGTGTATACCTGGACGGATAGCAAAGGGGTTGTTCACTACGGTGAACGCCCGCCCAAAGATGTGAAGGCCACGCTGGTGCAAACCCGTACCGGGCATAGCGACCCAACGCCGGCACAAATTGCCGCCACCCAACCTAAACCCGCGTCTACACCGCCCGCTGAAGACCCTCGTGTGGCACAGGCAGCTGCACTCAAAGACCCGGCACGCTGCGCCGCAGCGAAAGAAAACCTGACCATATTGAATACCGTTGCCCGGATAAGGGCCACTAACGAGCAAGGCGTTGTTGTGCCACTATCTGAAGAAGATAAAGCACAACAGCGGATAGCTACTCAGAAAGTGATTGACCAAACCTGCGAATAACGAACTGATCAGCAATAAAAAACGGCCACTAACTGATGGCCGTTTTTTATTGCGCAAACCATTATGTCTTAAATACACAGCACCAACCCAAAGCACTCGCTAAGACACTCGTTTATGCTCGCCCGACCAGATTCGCACCGGCAAGAAACGACAAAACCACAGGCTGCATAAAAACAGCATCCAAAAATTCACCGCTCCACCTCCACCAGAACTCCCTCCGCCAGTATTCCCCGAAGCTTTACTACTGGCAGCAGCTTGGGAGCTGATAGCAACTTGGGAACTGGCACTGCTGGATGCTTGGGGCTGACTACTGCTACTAGAGACTTGCGGCTGACTGCTGCTGGAGGCGGCTTCTACTGTGATCGTCTGCACTATATATGAGAGGTTATATCGGGAATCACTGGCATTCCAAATCACCGAACTGGTGCCAATCGGAAAAGGCTTCCAGTCCATCGTCCAAGCCACTATCTCACCATCCACCGCGTCATAAGCCTTTACCTCAGGCTGCGGAACATCGGTGAAATCCCCCGTTGCCATCACCGTAATATTGGCAGGAACATCAATAACCGGCCCCGATAGATCCTGTACCTCAAGGCTTTGCAAGCCGGTAGATTTTTTTCCTGCAGAGTTAGTCGCCTGCCAACGAATGACGTAACTGCCCACACTGTAAGGGCCTAAATCAGTTGTTACTGCGGCTAACAAACCATCGTTGGCATCCAGGGCAAATACCGGCGGCAAAGTGTATGCAGTCAACTGCGCTGTCGCTTCTACCGTTAGGCGAGGGAGCGGATCAAAACTGGGGGGCTGGTTTACCACTCCGCTTGCCGCTTGCCCTAAAACAATAATATCGTTCAGCGTTTGTACCAATTTTGCGCCTTTTTGGTCATTGCTCAAACTTATCCGCAGCGAGGTTTTTAGCGCGCCAGTTAATACGGGAAGTTTGGCAAAGTAGCGATTACTCGCTCTAATAAGAGTCAGAGGCACCCAGTCGGTAGCCCCACTCAGCTGATACTCTAGTACGGGGATCTGGTCGTCCCCCACAATCTCACCCATCATGTTGCGCGTATCTAACTGGACTTCAAGATCGCTGCCATTTAGCACGCGGCTAGGCACGCCATCATTATAAAAACGTAGCTGTTCGGGAAATTCGCGCAGCAGATACGCATCCAGCTCCGGAAAATTTTCAGCCTCATATTCCAGACGCAACTTGGAGGTACTCTCCTCACCTAAGAAGCGCACGGGCTGATTCAACTCAAATGCTAGCGAGTTACAAGCCTCATCGCCCATGGGAAGGTTGAAGTTGCCACCAGTGGTATCAGACGTGTTGCGTAACTCTCCATCGCAATACAATTGATAAGACATCAAATCAAAAAAATTATTTTGCTGAGCGTCGCGCTGAATAGTGAAATTACCGCCAAACCAATAGGGCTCCGACATACTTTGCACCCGCAGCTCGTTGCTAAAAGTGCTGAAATAAAATGCCGGAGCCATTAGATAAGCGCTATCAGTAACCGTCAGATCATTATCGGGGCTACGATAGTTTGTCTCATCAGGTGTGCTGAAAACGCCACGCAATTTCATAAAAGAGTGCGGATCAGGAAATGCCAACGAGCCTGTGCGCATCAACTGCAGGTTCCAGGCAAAGGGGTCGTCATTCAGTTGATCTACGCCCAAGTCGGGGTACCACTCCCCTTTTTCCAGCGTCGATTGAGTAGTGAGGAGTTTTGCCGATATCGGCTGGCTGTAAATCTGCGCATCAGTCCAGTAAGTGCCAAATGCCACAAATTCAAAGGTCGAGCGCAATTGACTCATCCCTAGCGCGAACTTGACACCCCGCCCCAAGGTATCCCAATCACCGTAGGTAAAATCTACGCTCCCCGCCTGACGTATATCGAGATCGAGCATCCGGGGTGATTGCACGCCCTTGAAGAACGCATTGATCAGGTAGTATTCCCCAGTAACGCCGGGGCTGGTTTCTGTTAGCGAAAACATTGAACTCACGGCCATTTGAATCCGCGCAGACGCATTCGATATACGTATCATTCTGCGCTCGCCGCTATTTAAAAAGAACAGGCTACCCTGATTGATATCGGTCATACGCCACTCCAGAGTTTGCGATTTAACGCGCATTCCCTCTAGCGACAAGGCGTTTCCATCAGCTCCAGTCACCGTCCCAACGGCTAACTCGTGAATCGCATCTGCCGGAGACAAACTGACAGTGGCAACATCCTGCAGTGCGATACTCTCTTTAAATACAAGGGAATCCAGTACGCAGTTTTCTTGATAAAACAGGGCGGCAAGATGATAGTTTCCAGGCTTGAGGTCAATCGAGAAATGGGATGGTTTTTCTGTGCAGCTATTGAAGTAATAAACATTGCCATAACTCCCATCATCATTGATGACATGCACTATCCAAGGCGCGCCGTCGAATTCAATATTCAGCTTGGCGGCTTTGGAAAAGACCAGCGGCAGCCGTATATCTGTCTCGGCGTAGCGAACATTGGCAGCCACTTCATGGTGCAGGGTCGCACTGTCGGCAAAGGGCAAAGTCTGCGTATCGACTAGTAACTGCAACTTCACCGTAGTTTCCTGGCCCACCGCCAATTCCTGTTCGCCCACAGGGTCAACCGACCCGCTAGCACCTTGGGGAAATACCGCCGGAGCGGTTGTCGCCACATTGAGCGAGCTATTGCTGATATTTTTCAACGTCAGCGATAGATTTGCCGACCAATTCGGCTGCGAAAGATCCACTGACCCTGCCGACAAGAGTGCGGGGCTCACCAGCAATTTGGCATTTGCTGCCTGCGCCAGATCCATCATCCCGGCACCTTGCGTGAACACGTCCTGCCCCAAATCATTGCTGGTATTAATCAACAGGGTTTTGAGCTCTGCGGGGGTTAGAGTTGGATAAAGCTGCTTCAGCAATGCCGCGCCACCCGCAACGTGAGGTGTTGCCATACTGGTGCCACTCAAACGCACATAGCTACCGCCGGGTTTGGCCGAGTTGATCTCCACCCCGGGCGCCACCAATTCCGGTTTTACGTAAGCCTTGCCAGAAATGGGGCCGCGCGAACTAAAACCGGCAATCGCGCCGTTATTGTCACTGGCACCTACGGTCAACACCTGCTCCGCATTGCCCGGCGAACCTATGGTCGAATAGGAGCTACCGCTATTACCCGCCGCAACTACCACAACCACTCCCGCTGCCATGGCATTATTTGCCGCTTCCGAGATAGGAGAGTCAGGCGCGCCTGAGCCGCCCAAACTCATATTCACTATGTCGATCTGGTCATCCGTCAGCGGATTGCCATCGGGGTCCACCGCCTTTTCCAGCGCCGCAACAATACCGCTCTCCATCCCCCAACCCTGATCGCTCAAGACTTTGTAGGCGTAGAGCGTGACATCGGGCGCCACGCCGGTGAGCGTGCCCTTGGCCGCAATAATGCCCGCCACATGGGTGCCGTGACCGTGTTTATCGATAGGATTGGTGACATCTTCTCCTTCGATAAAATTGTAACCGCCCGCCACTTTACAGCCTGCACCTATGCACCCACCCAAGTCGGGATGAGTGTAATCAATACCGGTATCCAGCACCGCTACTGTCACGCCTTGGCCGGTTATTTCACGCGCTTGACTATCGCGCATCGCCCACAGCTGCGGCGCCTTGGTGATCCCCACACTTTCCGCCAACAGCGCTTTTACTTTTGCATCCGGGTATACGCCAGCCACCTGCGGCATCCGCCGGATTTGCTCGATGCTACCGGCCTCTGCGGTGATGATGAGACTGTTAGTCAGCTGGGTAAATTGGCCGTGCACCTGGCGCACCAGTTTCTGTTTGCGCAATTCGCCCAGCAGTTGGTTCTGGCTTTTTTGCACCCGCTGCAGCTGGCTTTGCGATGACTTGGTCAGTTGCTGCTGCACTGCGCGCGACAACTTGCCCGTCGCGCGTAGTTGCTCGCGCTGCTGTTTGAGATAAGGCCGGAGCGCCTGATCTTTCAAACGCACCAGCAACCGCTGGGGCTGGGTGGGGTCAAGAGTNNAGGCAGTGCAAATGACTGCGCCTGGCTGTTGCCGAGTTGATTACCAAGGGGATTGCCTGGTTGATTAGATTGCTGATGAATCTGGATAAATTGCTGAGGAGATTGATTCGCCTGAGCCGAGTACATCAGTGCGCAGAAAGCCAGTGCTGCCACACCGGCTGACAATATCCGTGGGAACATAACATCTCCATGATTTTTTATGATTGGGTTTTTAGTGCGGTTGCCGAGCCGAGGTTCTGCCACTTTGTCGTTGCTGTGAGCAACATTGTAGCCCGTCGCAATAAACCAGTGTAGCCGCTGAATGTGCAGATAGATGTAGATAAAAAAACGCCGTCAGGGCGACGGCGTTTCGGGAGGGTATTTTGCGTGAAAAGGCTGCGATTAATTCAAGCGCTTAGGATCAAACACAATTTTATCGCCCATCAACCGACCGTGAATAATCGCACCGGGCATAAACTTGCCGCTGAGAATATCCTGTGCCAGCGGGTTTTCGATCATCTGCTGGATCGCGCGTTTTAAGGGGCGCGCACCATAGACAGGATCGAAACCGACGCTCGCCAATTTGTTCATCACATCGTCTTCCAATTCCAGACTCAATTCGCGCTCGGCCAAACGCTTGCGCAGCAACTCCAACTGAATATCGGCGATGCCACGAATTTGTTCGCGCCCAAGCGGATGGAACACCACCACTTCATCAATACGATTGATAAATTCTGGCCGGAAGTGACCCGTCACTACTTCCATCACCGCATTTTTCATCGCGTTGTAGCGATTCTCATTGTTGAGCGAGTTGTTCATATCGTCAGACACTGAGGTATCAAAACTTACCGTGTCAAACGAACGGTCTTCCGCTAATTCCTGAATGCGATCAGAGCCCAAGTTGGAAGTCATCACAATTACCGTGTTGCGGAAATCCACTGTGCGCCCCTGACCGTCAGTCAAGCGACCATCGTCTAATACTTGCAATAAAATATTGAACACATCGGGATGTGCTTTTTCGATTTCATCGAGCAACAATACTGAATAAGGTTTGCGCCTGACCGCCTCGGTTAAATAGCCGCCCTCTTCATAGCCGACATAACCCGGTGGTGCACCGATCAAACGGGCAACAGAATGTTTTTCCATAAATTCCGACATGTCGATACGCACCATGGAATCGGCGGTATCAAATAAAAATTCAGCGAGGGATTTACACAACTCGGTTTTACCGACACCGGTCGGACCTAAAAATAAAAACGATCCATTGGGGCGATTCGCATCGCTCAAACCGGCGCGAGAACGTCGCACCGCATTGGATACTGCAACTACCGCCTCGTGTTGACCAATAACACGATTATGCAGCGCATCTTCCATGCGCAATAATTTGTCGCGCTCGCCTTCCAACATTTTGGACACAGGAATGCCGGTCCACTTGGAAACCACTTCGGCAATTTCTTCTTCAGTCACTTTATTGCGCAGCAGTTTCATTTCCATCATTTCGGCTTGTCCGGCCATATCCAATTGCTTTTCAAGCTGCGGAATAATGCCGTATTGCAATTCACTCATGCGCGCCAAATCACCTTTGCGGCGCTTCTCTTCCAACTCCAAACGCGCTTGTTCTAATTGGCTTTTAATTTCTTGCGAGCCTTGCAAGGCTGCTTTCTCAGCGCGCCAGATTTCTTCCAGATCACTCAGTTCACGTTCAAATTTATCAATATCCTGATCGAGTTTGGCGAGGCGTTTTTTGCTCGCTTCATCTTCATCTTTTTTCACGGCTTCGCGTTCAATTTTAAATTGAATCAAACGACGCTCCAACCGATCCATCTCCTCCGGTTTGGAATCGATTTCCATACGGATGCGGCTGGCTGCTTCATCGATTAAATCGATGGCTTTGTCTGGCAATTGGCGATCAGTGATATAGCGCTGGGATAATTTTGCGGCAGCGATAATTGCTGAGTCAGTAATATCCACACCGTGGTGAACTTCATAGCGCTCTTTCAACCCGCGCAGAATAGCAATGGTGTCAGATTCATTCGGCTCATCAACCTGCACCTTTTGAAACCGGCGTTCCAGAGCGGCATCTTTTTCAATGTATTTGCGATATTCATCAAGCGTGGTAGCGCCGACGCAATGCAATTCGCCACGCGCGAGTGCAGGCTTGAGCATATTACCGGCGTCCATCGCGCCTTCACCTTTACCGGCGCCGACCATGGTGTGAATTTCATCGATAAATAAAATCACGCGGCCTTCTTGTTTGCTCAATTCATTGATGACCGACTTCAACCGTTCTTCAAATTCACCGCGAAATTTTGCACCGGCAAGTAGCCCACCTAAATCGAGCGACAGCAGGCGTTTATTTTTTAAACCTTCCGGCACTTCACCATTAACGATGCGCTGGGCAAGACCTTCCACAATCGCAGTTTTACCCACGCCCGGCTCACCGATTAAGACTGGATTGTTCTTGGTGCGACGCTGCAACACCTGAATGGTGCGACGAATTTCATCGTCGCGGCCGATCACGGGATCCAGCTTGCCCGCTTCCGCGCGCGCGGTTAAATCGACGGTGTATTTTTCCAAGGCTTGGCGATTGCCTTCTGAATCGGCGTCTTCAACATTTTCGCCGCCGCGCACTTTTTGGATACCTTGCAACAAACGCTGGGCATTGCCGAATTTTTTCAACAAATCTGGTACAGCGCCTTGCATTTCCGTCATCAACACCACCAGAACTGAATCGCTGGAGACAAATTTGTCGCCGGTTTTTTGCGCGTGGCGATCAGCAAGATTTAACAGGCGCACCATGTCNNGCAGTGCGCAGTCCAGCAATATCAAATCCCGCCTGACTCAGCAGCGGGCGCACACTCGCCGCGCCTTTTTGGTCGATCATCGCCAGCAATAAATGGCCAGGATCTAATTGGCTGTGATCCTGCCCCAAGGCGATTGACTGGGCATCGGAAAGTGCAACTTGGAGCTGATTGGTTAAACGGTCGATACGCATGGATTACCTCAAGCGGTGTGTTACTCGGTTGAAGCAGAGGTGGGGCGTGAGGGAGGTGATTTCAAGCAGGCCAAGTGCCTGCTTGTCATCTTTGCTGAGAATAAGTAGCGCTATTTGCGCCAGATCAATTTTGTGGGTTGGCAGGAATAACCGGCACACGCGGTGTTTCTTTCACATCAAAAAACTTGATCGCCATAGGATAGTTTTTAATAACCCCCTTGTTGGCATCCATCGCGCCCATGATAGTAAAGACCACCGAACAAATTGCCAGCACTGCAAGCATTGGAATACCAATCAATATGACAAAAAGTATCAAGCAAATTATGGCGTAGATTAGGGAACTGAACACCCAGTTCATTACTACTTTGCCTTGCTCATCAATATAAGAATCTTCTTTTTTCGATTGCCACATGATTAAGGGGACGACTAGACCCAAAAACGGGAATAGCCATGAGCAAAACTGGGAGAGATGCAGAATCAAGGCGTAATCGTAATTGTTGGTTTGCAAAATGGTATGGGGCTGCTGCGCTGACGCCGCCTGTTGCGGCTGGGAACCGAGAATACGCTCCTTGGCTTGCTGGTACTCCTCTTCACTGATCAGGCCTTTTTGTTTGAGGTCGTTCAGCTTTTCAATTTGGTCGAGATCCATAATGATTCCTTGTTGGTGATGGTAATAATTCTGGCAAAAAAAGTTGTGATCACGAGTTTAGATGCCGCTTTTGGCGCAATGGATTCACATGGCTAAAAAAACTATTCCAGCCAAATCAAACTCGCCATGCGCCCGGTAACTTTATCGCGGCGGAAAGAATAAAAGCGAGCCTCGTCGCCATAAGTACAGTAATCACCACCGTAAATTGCCGTCACCCCCAAGGCATTTAACTCGGCACGGGCGAGCGCATAAATGTCGGCGTAGAAATGTAATGGGCGCTGAGCAGATACAAACGCGGCGGCAATCTGATCGGCATGTTGCTGGCTGCGCGCGACTTTAAAAAAGGCTTCGAGCACATCAACCCCGACTTCAAAATGCGGTTGTGAAATAGCGGGGCCGAGATAGGCGAGGATATCACCGGGTTTAGCAGCAAATTTTTGCAGGCCGCGCGCGCATATGCCTTTCGCTAAACTCCGCCAGCCGCAGTGCAGTGCCGCAACCTCGGTGCCCTGTTTATCGCACAATAAAATCGGCAAGCAATCGGCGGTCATTACCAAACAGGGTTGCGCAGATTGATTGGTGTAGCTGCCATCAGCGGTGCGCACCGCGCCATCGCTTTTGGCATTGACGACTTTGGCACCGTGAATCTGTTCGAGCCACTGCGGATTGTTTTGTAATCCCAACGCTACCGAAAGCTGTGCACGATTGGCCGTAACATGCGCGGGGTTATCGCCCACATGTAGGCCGAGATTGTTGCCAGCGTAGGGCGGCAGGCTTTCACCACCCGCGCGGGTGGTGATAAATGCCCGAACATTAGTGGGCGCGGGCCAGTCAGGCGTGATGCCTTGAACCTCAGTCATTTACAAGGGTATAGCCGGTATCGAGTGCCTCCAGCAGGGTTTTGAAATCCTCTGGTAAGGGCGCAGTCCACTCGGTGTATTCACCAGTGCCGGGATGCTCCAATCCCAACTTAAATGCATGCAGCGCCTGACGCGGGAAGCTTTTCAGCGCATCGATCAAATGCTGATTGGCGCCTTTGGGAATTTTGAAACGGTTGCCGTAGGTTTGATCACCCACCAACGCGTGCCCAATATGCGCCATGTGCACGCGGATCTGATGGGTACGGCCGGTTTCCAACTTCACGCGGATATGCGTGTGGCTCGGGTAGCGTTTTGCGACTCGATAATGAGTCACCGCGCGCTTGCCGCCCGCACTTAACACTGCCATCAATTTACGTTGGACAGGATGGCGCCCCATAGGCGCATCCACCGTGCCGCCGCCAGTCATGGCGCCCACAGCCACAGCTTCATATTCGCGGCTAACGGTGCGGTCGGCCAACTGCTCAACCAGATCGGTATGTGCTTCCAGGGTTTTGGCAACAACCATCAAACCCGTAGTTTCTTTGTCGAGGCGATGCACTATGCCCGCGCGCGGCAAGTTGATCAGGCCCGGAATATGGTTGAGCAGCGCATTAACCAAGGTGCCGGTGTAATTGCCTGCGGCAGGATGAACGACTAGTCCCGCCTGCTTGTTGATGATGATCAGGTCGTCATCTTCATGGATGATATCCAGCGTAATTTCTTCCGGCTGCCAATCGCCTTGCGCTTCCAGCTCCGCCTTGAGTTCCAGCACTTCACCGCCGATCAGCTTGTCTTTTGGTTTGGCCGTGCGGCCATCGACTTTGAGTTGGCCGTCTTTGATCCAACTCGACAAACGCGAGCGGGAAAAGTCAGGGAACAACTCGGAGGCGATCTGGTCGAAGCGCATGCCGCTCATCTGGATGGGCACTTGCGCGCTCAGGTCAAAAACGTCTTTCATTAAAAAACCTCTAGTGATTGTTTCTGGCGGTAAATGATTTGCCAAAAACCGGAAATTGGGAGCTTTTATTGCTGCCAGATTGGTATCCGCCAAGCTCTGTGTTTAAATACCCTGCCCCGCAAACGGGGTCTATTTTATCGAGATAAGAGTCTATAACCCTATGCGAGTCCTGCCCTGTTTGATGCTCAGCACACTTGTACTGCTGACTGCCTGCTCTAGCAAAGAGCCTGAATACACCACCGAAGCGGACTTATACCACGCCGCCGAAGAGCAACTTGAGCGCAGCCAGTGGGAATCGGCGATCAAAAACCTCAACTCGCTCGAAGAAAACTTCCCCTTCGGCACCTATGCCGATCAAGCACAATTGGAACTTATCTACGCCCATTACAGCTCCGGTGAGCCAGATGCTGCTATCGCCACCGCCAACCGTTTTATCCGTTTGCATCCCCAACACCGCAATGTGGACTATGCCTACTATATGCTGGGCATGGCGTCCTTCACCAAAGACCAGGGCATGTTTGAGCGGGTGATGCCGGTGGATACCTCCAAACGCGATCCCGGTGCGGCGCGTGAATCACTGGCGAACTTTACTCAATTGCTCAACCGCTTTCCCGATAGCAACTATGCTGCAGACGCCAAAAAACGTATGTTGCACCTGCGCAACCACTTGGCGCGCTACGAAATTCATGTTGCCAACTACTACTTTAAACGCGGCGCCTACTTGGCTGCGATAGGCCGTGGCCGCTACGTGATAGAAAACTTCCCGCAGGCACCCGCTACTCCCGATGCATTGGCGGTTATGGTACAGGGTTATCACCTGTTAAAGATGCCCGAGCAATCCAATGAAATGCTCGAAATACTCAAACTCAACTATGCAGACTATCCCGCACTGAACAAACAGGGCGAATTCAACTATGAGTTTATGTACAACAACGGCAAATCACCTTGGGTAGCTTATTTGACACTCGGCTTGTTCAGCAAAGACGAAATTACCGGTTTTGATACCCGCGAAATCTACGACCCGCAATACAAGGTCACGACTGATGCAGCGCGCGCAGAATAGGCAAGCTGTTCACTACCAACAAAGGCCGCTTCTGCGGCCTTTGTTGTTTTTGCCAGTTTACTCACCCATCTTCCAACCGGAGGTAATCGGGTAGCGGCGATCCCGACCAAAACCGCGCTGACTGATACGAATCCCAATCGGCGCCTGACGGCGCTTATATTCATTCACATCCACCAGCCGCACTACGCGCTCAACCTGCTCGCGGTTGAATCCCTCGGCGATAATCGCCTCCGCGCTGTAATCCTGCTCTACATACAACTCAAGAATGCGGTCCAATATATTGTAGGGCGGCAAGCTGTCTTCATCCTTCTGATCCGGCGCCAATTCGGCCGATGGTGGACGGGTGATCACCGTCTCGGGAATCACCTCACCCAGCGTATTGCGATAGCGCGACAGGGCAAACACCAGAGTTTTAGGCACATCTTTGAGTGCATCAAAACCGCCCGCCATATCGCCATAAAGCGTCGAATATCCCACGGCCATCTCGCTTTTATTGCCGGTAGTCAGTACCAGATAGCCCTTTTTGTTGGAGATCGCCATGAGCACCACGCCACGGCAACGGGCCTGCAAGTTTTCTTCGGTAGTGTCACGCCTGGTGCCCACGAATTCATCACTGAGGGCGGCCATAAAGGCTTCATACATGGGCTCAATGCTGATGGAGCTGTAGCGCACACCAAGGCGCGCGGCTTCGTCAGCGGCATCGTTTTTACTTAAATCGGAGGTGTAGCGAAAAGGCATCATCACTGCCTCCACACGCTCGGCACCCAGGGCATCTACTGCCATGGCCAGCGTTAATGCCGAATCAATTCCGCCGGACAGACCAAGCACCACGCCTTTGAAACGGTTTTTGTTGACGTAATCACGCATGCCCACCACCAGCGCCTGATAGACGGCGGCAGTATTGTCGGGAATAGCTTCCAGCGACTGGGTCGGAGCACTAACCTGCTGCGCATCCCACGCCAAGGTGACCGCAAACTGGCCCTCGGTAAACGACGGAGCACGGAATTGGGTTGCGCCATTGCTATCGATCACTACCGAACCGCCATCAAACACCAACTCGTCCTGCCCTCCGACGAGATTGGTATAAACGACTGGCATCTGGCCTTCCCGCGCACGTTGGGCGATTACGGATTCTCGCTCCAGCTGCTTGCCTTGATGATAAGGGGAGGCGTTGAGGTTGAGCATTAACTTAGCGCCGGCCATCCTGGCCTGTGCCATGGGTTCGGGGAACCAGATATCTTCGCAGACACTTAACGCAGTCGGGATACCGTTAAGATCAAACACACAGGGGCTATCGCCCGCAGTGAAATAACGCTTTTCATCAAATACCTGATAATTCGGCAAACACTGCTTGGCATATTCAGCCACCAACTTTCCACCCTGAATCACCCCCGCCATATTGTAGAGTTTGCCGTTTTTAAAGCGCGGATAACCGATAACCAATGCCACAGGCAGGTTCGCAGCTAGCAACTGGTTCAGCGCCCGCTCGATACGCAATTCCAGGCTTGGGCGCAGCAGCAGATCCTCGGGAGGGTAGCCAGTGAGGGTCAACTCCGGAAAAATCACCGCACCGATATCCAGTTGCGCTGCAACAGCCTGAGCAATTTCAAGCACTTTTGCGGTGTTGCCGGGAATATCCCCAACAAGAGTATTGATTTGAGCAAGGATCAAACGTAATGGCAACATAGGCTTCTTGGGATTTGGTAGTGGTGATGGCAATACTGAAATAAATCTGAAATCACTCCGGGGAAAGCAGCACAAGCGGCGCGAAACTGGCAGAATTGCCCACAAGCGGCCGTGCAAAACCGGTGTCTACCAAGGACTTCATGTGCCAGGTGATTCAAATACAGGCGCGCATTGTCCGCGATCTTCCCTTTTAAAGCCAAGCGGATTTTGCCCAGCCATCTCAAAAGGATCGAAAAAGGATCAATAACAATATGACATCCACCCTGCTCCATAACCCGCGCAGCTACGATCCCTACGATTTACTGCGTATCTACACCTACTACCGCACACTGCTGGGCAGTGTGCTGCTGTTGATGTTCCATATTGAATTTGCCCCTAAAGTACTCGGCAATGACAACCCGGTGTTGTTTTGGTACACCTCTATCGCCTACACCGCCGTTAATTTTATGACGTTGATCGTCATGTGGCGGCTGAAGTACTCCCCGTCACAGCGCAAATTATTTGGTTCACTACTGATTGATGTAGTGGCGATTGGCCTGCTAATGCATGCCAGCGGTGGAGCCGTGAGTGGACTCGGCTATTTGCTGCTGGTTTCAATTGCAGCGGGCGGGATTATGTTGCGCGAGCGCATATCGTTTTTCTTGGCCGCTATTACCACCATTGTCGTTATCGGCGAGGGAGGCTTCCGCTTTCTAATCCTAACCCAGGACAACAAGGCACTTTTTGCATCAGGCACACTCGGCGCACTCGCGTTCCTGACCGCCCTGTTATTTCAACACCTCACCAAAAAAATCCGCCTCTCCTATGCAGAGGCCGAAGCCCAAGCCTTACATGCGGCGCACTTACAAAAATTGGCGCAACTGATTGTCGAGCGGATGCGCACCGGCATATTGGTGCTGAATAAAAACACCGAAATAGAACTCTATAATCAGGCCGCCTTAAAATTGCTTGGTGTCGCTAACGAACCCGGCGAAACCTTACGACTTAACCGCTTTCCAGAGCTGTATAAAAAATACCAGTCCTGGCAGCGGCACAGCAGCGACCATTCACCTTTTTTGAAAATTGACGGCGATACTATTACCGAAGCCAAAGCCAACTTTGCCTATCTGGAGCATGGCAGCTCCGGTGATGTATTAATTTTTCTTGAAGATGTGCGCTCACTTAACCAACAGGCGCAGCAATTAAAACTCGCATCCTTGGGGCGACTGACGGCCAGTATCGCCCATGAAATCCGCAATCCGCTGGGCGCCATCAGCCACGCCAGCCAGCTGCTGGGGGAATCCGATGCACTACCCGCCAGTGACCAACGGCTGCTCGATATCATCAACAACCATAGCAAACGGGTAAACCAGATTATTGAAAATATATTGCAGTTGTCGCGCCGGCGCGCCACCAAACAAGCGCCCATCGATTTACGGCAGTGGATCCCCGCCTTTATCACTGACTATAAAACCAGCAAAAGCAATGGCTATCAATTGAATATTCAACTGCAAGAAAAGAATCTTGGTGAAGCTGCAAGCGATTTTATTTATGACGACAACAACAATGCTACCAATCTGGAAGCCAAGTTTGATACCAGCCAATTGCAACAAGTGCTGACTAACCTGTGCGACAACGGCATCCGCTACAGTATCCCAGCCGAGGGCCGCGCGCACTTGCGGATTGAAATTGGCGTAGACATTACGCAACAACAACCCTATATCCGCATTATCGATTTTGGCCCTGGTATTAGTGCCGACAACAGCAAACACTTGTTTGAACCTTTTTTCACTACCGAAAATACCGGTTCAGGTTTAGGCTTATATATTTGCAAAGAATTATGCGAAGCCAATCAAGCCATTATCTCTTACAAGCGCACCGACAAAGGTGAAAGCTGCTTCCACTTGCAGCTGGCGCACCCGGAAAAAGCTTCCTAACAATTCTATAAAAATCAGGAACTACTATGACTGCCAAACGCGCATTGATTATTGATGACGAGCCCGATATCCGCGAACTGCTGGAAATCACCTTGGGACGTATGCAAATCCACACCGACAGCGCCGCCTCAGTCGCCAGCGCCAAACAATTATTAATGCACAACCACTATGATTTATGCTTGACAGACATGCGCCTGCCCGATGGCAACGGCCTTGAATTGGTCGAGTTGATCCAACAACAACATCCACAATTGCCGGTAGCTGTGATCACCGCCCACGGTAGCATCGACACCGCTATCGAATCCATGAAAGCAGGCGCATTTGATTTTATTTCCAAACCGGTAGATTTACCCACGCTGCGTAAACTGGTAAATACCGCCATCGAATCCAGCCAGCTCAGACCGCAACCGCTGCACAAAGTAACGCCCATTATTGGCGAATCCAAAGCTATTCATGATTTGATCCGCAGCATTGAAAAACTGGCCCGCTCACAAGCACCTGTCTATATCAGCGGCGAGTCGGGCTCCGGTAAAGAATTGGTCGCCCACTCCATTCATGATTTGGGGCCGCGCGCTAGCAAACCTTTTATCGCCGTCAACTGCGGTGCCATTCCGCGCGAATTAATGGAAAGCGAATTTTTTGGCCATAAAAAAGGGAGCTTTACCGGCGCCCATCAGGACAAAACCGGGTTATTCCAGGCAGCAGAAGGCGGTACATTATTTTTTGACGAAGTGGCCGATTTACCGCTGGATATGCAAGTGAAATTGTTGCGCGCCATTCAAGAAAAATCGGTTCGACCGGTCGGGGCAGCAGAGGAGATTGCCACTGATGTACGCATTCTGTGCGCAACGCATAAAAATTTGGAGTTTGAAGTGAATGAAGGACGTTTCCGGCAGGATTTATTTTATCGCCTTAATGTCATTCAATTAGCTGTTGCACCACTGCGCGAACGACGTGAAGATATTGCACTTTTAACGCATCACTTGCTACAAAAATTAGCCAGCGATATTGGTTTACCGCCACCGCAACTATCCGCCGACGCACAAAAATTATTGGCGCATTATCATTTTCCCGGCAACGTGCGCGAATTGGAAAATATTCTGGAGCGTGCATTTACCTTATGCGAAAGCAATTTAATTGATGCGCAAGATTTGCAATTGCGCGACCAGGAAAACTCCACTCACTCGCAAGAAAAAACCTACTCACAAAAAACCACACTGCGCGCCACCGGCCAAACCGTAGACTACCCCGCCCGCTGCGCGGAATATTCATCGCTGGATGAATACTTACAAGATGTTGAAAAAGAAATTCTCTGCCACGCATTAGAGCAGGCAAAATGGAACAAAACCCTGGCCGCCAAACATTTGGGCATTACCTTCCGCTCCCTGCGTTACCGATTGCAAAAATTAGGTTTGGATGACGAATAAATGCCATAAAAAAAGCGGCAACCAGTGCCGCTTTTTTTTGTNNGCCCCCCGCGTCACAATACCATTCGCATCAGCTACATCAATATACACGGGGCAATTAACTGGATCATTAAATCTCGCATAGGATGAATAACAACGCTGCAATCGCTGGGCAATATCCATTAGCTCCACTTTTGCTTCAGCGCGGTTACTTCTGCGCACCGACTCCATATATGACGGATAGGCGATAGAGGCGATAATACCCGCAATCGCAACAGCAATTAGCAGTTCAATAAGAGTAAATCCACTTTTTCGCTTCATTGTTTTGTCCACGATTATTGCACCTGACGCCAAGACTGACGTCCCTCAGAAGCGGCCTCATATTCAGCTTTAATATTGAGTAAAGTTGCATCAGTGCCGCTTCCCACAATTGNNCCCGCCGCACCTAATTGACCAAAGCCTACATCACCTAATATTAAAAAATCATTTAACACATTACTAATGGGCGGTGGATTACCGTTGGATCTATCGCCTACAGCCTTCACTGCCATCAGCCAACTACTACCACCATATTTACACGCCGACCCTTCTGGAATTAGTGTTGGGAAAATCAACCAATCCTGCAACAGAAGCGTTTTGGTCGTGACGCGCTCACCCGCAGTATCATTAAAATCCAGATACCAACCATTATGTATAGCCCAGTCTGGTGACTCTGGCGGTAATGCTACGTCCTGCTTAACTTGACGAGTGCCAGAAGATGCATCCAACTCCTTTTTAAATAAACTAGATCGCAAGACAGTATCCTCTATATCGGCTATCGCGTAAAAACTATGCTCAGGGGCAGCAGGAGCCGCGTTATCTCCAACATCAAAGTATTTACCCGTTCCAACATACACCATCACACTGTTATCTTTGAGCGCATTGAGACCCAAGGTTGGTGCTGCCGTTATTGCCTGAACATTCCCATTTTTATCTTTTGCTTCAAACAATAAATAGTCTGTCTTCCATGAGCCTGCACTAATACCTGCCAGATCAAATCGCCACAGGTTACCACTCAGATCCCCTGCATAAGCCGCTTCAACCTGGCCAATAACATTAGGCAGAAGCGCAGGTGCTGACAAACCAGTGCCTACACCCACATCCAATATTTTAGTATAGGACGTGTTTTTGGGAGCCTCTATATCAACAACAAATAAACTTGAAGTACTGCCGCTACTACTGCCATTGCCGAACACCACAGCCCAACGATCATTTTTCATCGGAACTATTAATGGTTTCCCCATTACATAGCCAAGTTGCGGATAATCGGCAGTACTTAGTTCCCACAACACCTTAGGCGTAGAATCAGTTACGTCCAATGCATAAATACCGCGACCACCTGCCCCCAAAGTTCCTACGATTATCGTGCGCCAGTTACCGTCAATAAATACATCACCCATTGTGATGGGACCATCAACAATAAACTGATGCGGATTATCTTTTGAGCCATAATTAGCCTCCGCAGTCGCAGCCAGTTTCGGAAATGCAATACCCGGTATGTAAGCGAACAACTCTTTAAACTCTTCAGCGCCAGCAATGGGCGCCTGAAATGCATGAACCGCACCATCATTGGAGCCAACAAAAATACGTGGCATTTTTGCTTTTTTCAGTTTAACAAACTCGTTGTAACTGCTTCCGCCAACAGGCAGGCGGTTATAGCGGAAGTCCCACGCACCAACATAGGCCGGACTTGAATTCACAATATCGCCCAAAATTACTCTACTGACACCCGTACCACGCTTACGTAAGCCATCAGTAGCAGTCTCATAAGTCTCATTACCTAAGAGCCAATCGGCGCGCTTTTCTGCCTGTGTATAACCAACGTCGCCCGTTAGCTTCAGTAAATCCTTCTGCGCAGTAGTTAATGACCCCCAACTGAACGTGCCCAAACCACCACTGCCATCAATGGTGTAGACAGTTCTGCCACTACCATTTTTAGGCATACTTCCAGCTTCTGTAGTAGAAAAATCGGCCTCAGTCGGCAAGTTACCGTCCGCATCAAATTCAAATACATTTAACTCACCACTCCAATCAGCACCATTAAATTTCGCCTGAAATACATAAGAGCCTTCTGATAAGCGGGTCGAGTTTGTTGCCACAGCAGATGCCGATCCTGGAATTCCAGCTACGTCCCTAAATGCATCCTCCAATGACTCTTCAAGCTGCCGTGGATCTGTAGCAAAATAATAGGTTTCCGGCTTGGCAGTTTTAATAGCCGTTAGCAAATCTGCATTTGTGTAGGCAGCACCTTTTGCCAGTTTTACTTCATCAACAAATGCATCACTGTACCCGCCCCATTTTGCGGCGTAATACAATGGTGACTCAAGCAATGAGGCGCCATCGCTGCCGACATCATATGTTCTCAAGTTTTCCGCATTGCCACTAGTACAATTGGAACATTCATAGGCGCTGTAACCGTTGATACCGCTGTGCACATGAAAACCATCATTTGTAGTACCACTGATTACATAGCCAAAACCCATCACATTAGGCGTAGACTGGGCAACCACATCAGTGCTCACAACCACTTTTGTTGCTGTTACTGCGTATTTAATAACACCCCACATATCCTGGTCGTAATCCCCCCCCTGCTCACTATCCTCCCAGTTCACATATAAGGTACCAGTGGTTTTGTCAGCTGATTGTGCGAGAATTTTAAAATCGACTATCGCACAGTTAGACTCTGGTGAAATCGATTTATTGCGGCAGGCAGGTAGTATTGTCACTTTTTTCCCGGCTCCATTAGGCACATCAATCGTAACCTTGGGTAGGGCTGGCGACAAAGCAACACCATAGGTTCTTACGCTTTGAATACCATCTACTACACTGTTAGGAATAAGATCATTGGTTCGTGCATAGTAGGCCAAACCCGCAATCTGATAGCTGCCTTGAAGCCTCGGCGCATCCGGGCAAGTTCCCCGCACCGCAGAGAGATTTGAGATTGATTTTTTAGTACATAGCTCATCGTTGGTAGTGCCATTGCTGCCAATAAAAAAGTCGCCAGTTAAATTCTCATGGTTAGCATCGGCTATTTTGTTAGTCCACTCATCTACCGTAATACCAACGCCCATAATATCTGATGCGGACGTTAAGTCATCGCCGTCATAAGATGTGGTAGATGCGTTAAATTGCAGCACATTTAACGGGGCGCAAAAATTAGCAGAGGTTACCGGTGCAGTCGCCCAAGAAGCCTCCGTCAAACCGGAAATGCGGGATGCATCATTTTTAGATGTATTCGATTCAATAAAAGCCGCATTACTACCTTTCCCTGCCAAATACCTTAGAGATTCTAAAAATATTTCTGCCTGAGGATTGCCCCAATTGCTACAACTACCGTTAGTAAATGAGCCCAGACCCCAGCTACAGCTATCGCTGCCTGTTCCACCAAAATAAGTACCATCTGAATAGCGATAACCGTAAGGGCGGAGCACGTTCAACGTTTTGATGGCTCCATCGGTATTTTTAAATGTACCATCTGTAGTTGCATTAATTTCCGAGGTCATATTGCCTATTGTTTTTCTTAAAACACCACCAGATTTGTTTTTACTATAGGAACCGGTTAACAAGCCGAAGTTGATTTTAGCAACCGCAGATCCATCGCGTATTTCACCATATTTTTGTAATAGTCCTTGCGGTTTTTTGTTGCCGCTCGGGTAGATGTAGCAATTTTCTTCCTCCAAACCCGCCTTACATACTTCAACGCGCACATGATATTCACCGTCCGCCGAACCTGTGCCTAGTTTATTGCCATTAATCGGACTATTGTCATAAGCAAACACTCCTGTAACAGCAGAATTATTACTATTTGCTGCTGACACTTCACTATTCCAGCGGCATTGCCAGCGCTCATTGCTCGCCCAAAATGTGTAATTACCTTTTGCCACTCTCAGCAGGGGCGCAGCGGTTACATTTTGCGACAGAGCAGTGCCTCCAGCCGTCGTATTACAAATAGTAATGCCTGTCTCTTTAACTCCGAGTAAACCAACAGGAACCGCTGTGGCATCACCAAACGGCGTTAATTGGCCTAAATCATCGCCGTTGTAAAATTTGGCAAATGAATGTGCATCGTGAGGTAAAAATGCACGCTCAAGAATTGTCTCAGTTGCGGTATCGGTAGAGCGCAAACCACCGTAAAGAATTTTACGAATAGAATCGATACGCGTCATACTTGACCAGTTTAAAAAATTTCCGCTCCACTCACTGCTGCCCCCCGTGTAATTACAGTATCCAGAATTATCCACTGCGCGACTGGGCACAAACCTGTTGTTGGTAGTGCTATAGGTGTAGCATTTTTCACTATCGAAATAACCATAATAGTCATAGCTGTTTTTGTAGGTGAGATCTTCACCATCTGCCAATTTAGGATCAAGATCAGAAAAATCATCGTATATTTTGTAATACAGTTGATGATCCTTTGACATATTGAGCATCATTATTGGCACAACAGGGTTCGATAAAAACAGCGGGTCTTGCGATGGGACCGCGTTAACTGAATGTGCAATCGCCACGCTCAAAAAGCCTACCAAAAACCCAATATTTATTTTACGTAACGGCAGATACCCGGCGATATCGCAACATTTGGTAACACATTGTTGAATTAACATATTTGTTCTCCGTTACTTAAAACGACGTTTGTATGCTGACTGCAAGGTCACTTCTGTATCTTGGCTTAGCCCAACCGCTTTTGCGGTAACCCTGTAGGGTATTGCATCCCCAGTTGTCATAAGGCCGCCAACATCAATTGCGCTGCCTTCTGCCGCTGCACTTGCACCTATATCAACCTGTAGCTCTTCCAACAAATAACTTGGCTTACTAGCGACCTCGTCAATATCCAGGGTGCTTTCTTTAGCAGATACTATCCAAGCCGCATCGGCCATATATAAAACAGAGTTTCTAGGGATAACACTTAAATCCTGACAAAGCCCTTGGCCTGGAGTGCAATCAAAAGTAGGCAAACTTTTATTCGCAGCCGACACAATACTTTCACCCTCACGCAAAGCAGACTCCGCAGCCTGAAAAGCAACATTGCGGTCGCGCATATTGCCAGCCATATTTTCTTGCAACCCTGTTCCGCGAATGGCGGACAACCCAACAATCGTAATTAACAACACCATAACCAAACCAACAATCAGCACTACACCAGTCTGTTGAGCGGGCATGTGCGAATAATTACGATACCGCTGTTTGTTTTTCATCACTGATTACCCTATTAAATATTTGTAGCGCGACTGCGAATACCGATAGTAGCGCTGAATACTTGCCGAAGATAACGATCATTCGCACCGTTAATCTTAGGGGGATTAACAATTGCACCAGCAAAAGTGTATGGCTGAGTTGATTCCACTACATTATTTTCAAGGCTTCGTACAACTAACTCGATCCGAACCGACTCTACCAATGGCCAGTCAGCGGCAATAAGCGCATCCGCCAAACGATATTCAGAATTATCTTTTATGGCATAAGAAACACGCATATGCTCAACGCCCTCCAATAATTCCAATGCAGTTTCATCGTTAGTTTTTTGCCATAAACTTGGTATACCTGTGGGACCCTCTGCGAGAAAATACACAACTGAATTCATCGCCGAAACTTCACCCGAAGTAAAATTCTGGGTAGGGATAATTCCACCACCCCAATTGTTGTTATGTCTCAGATTATATATATCAGCACCTATTAAGGTTGGCGCTTGCGCGATACGAAATACGCGCGCCTTAAAACAATCACTCACCACCACAGCGGCCCCATCACACATGCCCGCAATACAACCTTTGGCATCTATTGGATCAGGACTATAGGCGAATACACCATTGGCATCATTGGGATTGGCCAACGGCAACCCCACCTCGTTAGCAGTTCGCAACACCAGTACATTGGCTGTTTTGCCAACTAATGGTTTTATCGTTGTACCTACATCATCAACACCGTTAGGGAGCGATTCCACGCTGCTGTAACCCCGCACCCCCTCAGCAAAATTTCCATATAAATTCTCAATCACCATGCCGCCATCTTGCAGCATTGCCGCAGGAACATCTGGCTCAGGGCGGTAGCACCCGTAATATGCAGCCATACGAATGTCGCGCGATAAAAACTCAACTGCCAAACGCCCGGTCTCTTGAATGCGAGACATAGCTTGCTGGGTACTGAATACTGTTTTGCTTGATAAAAAAACTTGCACCACTCCGGTCATCAGCACTAGACCAAGAGCAATGGCAATCATTAATTCCACCAGGGATAAACCTACCTGCCGCAAACGCATAAAATTACCCCTCAAAGCCGCGCGCTATAAGTGAATGTCGTTTTATCTTCCGCCGCATTTCCTGTGCTATTCAATTCATCCCACTCGATAGTCAGTTTGCAGATTTTGGTTAGATCATCACAATCAATTCCACCTTTACCATTGGGCAATTCCGCTGAAATATTTCGCCGCCAAGCATGCAAGTCAGCAGCAGCCAAAGGTGCCAATACGGGCGCTGTATTCTCGGGCACATTGATCAGAGCCGAATCATAATCCTTTAAATTAACCACATTAACGCGCATGCGATCCAAAATATCGTATGCAAATATATTGGCTTGCGAGCGAAAATAGGCGCCTTGATTAAACTGTAACGAGCGAGTCTGCATGGCACCTAGAGCCAGCAACGATGTAGATAAAATTAATAAAGTCACCAAGACCTCAATTAATCCCACACCCGCCTGTTGGCAAGCAAAACCACACCGCAACTTTTTTGCTAAAAATACACCCATAAGACCATCACTCCTCATTCGTATAACCCTGCTTAATAAGCTGTGCAAGCAACACTATTAACTGATACCAAGCCAGATAACCCTATATTAATTTGACGCCCCGACTTACCGGCGCATCTTTTCAGTTCTGCGGCAATCACCAACGGCTTTTCATTTACCCGCGCAAGAGTACCCAAGCTGGTATAGCGAATAAATGTCACATCGATAACATCACTCTTCACACTAATCAGGGCATTTGCATCCGGCTTTTCCCATACCCGTAGTACCAAACCGACGACAGGCGGAGTAGTAGTATCGGTTGCTGCCGTATCGACAAAAGCCATAAAACCATCGGTCCATACTCCGTCGCAAGCGGTGCCATTTTTACTTGCGCACAAGCTAACTCTCCCAGCTCGCTTAACCGCCTCTGAGCGCGTGTAATTCACCGCTGAGGCGAAATCCTCACCTAATGCTATTGATCGATTATTCAGCATTTGAGTTTGAAAACTGGGCACAGCAATTGATAGGGCTATAGCAACTACTGCCACAGCTACAAGAAGCTCTACCAGCGTAACCCCCTTACTCCGATTAACCATATGCCACTCACTCCAAACCCTGTTTCACTGGCCCACTGACCAAAATGACTAGTTGTGCGATCAATAGACGCAACGGTTTAACCAATTTATACTGTACCAGCCTATCACGCTCGCACAATGAAGATGCCTCTAGTACGACATATGGCCTACCCGACTGAATGAACGGCGGAGAGTGACGCGCAAAGCAGCATCTTATACTTGGACTTTAGACCACAACAAAGGAATGCATTATGAAACCCTATGGTTTGACCCTAATGGAATTACTCGTCACCCTCGCCATACTCTGCATCATTCTTACTCTTGGCATCCCCAGCTTCACCAAACAAATCAGCGAATCGCGCACCAAAACAGCAACACTTGCATTACTGGATGCAATCGAAACAACACGAGCCACCGCTGTGTTCCACAATCAGCACGTGATATTGCAATCGACCAACAAAAAATGGCATGAAGGTTGGACGCTCTTTGTTGATAAAAATAACAATGGCGCACTCGACAACGATGAGGAAACCCTGGCAATCAATGAAGGATTAGATGCCGTGGTATCGCACGCCAGAAACCCGATGAATAGCTATATAGGCTTTATCGGAACGGGCGAAGGGAGACAGCTAGGTGTAGGAGGGACGGGTGGATTTCTAGCCGGCACCATCAAAATTTGCCCAACAAAAGAAGGCGATGGTTATAGTTTGGTGCTATCGAGGGGAGGGAGAACAAGAGTAGGAAAACTCACCAACACAGAGTGTGACGCTATACGTTAACTTCGGAAAGTAATATTGCGGATCATTTAGATCCGCAGCGCCTTGGGAAGGGAAAAACTAATATTTTCTGGTGTACCGGCCATTTCTATCGGCGCCTGCGCACCGCAAGCCTTGAGCTTATCGATAACTTGCCTGACCAACACTTCCGGAGCCGAAGCGCCAGCTGTAATACCGATGCTGGTGCGATTTTTTATCCATTCAGGATTAATATCATCAGGCCCATCTATTAGAT
>DQHS01000085.1 GCA_003524365.1 Cellvibrio sp. | reverse complement strand
GACCTACTTAATGCGAAAATTTTGATCGTCGATGATCAGCTCACCAATGTGCAATTGTTGGAGCAGCTGCTGAGTGAGGCGGGTTACAAAAATGTAAGTGCGACGCTCAATCCGACGGAAGTGTGTGCGCTGCATCGCCAGCATGATTACGATTTAATTCTGCTCGATTTACAAATGCCGGCCATGGATGGTTTTGAAGTTATGGCAGGCTTGCGCACCAATATTACCGACGCTTATTTGCCGGTAATCGTACTCACCGCGNNAGATTTCATCAGCAAACCCTTCGATTTAGTTGAAGTAAAAACCCGCATTAGCAATATGTTGGAAGTGCGCTTGCTCTATAAAAAATTGGAGGATTACAGCAAAACGCTAGAGGCTACCGTTGCAGAGCGCACCGCGGAATTGCGCGAGAGCGAAGCGCGTTTTCGCAGCCTGACCGAGCTTGCGTCTGATTGGTATTGGGAGCAGGACGAACACGGATATTTCACAAAAGTTTCTGGCCCAGTGTTGGACATGCTCGGTATCCGCGTTGATACCCTCGATGGCAGCGCCAAAGAAAATGGTGGTGATGGTTGGGACGCTGCCGAGCGCGCACAATTACATGCGGCCATAGAAGCCCGCCAACCTTTTATCGATTTCGCGTTCAGTCGCACTTATCCCGATGGTTCACAGCAGCATTACCGCGTGAGCGGCGAGCCTATGTTCGATCAGTCGTGCCGTTTTATTGGTTATCGCGGCATAGGTGTGGAATGCAAACAAATGGTGTACAGCAATGCCAGTATCAACAATACCGCCAGTTCTTAATTTGGATGCGCGCAAGTCTGCGGCGATTAATTCTGCCGTAGCAAAACCTAAAGGTGTATCAATGATTGCTGCCGAAAAAGCGCAGAATCCCGGGCTGAATTATTTGCTGGGTGCCTTATCCGCGGAGGAGCTCGCTCCACTTCTGCCTCATTTGGAATTGGTGCCCTTGCGCCTCGGCGATATGCTTTACGAGCCCAATACCCAATTACATTATGCGTATTTTCCCACCAGCTCCATTGTGTCATTGCACTATGTGACTACCTCGGGTGCCTCGGCAGAAATATCTGGTGTGGGCAAAGAAGGCATGGTGGGAATTTCGCTGTTTACCGGCGGCAATACCACACCCAGTTCCGCGATGGTACATACGAGTGGCTACGCTTATCGCTTGGAACGCTCACATTTAAAAACCGAATTTAATCGCAACGGAAAACTGCAGCAGATTTTGTTGCGCTACACCCAGGCATTGATCACGCAAGTATCCCAAACTGCCGCGTGCAATCGCCATCACTCAGTTGAACAACAACTTAGCCGCTGGCTATTGCTCACGCTGGATCGCATCAGTTCGGGCGAATTTGTGCTCACGCAGGAATTGGTTGCCAATATGCTCGGCGTGCGCCGCGAAAGCGTCACCGCCGCTGCGGCCAGCTTGCAGGGTATAGGTTGTATTAGTTATCGGCGCGGACACATTTCAGTCATCAATCGCAAAGATTTGGAGAAATGCGCCTGCGAATGTTATGCGGTCGTGCGGAAGGAAACGCAGCGGTTGTTGGGGGCTGGCTAACTAGCCCGCCTAAACTGGCTGAACGTTGTTACTAATTCTGCAGTTAAAATGTGATCTCTGTTCCCTCCGCCAAAATATCCACATAGTGTTTGTAAATGTATTTGCGATTGCGCCTGCCTTGGCTAATTTGCTGAACTATGCCGAGCTGTTTTCTTTATTTGCTGGCATATCGCGCATGGTTGAAATTTGACTCTTAGGTGATATCTATATGTTCAAAAAATGAAATATGCTGACAAAATCTATAGCTATATTGCAATAAATGCAAATATGGCTTGAGTTTTGATGCTGTATTGCAAAAGTAGCTTATTTGGATTTTTTAGGTTCTCCGCTTTTCTCGAACACGATAAGCATTTCTTTCGCTACCAATGCAGCAGATGGCAGGAACATCGTCGAGACAATACGATCATCAATAATGACATCATGCTTGTCTGGAATATTGTCTTTGTTCACTGTAATCGCGCCTTTTTCTTTAAGTCTCTCTTCAACTAAAAATGGCAGTAGGCTCCCTTGTTTTGCCCAGTCCTTTTCTTTTTCTGTTGAGTTGGGGAAGCCTGCAATACGCTTACCCTTTACAAGGGGCTGACCATTGGAAAGCATTGCGTTCGCAAAGGCGCCAGCCCCATGACCAACGCTTCCAATCACTCCACCACTTTCATAAATTTTCGCGATGATGCCGAGCAAACTTTTATTAGAGGCCACATCAAAAACATTCCCGTAACCCCCGCCGATGAACACTGCTGAGTAGTCACTTGGGTTGACCTGCTTAGGCGCCAAGGAGTTGTTGGCTTTACTCAAGAAACCTTCATATTTGATTGTGTAACTGCTGATCCCCAATGGGTCCCGCATAAACGGCACGGCACCACCCAGCGGAGAAGCAAAGTCCACCTCGTAACCATGCGAAACAAATACATGATATGGCGGTGCGTACTCCCAGAGATCGTTCCTTGCCTCGTGCTTCTCCGGATCACCCATATCGGTCACGTTCGAAGCAATAATAAGAACTTTCTTCGCATTGCCAGTATGAGCTGGCTTGCTGGATACAATAGTTTGAGAAAACGCTAACGAGGTGAATAATAAAGTGATAGCTGCAATCGATAATTTTAACGACATATATTGTCCAATTTGGCTGATTAAAATCCTGATTCAAATCATAACTTATAACGCTACGACCAACCTTAGACACAGCTAAGGTTCACTTTGGATTCACCGACTATCACTTTTTTACAATAGCGGTCACTTGCGCCATGTAAAACATGGCGCATCAGCTTTCAAAATCATTCTGTATTTGCCGCCACAGATACATTGTAGTTATAAAAAAGCCACGAAAAATGTTACAAAATACATCTGTATCCATACCAAAATTTAATCGATAACCTCAACCTTCTTCATCACAACAGAATATCCGGCTTTTTAGTTGAAGGACTGCGTGGTGTTGGAGTGTTGCTTTCAGCGCGATAGGTAAACACCAGCGAACATTTCTTAGTGTCAGTATTATTTTTTCCGGCGCCATGAAAAAGGTTGCTGTGAAATAACAGTAAATCTCCCTGATTCAATTCAATCGGAGTGGCGTGGGCTAATAAATCCTGATTCTTTGCAAAGTCAGTGCGAAGAAATTGTTTTTCATCAAGTTGGAAAGATTCCACTTCCCAGCGGTGGGAATTTGGTAATACCCACAAGCATCCGTTATCGGCATTTTCCGGTGTGAGTGCGAGCCACGCGGATACCAATTCCGGTTGCGCAAAGTGCCAGTAGCGATTATCCCTATGCCAACCGGTACGGCTGGAAAACCCGGGTTGCTTGGTCATGATACAGTTGTGATGTGATTGCGACAGATAAACGGTTCTTCCCAGCAGCTGATGAAGAATAACTCGCAGGGATTCATGAGTGGCCCAGGATAAAAAACGGGAGTCCCGGTCTGTGGCAGCCAGCAGTCGGCGTGGTGTTAATCCGCCTTCGGCATTGCGCGATGCGGGCGCGCCCGGATAGCCGAGGTCAGCTTCATACTCAACAGGAAATTCGCCTTTGACCAAATGCTCGTCAACAAGATTGAGCATGGATTGGCAAAACCCTGTAGGCGCGAATTCCGGCAACACCAGATAGCCCCATTTTTTAAAATTAAGAACTTGTTCGCTGCTGAGCATAATTTATAACCGGCTAATAACTGCATGAGTGAAATCGGTGGTGGAACCTGACCCACCTAAATCCGGTGTTGTTCTGTCTCCGGCGAGAATAGTTTCGCGCAACGCACGGCTTATACGCTCTGCTGGCTCTGTTAATTGAAGATGGTGCAGCATTTGTATGGCCGCCAGTATCATCGAGCTGGGGTTAGCAATATTTTTCCCGGCGATGTCTGGCGCGCTGCCGTGTACCGCTTCAAAGATCGCGTAGTCTTTACCGATGTTGGCGCCGGGTGCCATNNAGCAGCAGCACGTCGAACTGGTGCGGGTTCATCACCAGTTGCATGCAGGCGTTATCAACAATCATTTCATTAGTTTCAATGCTGGGATAATTTTTAGCGATATCGCGCGCGATTTTGAGAAATAAACCGGAAGTAGATTTAAGGATGTTAGCTTTGTGCACAATGGTGACTTTTCTGCGCTTTTCACGTAGCGCCAGCTCGTAGGCAAACGTGACAATTTGTTCTGATGCGCGACGGGTAATGATGCTAGTGGCCTCGGCGATTTCGCCATCACTTGATACAAATTGACCGACACCAGAATAGAGTCCCTCCGTATTTTCACGCACGGTAATGATGTCGATATTCTCATAGCGAGCCTTGGTGCCCACAAATGAAACCACTGGTCGCACATTGGCATAAAGCGAAAAAATCTGGCGCAAGTTTACGTTGATCGATGTAAATCCCTCACCAATTGGTGTAGTGAGAGGGCCCTTCAACACAATTTTGTTGCGGGTAATGACATCCGTGGTTAGGTGCGGCAATAACTGCCCGGTCTTTTCCAGCGCTACCAGCCCAGCGTCGGCGTATTCATAACAAAAGTCGCAGCCGGCTTTGTTCAGTATTTGAATGGCAGCCTCAACAATACTTGGGCCTATGCCATCTCCTTTGATAACGGTAATGATTGTAGCCATACGACTCACCTCAAAAAGTAAATTCAGTTACACGGTGATGTGTTCAATGCGCTTGAACAAGGGCATAAAGGTTTCGTTCAATATTTTCTCCATTTTTTTCAGCTTCACTGGTGCGCCTTCATAATCGACACTCGGCGATTTACAGGCAAACAGAATGTGATTACCGTACTCGCCCGAGCACACCATGATGGTGCTGAAAAAATCGATCAGACAGTCAAAAAACGGTGAGTTGGGATCGGGCAAACGATGATAATTAATTACCGACCAGCCATTTTTACTCAATGTTCGAAAGCATTCCTGTACAAATTGCTTTTGCCCCTGCATTGGACTCATGTGGTAAGCGTCATACATATCCGCAAAGATAATATCGGTGCTGGCGTCCTTGCTGGATTTCATTTGTAATTCGGCGTCTTCAATCGATACCCACACGCGTTCGTCATCGGGAATGTCAAAATAATCCCGCGCAATTTCATAAACTTTGGGCCGCAGTTCCACCACATGAAAATCACAGTCCGACAAATAATGATGCAAGCTACGCAATAAACTGCCTCCACCTAGCCCGAGCAAGGTGGTATGGCGTGGCTCCATAAAACCCAATACCAACATCATGATGCGGGTGTACTCATGCACCAGCGCGTAGGGCTTTTCCAAATAAAAGCCACTCTGCTCATAAATGGAATCAAAACTTAAGGTGCGATAGCGAGGGTAATCCACGACTAAAATATTGCCGTAGGTATCGCTGGTGCTGTGTACAATTTTTCCTTCTGGCATTGCTGATGCACCTGTAAACAAAAATTTAAGTTTCATAAGGAATTTTTAAAGAACGATATTGGCGTGTTTAACACCCAGCGAGCGCAATAGCAGTAGCACTTGATTTGCATCGGTAGTGGTAATGGCGACATCAAATTCATTCATCAACAAAAAGCTTTTGCCATCGCCGTCCCGAATCCAGATAACCCATTCGGATAGCTCTGCAGGGTTGCGCATCATTTCAATCGCAATAGTTTCATTGGCGAGAATTTTTTCTTTGACTTCGGATAGATTCATGGGGTGTAAAACTCTATAAAAAACACGTAATGGAAGGTAAGGCGTTAGTCAGTGGTTGCAGGGCATGATCCAAACGGGGATATAAACGAAAGACGCCTTCAATGGGTTTGATGTTGGCTTTGGTCAGGGTTTTTAAGGGTTGGAATTGCAGATCGGTCAGTGTGAGTTGCGCGCCTACTTTCTCACAATGAGCAATAAGTTTGGTGAGCGCAGAGAGGCCACCGGCATCCAGCATGGTGACATTGTCGAGGTATAAAATAATAGTTTTGTCACGCTCACAATAGCGTGTGAGCTCACCAAATATTTTATCGGCAGCAGCAAAAAATAAGGGGCCGGTAATTTTAAATACGCGGCAATTTTCCGGTACATCTGCCTGCACATATTGTTTGTTTTGTGTAATTTCAACCACGCGAGTCATGTCGGCAATTTCTTTCATAAATAAAATAGCGGCCAACACAATACCGGCGGTGATCGCGATCACCATATCGAACAACACTGTTAACGAAAAACAGCACAAAAAAACCAGAATATCGCTGAGCTGGGTGGTTTTGAGTAAATGCACACTCTTGGGGGCTTCACTCATATTCCACGCCACCACCATCAACAAGGCGGCCATCGCAGGCATGGGCAAGTACCCAAGCAGAGGCGCGAAGCTAACCAGACCTAAGACTACGACAAGCGCGTGAATCATGCCTGCAACGGGCGATTCTGCACCGGCTTTGAAATTGGCCGCCGAGCGCGCAATCGCCGCCGTCGCAGTGATGCCACCAAAAAATGGCGCGATGAGAT
The DNA here is from genome assembly GCA_003524365.1 of Cellvibrio sp. Lineage (GTDB taxonomy): Bacteria > Pseudomonadota > Gammaproteobacteria > Pseudomonadales > Cellvibrionaceae > Cellvibrio. The sequence continues at coordinate 9,415 of DQHS01000085.1, read as the reverse complement.
TGCCAATGCCCTGGCCGAGTAATTCGCTGTTGGCGCTGTGGCGTTTACCAGTCATGCCATCCAGCACCACAGCACATAAGAGCGACTCAATCGCTCCCAGCATGGCTATCGCAAAAGCGGCTGGCAGTAGGTCGCGCACCAAGCTCCAGCTAATGACCAGCGTGTTGCCATTAGCGTCGGCTTGCAGCCAGGGCCACTCAAAGCTTGGCAGGATGGGAGGAATGCCTTGGGCGGTGCTGCCGTCGGCGGCGATATANNACCGGGGTTTTCAGGCGCGGCCAGAGCAACATAATTGCCAAAGTGAATAAGGCAACTATCACGCTTGGCCAATGGGTATGCCCGATGGATTGCGCGAGAAGACTGATTTTTTCGGCATAGTGCTCCGGCATAGTTGCGATGGGCAGGCCGAGGAAATCTTTGATTTGCAGGGTGGCTATGACCACACCAATCCCACCGGTAAAGCCCAGTGTTACCGGCTCGGGGATGTATTCAATCAGCCGTCCAAGACGAAAGAGTGCCATCACCACCAACATGGCACCTGCCATGACGCTGGCGAGCAGAAGGCCGCTCAGCCCGTACTTTTGGGTGATGGGGTACAGGATGACGACGAAGGCGGCGGTTGGGCCCGAGATACTGAAGCGGGATCCACCGGTCAGTGCAATTACAAAACCCGCAATAGCTGCGGTGTACAGGCCGTATTGCGGTGGTACGCCACTGGCAATTGCCAGAGCCATCGCCAGTGGAACCGCAATAATCCCGACCGTCAAACCTGCCAGGAGATCTTTTCGGAACCGCATTCCTGAGTAGGGTTCGACAAAACAACTTTCCCGTAAGGCATGCCCTATGCGCAGGGAAAACAAATGGGCTCTGTGTGACATAGGCCTACCCTCTGGGTGTCTTGACCTAATCAGTATAACTTTCATTATCATATTATGCTAATAACATTATAATGAGGTTATAATTTTAATCTGATGGTGTATTCTAACAAGGGTTAACAGCATGCGAGTTATGGCGCTCAGGGCCGCGCGATTGCGGCACAGGAACCGGGGTCGGTCTTTGTTTTGTAAGCAGCACTTGCCCCGAGTATCACCCTTTAATAAAACCTTCGACGATGAGAAAGAGGATATGGAACAGAAAACGGCGCGCCTCACGGTGCTGATTGATCCCACCAAGAAGGATGCTTTCGAGCAGTTGTGCGCATCCCAGGATGTGACGCCCTCGCAAGTGGTGCGGCAATTGATACGGGAATACCTTGAAAAGCACGGTGCGACCTATGCCAATCAACCACAAAACACCAACGGCACCCCTGAATGACCGGAATTAACTGGCTCTACATGAGCGACTGTTTTGGTGTGCTGGTGTTTGCGATCAGTGGTGCACTCGCTGCAGGGCGTCGCTCAATGGATATTTTTGGTGTACTGGTCATTGCGTTCATTACGGCATTGGGCGGCGGCACTTTGCGGGATCTGGTACTGGGCATTCATCCGGTCAGCTGGATTGGCAACCCCGTGTATTTATTGCTGGTGACAATTGCTGTGATTCTCACCTTGATGGGGCGACGCATTACGCACCGTTTTGATCAGCGCATCATGGTCGTTTCGGATGCGTTTGGTCTGGCGGTATTTACCGTGATTGGTGTGCAAGTTGCGCTTCATCAGACGGCAGTCTCTGCACCGGTTGCCATTATGATGGGCGTGGTCACTGGCACAGCGGGTGGTGCGATACGCGACATCATTTGCAACGATATCCCGCTCATTTTAAAACGCGAAATTTATGCCACTGCCAGCGCACTAGGGGGAATTGTTTACTGCCTCCTCGACGCACTGCAATTTGCCATGGTTATTAATACACTCATCAGCATGTTCTGCGTTTTAGTCTTGCGCCTCTGGGCCGTAAAAGCGCAATGGGCACTGCCTTCTTTTGTACTTGAAAAATGAAACATTTTATTTTTAGTTCTCGCCGGAGATTTATCGATGACTCAACTTCCACCTTGCCCGAAGTGCACCTCGCCGTACACCTATCAGGATCAAAACATGCTGATCTGCCCCGAGTGCGCCCACGAGTGGTCACCACAAGCGCAAGCCAACGACGCTACAGAAACCGCCAAACAAGTGCGTGACGCCAACGGCAATCTGCTTGCGGATGGCGACTTCGTTACCGTCATAAAGGATTTAAAAATTAAAGGTTCATCATCGGTGGTGAAAGTAGGAACCAAAGTAAAAATATTGCGTTTGGTTGATGGCGACCATGACATCGATTGTCGTATCGAAGGCATTGGTCCGATGATGTTGAAGTCGGAATTTGTGAAAAAGGCGTAATGAGGAAGCAAATAATAATGCAGTTGGTACATCTTCCAATAAACACCCCTGACATTTTTTGGTTATCTAATACAGCCAAGTGAATTGTGAGTGAATTTATCAAAGTGACATGCGAAGGACCGCTTTGGGCACGTTGCTGCCCTTCAAACTTTGATTGTGCATATGTCAAAAATGGGCATGCTGCTGACCTCCCGCGGCTCGCTTCGCGAAGCGCGACCTACAAATTGTTCACATCATTGAAGCATACATAGGCTAAATAACAAATCTTACCCAGCAATGTAATTACCGCCCATTACACAAGTAATCCACCAACTATGCGTCTTTTCCGGAATTGGCTAGACTCAGTCTGACCCGTAGCTTTCCTTATACTGTTAAGCGGATTGGCCGGCCTTTGTATTCTGGTCTAGCTTTGGTGTTCAGTAATATCGACTAAAGCGAAAAATAATTAATCACAAAAGGTAGTTTCCGATGAAAAAGGGTATCACCGGTTTGTTCATTTTTTTCCTGACACTTGTTTGTTCAAGCATGGCTTTTGCGAACAAAAACACACTGTATGTCGATAAGGGAATTATCTACACCGCAGCGGGTGAACCTTTTGTGATGCGGGGTTTTAATGAGATGTTTGTCTGGTCGCGCGATAAAACCGGCGAGCAGTTTATTCCGCAAATGGATAAGACCGGTGCTAATAGTCTGCGTTTGGTGTGGGATAAAAATATCAATCCGAAAGCGGATTTGATCAAATTGATTGATAACACTATCGCTCACAAAATGGTGGCGATTCCGGAATGCCATAACGCTACCGGAAAGTGGGGCAAGGCTCTGCAGGCTTGCGTAGATTTCTGGAATGATCCTGTGCTGATTAAAGGCATAGAGCGCAATCGGCAATGGACGATTTTAAATGTCGCCAATGAAACGGGTGATCACAATATCAGCGATGAAAGTTTTCTCACGACTTATAAGGCGGCGATCACATCCTTGCGTAAATGGGGTTACACAGTACCGATTATGATTGATGCATCCCTGTGGGGGCAAAATGTTGATCAGCTTTTGCGAGTAGGGCCGGAATTATTACAGCATGATCCTTTGGGTAATATCATTTTTTCTACGCATTCCTATTGGTCTACAGAGCAAGCCATTGCAAATTATTACAAGGTTGCAGAAAAATCCAAAACGCTAGGCATTGCGATGATTATCGGTGAAGGGCCTTCTGTTACGCGTGTGGGGCAGTGCGACAATCCCACTCCTTTGCCTTACCTTGAAGGCATGAAAATTTTGCACGAACATCAATCCGGTTGGTTGAACTGGTCATGGGGCGGGATGAAAAATGGCGATTGCGATGACTTTCGTTATTTTGATATCACCAAAGATGGAATCTTTGGCCAGTGGTTACATCAGCCCGGCGCTAATATTGTTGCACTTAGCCCTTACAGCGTGATGCAAACATCGCAGCGACCTGTTTCATTTTACCAAGATAAAATTGTTAAAGTCTCTGGCGTTTACTTACATCTGGATAAAACAGAATTAACGGTCGGCGAAAAAACGGCCTTCAACGTTATTGTTGCTCCTGCTAATGCGGCCAATAAAAAATACTCCCTTGATATCACTGGCGCGAGTATTCAACTGGATAAAAAAGAGCAACTGATTACCGTTTTAAAAACAGGTAAAGCCAGCGTTACTGCAACGACTGACGATGGAGGAATTATGTGGTCGGTGGATATTGATGTGAAGTAGATTTTGTTCATGCGCGGGGTCAGGAATGCCCAATGCAGCAGTGCTGAGTTTTGGCTGTTCCAATGCATCCCAGACCAGCGCGTAGGTATCCATCAAAATCAATGCGGCGCTTTCCACCCGCTATCGGTTGGGCTGATGACATCGCCCAGCTTCGCGGTGGCGGCAAGTGCAGTTAGCTGCGCGCGTGCAAGCGCCCTGCGGTCTTCAGGTGCACTCACTGTAGCCAATAGTCTGCCGTTTAAAGTTACAGAAATCTGTTCCCCGGAAGTGGCCATTTCTAAATATTTCAATGAGTTAGCCCTGAAGTCACTCATATGAACGGTTTGCATAGTCTGCCCAACTAACCCGTGACCCTGTGTCTTAACTGCACAAAAGTGCATCAATTACATCTTGAAAAAGATAAAAAATATTATATTGTGGTATTTGTTGGTACTTTTGCATTGAGAGGCATTTATGGCTAAGAACACTAGTATTACTCTGGGTGATCACTTTGACACTTTCATTTCCTCACAGCTTGAGTCTGGCCGTTATGGTTCAGCCAGTGAGGTTGTAAGGGCAGGATTAAGGCTACTTGAAGACTCTGAAAGCAAGCTGCAAGCACTACGTCAAATGCTCATTCAAGGTGAGGAAAGCGGGGTTGCCGATTATAACTACAAAGACTTCCTGTCTGAACTGGATGAGCAAAAGCGCTAATGCAACTATTTCAATTAAGCAAAGACGCTAAAAATGATTTGCGCTCGATTGCGGTTTTTACAGAAAATCGCTGGGGTCAAACACAGCGAAATTTGTACATTAAACAATTGGACGAAGCGTTTTTAATGCTCGCACAAAATCCAGATTTGGGAATTTCATGCGACTACATCCGAGAAGGCTTCAAGAAATTTCCACAAGGCAGCCACATCATTTTCTACAAGCACAGTGTTTCAGCGAAAATTTTAGTGGTGCGTATCTTACACAAGAGCATGGATTATGATTCACGGCTCTAACGCTATGTTGGGCATGGCTGCTCAACCTACGGCCTTGGATATTGAAATGAATGGGTTTGGCTGTCATCGACAGTTTTCCATACTAATAATAAAAAATGGCCCGAAAGCACTCTGCTTCCAGGCCATTTTTTTATCACTTACATAAGTATGGCGATGAGGATAATGATAGGGATTGGAATGCCGAGAAAGTACAAAAGTATTGAGCGCATATTTTTCTCCTTAAGAAAAAATAATGTGAGTTAAAGGTCGCGTTGGCGTCCGCCGTATACGGCCATTAGGCTGGCGACAAACGCACCACTTAATAATGAAATAAATAACCAGAGCGATGTGTAGGCCGATACTTCACGTGCTTTGTCAGCGGCGGCGAGTGCGGCGGTTTCGGCTTCGTCCAATTTTTCTCTTAACATTGTGAAACTATCTGCCACGCGTTTTTCAGCGGTTTGTTGATCTATTCCAGTTGCTTCTGCAACAAGTTGACCCGCGTATTTCACATCGTTTTGTGGAAGGGAATCGGTTGATATACCGTGAACAATAATGCGCATGAGTTCACCTTTATGTGCATCACTTTGCATTCTGGAAGTGTTGTTATTTACTTGTGGTGCTGGTGCTGGTGCTGGTGCTGGTGCTGGTGCTGGTGCTGGTGCTGGCTCGGTAGCGAGTTCACCATCGACAGGATTTTCTGAAGCAACTGGCTGTTGCTGGGAATTATCTGCAGCAGCGCTGGCCGTGTCTTTGCGAAGCAGGGAATCCAGCATATACGTCAACGCGGTATTGCTTTCACTGTTATCCGCCATTAATGCTGTCGCTGTCCCACTTGCCGCAACACCACTTGCAGCCGTGGCTGCGCCGCCAGCAATTGCTGCACCGGCTTTAACGCCGCTGCCCATAATGCCGCCAATAACTGATGTGAGTAAGGCCGCCGTGCCCAGCGTTGCAACTGCCCAGGATAAAAATCCGTGTGCGGTATCGCGAAAATACACTTCGTCGATGTGGGTGTTCAGCCAGCGGGTTCTTAATCTACCGGCGAGATAACCGCCCAGCGCTGAAGCTGCGAGGGATATTAAGGTGATGCCGACAATGCTCGACACGCCAAAACTCGTGCTGCTAATTCCTTCGCTCGACCAGGGCGATACTAGCGTCAGTCCAAAACCCGTTCCCAGCAATAATAAAATGAGCGAGAGCGCGGCAGAAGCAACTGCACCGGCAAACACAGCGCACCATGCAACGGCGCTGTCATTCACTGGCTGATTGCTAATTACGCCTTCGCGGTAATTATTATCGGGGCGATGTGCAAATTGTGTTTCCATTTCTATCTCCAGTCAGTTTGTGTTTGGCTAATTTATAAATTGGCGACGATTATGTCTGTACGAAAACACACACAGATTATTTTCGCTATGCGGGGTAGCGCACGGATTTTGTTAAATGGTCACTTTATTGTTTTCTGGTTATTTTTTTACGTTCAATAAATTTTTGGGTGGATTGAGAAATGAAAAAAGATATCAAGGGCGATAAAAATGATTATTTTAATAATGAAAAATTTTCCCATGACCTGGGTTCACAGCCGCGAAAATCCGATGCGCGCGCGCGTAAGTCGACCAAGTCTTTTGATGACGATGGTGAAAAGTTTCACCACAGTCATCGCAATGAACCGAATAAAAATCTGGTGCGTGTACAACTGCGGCGCATAGAGCGATTGTTCTAGCTGGCGCAAATTAGGTTTCGCTGCACTCCCATTTAAATGTTGTCTTGATGACATTATTCGCAGGCAATCGGCTTGCCAGTCCCCTTATGCCCGTCGCCCGGCCAAGCGCTAAAAAAGCAAAGCTCGCTAACGAACAGACAAACCGAAGCGAGCTGGTCATGCTGTGAAGGACAATCTTCCCCAAGGTTTTAATATGAAAAACGCTCGCTGGGGTAAAATCTTATCCTTAACGTTTAAGTCAGGCTTTAGTTCCTGGCGCAACCGTGTGTATGACCGGCGCGCGGCGCGCCCGGATGATCTTAATCCGCTGCGCGCTGAATTATTCAGTGCCGATCAGATGGAGCACTTCGGTAAAGTGCTGGCGAGTGAACATAGCCTTAGCAAAGCGCGCACCCGCGATCGGTTGCTGACGCGTTTGGATGAAAACGAACAGGTGTTGATTAGTGGCTGTGAGCTGCTCGCCTCTGCCGTAAAAGCGCGTTCGCGCATTGCGCCCGCAGGTGAGTGGCTGCTCGACAATTTTTACATGATCGAAGAGCAAATCCGCACCGCCAAACGTCATTTCCCCAAAAATTACAGCCGCGAATTGCCGCGCTTGGGCGCTGGGCGATCCGCCGGATTGCCGCGCGTTTATGATCTGGCGCTCGCTGCTATCGCCCATGGCGATGGCCGTATCGATGCGGAAATTCTCAGCCGTTTTGTCGCTGCTTATCAAACTGTCACCCCGCTTACCCTCGGAGAACTCTGGGCGATTCCGATCATGTTGCGCCTGGCGCTGATTGAGAATTTGCGCCGCGTGAGTTTGCGCATTACCAATGCCCGCACCTATCTGAATCAAGCGCGCGAATGGGCCAGCCAGATGGTAGAGGTGGCCGAGAGCGACCCTAAAAATTTGATTGTGGTGATCGCCGATATGGCGCGCTCCAATCCGCCGATGGTGAGTGCGTTTGTCGCCGAACTAGTGCGCCGCTTGCAGGGTCACGGCCCCGCATTGGCGTTGCCGCTGACCTGGATTGAGCAGCGTCTGGCTGAAGAAAGCATGACCATTGAACAGATGGTGCAGGCGGAGACCCAGCAGCAGGCGGTTGATCAGGTTTCCATTAGCAACAGCATCGGCAGTCTGCGTTTTTTAGGCGCTTACGACTGGCGTGTGTTTGTAGAGACGATGAGTATCGTCGAGCAAATATTGTTGGAGGATAGGGATGATGTGTATCGCCGTATGGATTTTGCGACACGCGATGAATACCGCCATGTAATTGATCGCCTCGCCAAACGCAGCAAGATTTCTGAAGCAGGAATTGCCCGTGTAGCGATTGAACTCGCGCAGCATGCTGGCAGTGTTGAATCGCAGCCGGACATTCATGCCTATCGTGGCCATGTTGGCTACTACCTGATTGATCGCGGTTTGCCGCAATTGGAGCGGGCGGTGGCGGCGCGTTTACCCTTGGGCGAATGGCTGCGGCGCGGGTGTGCGCGGGTGCGTTTGCCGTTGTACGTCGGGTCGATTTTGTCCTTGGTGTTGCTCGCAACGGCTGGGTTTTTCACGCTGGTGCAGTTCACACCACGTGAAGCTGCACCTATTGCAGACTGGCAGCTGGGCGTGTTGATGCTAATGGCAGTGCTGGCATCAACCGCGCTTGCCTCGGCGCTGGTGAATTGGGTAGTCACGCTGGTGGTAAGGCCCAAACGTTTGCCGCGACTGGATTTTGTGCAGGGCATACCGGAAAACCTCACCACACTCGTGGTGGTACCGACACTGCTTACCAGCCAGCAGGGAGTTGATGATTTGCTGGAAGCGCTTGAAGTGCGCTTTCTGGGCAACCGCGATGAACAATTATATTTTGGTCTGCTGACCGATTTTGGCGATGCCGACAGCGAATCCCTGCCGGGCGATGAGGTGTTGCTAACCCGTACGCGCGAAGGCATCGAACGGCTCAATAAAGCCTATCCATCGACTAATTCCAGCAGCTCCAATACCGGCGACTCCAAGACCTGCAATCGCTTCTTCCTGTTTCATCGCCCGCGCTTGTGGAACCCTGTCGTCAAGCGGTGGATGGGCTATGAGCGCAAACGCGGCAAACTGGCCGATTTGAACCGGCTGCTGCGTGAAGGCAATGTACATAAAGAGAATTTTTCGTTAATTGTTGGCGATTTGGATGCGCTCCCCCAACTGCGTTACGTGATCACTCTGGATACGGACACCCAACTGCCGCGCGATGCAGCCCGCCAGTTTGTCGGTACCATGGCGCACCCGCTCAATCGTCCGGTTTATGATCCTGACCAACACATTATCAGCCGTGGCTATGGCATTTTGCAGCCGCGTATGGCGGCGACTTTATCAGCTGCTAATGGCTCGCGTTATGTGCAGCTGTACGGCAGCGAGCCGGGGATTGACCCTTACACCCGCTCGGTGTCGGATGTGTATCAGGATCTGTTCGGCGNNCCGACAATCGCATCCTCAGCCACGATTTGTTGGAAGGGTGCTATGCACGTGCCGGGTTGTTGAGCGATGTGCATCTTTATGAAGATTCGCCCGCCCGCTACGAGTTGGATGTGGCGCGGCGCGAGCGCTGGATGCGCGGCGATTGGCAGATCGCCCGCTGGTTGTGGCCACGGGTGCCGGGCGCTAATGGGCAGTTGGTGCCGAATCCGCTTTCGGCCTTATCGCGCTGGAAAAT
>DQHS01000187.1 GCA_003524365.1 Cellvibrio sp. | reverse complement strand
CGATCAAACTGTCTACACTTACTCTTGGTTTACAGTAGGTATTAAAGTATTGGGTACCTATACGACCATCTACAGCTCGAAAGAAGTTATAACAAAGCTCGGTCAATGATCCATTGCGCGGACATTCAAGCTTCAACCAAGGAATTTGGATTATGTGAAGCTCAGGATGAAAAATTGCCAGGGGATAAGCCTCAAGGCATTTTTGTACTGCTTTGGTTTTGCCACAGCCAGATAGTCCTACGATGGAAAAACCGACCGCGGTAGACTCAACTTCTTTTCTTACTGTTAGTGTAATATCTTTATTAACAATCCGATCATAGCCATTGTTTAAATGTTTTTTGAAAGCTGCTGTAGCGGGATTCCTTCCGATATAGCCTTGACGAATCAGTACGCTAAATTTTTGCTCCAACACACCATGCTGTACTCTCGGCTGGAAAAACTGGTGGGTTAATCTTTGCAGCGCATGAATTCTCTGATGCCAATCCAGGTTAAGTTCCCTCTCATCAAATGATGGTGGGACTATCATGTCTTTAAGAACTGATTGAAAATTCTTCAATAGCGGTAACGCGCTGATAAACGGGTTATCTGTGTATTCAGGTAAACCGTGATCCTTGTATTCAGCGATTTCTATTTTATTTTTATCAATTTCCATCATCGTCACCGTAAATGATATCCAGCATATTAGGGACGCTATAATCTTGTGGTTTTTCGCCCGACAGATAAACCACATTATCCTTTTTAACTGGAAGCTTTTCTGGTTTCGATAGTGGAGGCATCAAGCCGTTTCGGGCACGATGAATATCAATTTCATTTTTCTTGTTTTCCCGGATGTTAGCGGTTCTTTGAGATTTAGGTAGGTGAGACATATCGTTGTTTTTTGACCGCGCTTCCTCAACTATCTCTTCGATTTTTTTATCGCGCGTTAATTCACCTTTCAACTTTGTGAGTTTTGATCGTGCACCCGTTTTGCTCTGTTCTGCTTGGATTCGCCACACGTCCCAAAATGTTAAACCTCTAAAAGCTCTGCTTCGTTCGGTTAGTTCAAAGGGAATGAACTTGTCGTACTTGCCATCCGGACGGAAGTAGATAGTGTCTGTGCAATGTGGATCGTAAGCGACTAACACCCTCATTGATTGGCCTTTAATCCTTTCGAACCATCCTTCCTTAACCGCGATAGCGGCGCTGTAATAGCAACCAAAAAGATTCAAGCCCAATTCGGAGACAGATACTTCTTTATGGGGCATTAAGTTGACAGCGGCAAGTTCTTCGTTGACCCCCCTAAGTTTGCCAGTACGATTTTGTATACCCCAGTTCCATAACGCCAATGGGATAAGGGGTAAATTTGTTGGAATATCGCGATCAGGATCGTAATATTCCATTGCGTGTGTAGTGTTGTAGATAATGACGCAATTGATAATGATGCGAGTGATATCTCTTAATGTAAGTTCGGCGTCCAGTCGATAATCCGAACCACCACGTTTTTTAACGATGGTGTTAGTGACGTAACCTTCAACGTAAGGTTTGAAGTCAGCCTGAAGTGTTCTAAATTGTTGTTCTACGATGCCTTTCCAATCTGCTCTGAACGATGGGGTGTTTTGGACGTTAATAAATAATGCCTCGGAAAGCACTTCTACAGCTTTTCCTATTAGCTCACCTTTATCCCCAAGAATAGCTTCAGGCTTACCAATGACTGGCCATTCGTCGTGGTTAATAGTAATACCGTAACTTGCGCAATATCGCACCTTGTCAAACATGGTGTTTGCCAACGCAAACATTGCACTTACCCAAGATGGGCCTTCTAATCCTACGTGCACACCAGTAATCATTCGGCTGAATACATCGATTACGATATAAATTACTGGGCGACCAACAATAACGCTTCGAGTCTCTTCATCAATCAAATAAAGATCACCAATCGTTGCATCGATCTGGTATAGGCTGCCAGGCCCCATTGCACCTGCCGTCGATGACCCCAAGACAGGACGGTAGTCTTTCTGGTAAATAATCTCGCCGAGTCGTTTTTTAATTTTTTCAGTCTCTGTCACTTCCTTTTGGAGGAAGTAATAGAATTGTTCATAGGTTGGAGCTTCAGCAAGCTGCTCTTCATTGTTTTTCTTCGTGCTATCAAATCCAAGCAAAAACAACGCTCTGCGGTATACGAACCGAACGGTATTTTCATCTTTTGTTAGGTAGTACACTTTAATAACGGTACGAAAAATTTTTTCAATCTCTGTCGTGATATTGGTGCCTGTACCTAGCGCAACTTTGCGGGGACGCCCACGTTTTTTATCGGTGATGGCTTTGGGTTTGTTCGGACTCCCTTTATTTGTTGTGTCTGGATACAACGCATGTGGACTCTTGCCACGTTGCCAATATTCTCTAAGTTTTCTGTATACCAATGCTTTAGTAGTCTCATGCTTCACAACCATCGCCTGGATCATTTTGCCACGCGAACCCCGTTCGTAAATGGCAGGCTCGTTAGTGACATACGGCCCCACCATTTCCCACGCCTTTTTTTGGATGTCTTTTCCCCATTGAGATTGCTTGGTTGGGTTCAAGATGAATAATTCGAAAGGATCGTCGATCCAGCGCATCTCTTCATTAGCAAGGTGTTCAACTAAAACCGTACGCTCTACCTGCTGAGGCAATGCATTCTCAGCATCGATATCTATCCAATAAATCGTCTTCGGTTCGCCCCATAAAATGCGGTAGCGGTGACCGGATAATTCATAGACATCATTCACCAACAGCATATTCATAATCCTGTTCGAGCCAAAAATGTGAAGGAGTGAGGTCTCTTGCTCTTAAGTTCACAATCGTTAACGCTTCGAGATCAAAATAGAAAGCCCGCTGGGCGAGGAACTGTCTTAGTAAAGCCAGGTGGGTACCCGGATCAATGTTATATTCATCATCTAATCGGGTAGTTATAGCGGTAACTTTTTGTGAGGGTGACTGATTAATTGCGGCGAGCAATATCCTAAAATATTCTTGTTGTTGTTCGGGGGTACTTAAATCGAAGTGATTCATGTAAGGATGAAACCACTTTACATTCTTTTGAAGTAACGCCGGGATTTCCAGTTCTGTTACCAGATTAAATTGTATGCCCTTGGACGACCAGTAGCGACGTTCCAATTCCATCTTTTCAAGTACACGCGGATCATCAAGTGCTTCGGCATATTTTGCAGATATTGCTCTGCGAATAGTTTTACCTTGGATATTCAGATCAACCAGAAAGTCTGTCGTAAGGACTTCGTCTGTACCTTGATAGCTCAGGTGAGCTATCCCCATCTCGCGTGCAATAGCTTGTGATTCCTCAATAGGCACCGGAAATTGTTCACGAATATCGGTCACCTGCGAATCCCAATCCAGCATTAGCAATACATGGTATTCAAGGTCGGACAGCAACTGGTGAACGCGACCCACCGTAACGCTGGGCGAGCGATTATACCTTCCCCTGGAGTTCACATCCCTGACAGTCAAATAGGGTTTATAGGCTCTTCCGGCGCCTGAACCAGCGCCTTTAGCTAAACGCGAAGCTATCTGCCTTTCCGCTTTAGCCTTGATTTCCTTAGTTTTTTCGGGATTCTTGGACATTAAAAAAACCAGTGGCAACCTATTTTGATCAAATATAGGTCACTACTGGGTTAGTATCACTAATTATTTTAAAGTATCGCCATTTATTTTAAAGTATCACTAATTATTTTAAACGGACAACAGTTTTTTACGAACTAGAATGAATTATTCCACTGTAACCGACTTCGCCAAATTCCTCGGCTGATCCACGTCTGTTCCCTTAATGATCGCCACGTAATAACTTAACAACTGCAACGGCAAGGTATAGAGAATCGGTGCTAACCACGGATGAATATGCGGTACGTTGATGACGCGCATGGTTGCATCTGATTCAAATTTTGCATCTTCATCCGCGAACACATACAAGATGCCGCCGCGTGCGCGAACTTCTTCCACGTTGGATTTTAATTTTTCCAACAAGTCGTTGTTTGGTGCTACTACGATAATCGGCATGTGTGCGTCGATCAATGCCAGTGGACCGTGTTTTAATTCACCTGCTGCGTAAGCTTCGGCATGGATATAGGAAATTTCTTTTAATTTCAACGCGCCTTCCATTGCTATGGGATATTGATCACCGCGACCTAAAAAGAGGGCGTGGTGTTTATCGGCAAATTCTTCAGCGAGTGCTTCGATTTTGGGTGCGAGCGCTAAAGACTCTTCCAATTTTGCGGGAAGATTTTTTAACGCAGCGACCATTTCTTTCTGTTGTTCGGCAGAGAGGCCATTGTATTTACCAATGGCTAATACCAGCATCGCCAAGCCGACTAATTGGGTGGTGAAGGCTTTGGTAGAGGCCACACCAATTTCAGCTCCGGCGCGGGTCATAAAGGCTAAATCTGATTCACGCACCAATGATGAACCGGCAACGTTGCAAATACTCAAGCTACCTAAATAACCGAGTTCTTTTGCCAAGCGCAATGCGGCAAGCGTATCTGCTGTTTCACCGGATTGGCTGATGGTGACAACCATGCTGTTGGGTTGTACAAAAGATTTGCGGTAGCGGAATTCGCTGGCGATTTCAACGTTACAGGAAATGCCGGAAAAGGTTTCCAACCAGTAGCGTGCAACCATGGCCGAGTGATAGCTGGTTCCGCAGGCGACGATTTGGATGTGTTTTACCTTTTTAAATAATTCAGCGGCGCCGTTGCCAAAGGTTTCATCCATCACTGATTCATTACTTAAACGACCTTCGAGTGTATTCATCACCGCGTTAGGTTGTTCGTAAATTTCCTTGAGCATAAAGTGGCGATATTGACCTTTGTCGCCCGCATCGTAACTTGCGGTAGATTCGTGAATTTGGCGCTCAACCGCAACGCCATCTTTATCAAAGATACTAATGGTTGTGCGGGTGATTTCGGCTACATCGCCTTCTTCCAAAAAGATAAAGCGGCGTGTTACCGGCAACAGTGCAAGCTGATCTGACGCGATAAAATTTTCGCCGATGCCTAAACCAATCACTAACGGACTACCAGAGCGCGCAACGACTAAACGTGATGCATCGTTTTTGTCCATTAATACTGTGCCGTAAGCACCGTGCAATTGTTTTACGGTTTTTTGTACAGCCGCTAATAAACTGTCGGTAGTTTTTAATTCTTTTTGCACCAAATGCGCGATTACTTCGGTGTCGGTATCTGAGGTAAATTCATAACCTTCTTCTTGCAGTAAGCGGCGCAAATTTGCGTGGTTTTCAATAATGCCGTTATGCACTACCGCGATGTGCTCTTTGGAAATATGTGGATGCGCATTACGTTCGCTCGGCTCGCCGTGAGTTGCCCAGCGCGTGTGCGCAATACCCGTTCCACCGGGTGTTGGTTCCGCTTTGACTGCATCGGATAATTCTTTCACTTTGCCGAGGCGGCGCACGCGCTGCAATTCGCCGCTGCTGTTTACCACTGCCACACCGGCAGAGTCATAACCGCGATATTCGAGGCGACGCAATCCTTCCACCAGAATATCCACCACATCACGTTGCGCTACTGCGCCGACAATTCCACACATAATTAACTCCTTGAGCTTTAGTAGTAGTAAAAATATTTTGTTTTTTTAATCTCCCCTAACCCCTCTTTTTCAAAGAGGGGGAATCCAGTCCTTCCTTTGGAACAGGGCACGTAGCCAAGGGAAGTTAGGACGACTGCATGGATGCGGGAGGTAGAGCCACGCAGGATGCAGTTGCCGAGAGATTGTTTTAACCAATAATCACTTGCACACCCTGTTGTTCAATTTTCTGTTTGTCGTTTGCATCGATACCCTCATCTGTCACCAGCACTTTTATCGCTGACCAAGGCAGTTCGAGGTTATGAATTTTGCGGCCGATCTTGTCAGACTCGGCCATCACAATCACCTCGCGTGCGACTTCGGCCATCACTCGACTAAGGCTGTAGAGTTCATTGAACGTGGTGGTACCGCGTTCCAGATCCAAACCGTCGGCACCGATAAAAAATTGGTCGAAGTTGTAGGAGCGCAAAATCTGCTCGGCGAGTTGGCCTTGAAAGCCCTCTGATTTTGGATCCCAGGTGCCACCGGTCATCAAAATGGTGGGTTCGTTTTCCAGTTCGCGCAGCGCGTTGGCGATGCTGAGGGAGTTGGTCATCACCACCAACCCCTGCTTGTGGGATAACTCGGGCAGTAGGGCGGAGGTGGTGGAACTGCCGCTGTCGAGGATGATGCGGTTATGGTCGCGGATCAGTTGCGCAGCGGCCTTGGCGATCGCCTGCTTACGAACCGAAACTTTTTCGACCGGATCGCTCATCAGCTCTTGCGGAACTGGAACCGCGCCACCGTAGCGACGCAATAGCAAACCATTGGACTCCAATGCGGCCAAATCCTTGCGGATTGTGACTTCCGAAGTGGAAAACTGCTCCGCCAAGGCCTCAACGCTGACTTCACCACTGCTATTAAGCAGGTCGATAATCGCCCGGCGGCGCTGTTGAGTGTTTCGTTTGGTCATTACTTAGCTGCCAATAAGTTTCGATATGAAAGTTATTGTAGTCTTTCGAAACTTATTGGCAAGTTTTATTTTTGTTCAGCCACCCCGAACTGGCGGCATTATTCCCCAAAGAACAGCCGCGCCATGGGCATACTGACTTGGCCAAAATCCCAAAATTCCTCGACATTCGAGTTGATCATCACTGCAACCGCCATCTTTCTTTCGGGAATCACCATCAGCCAACTTTGCGAACCACGGGAAACACCGCCGTGGTTTGCGTTGTGGACTAGCCCGGCTTCATCCTCATAATTTGCCCAGCGCCAACCTAAAGCATAATTTTGTGGATTGATGCTGCCATCCACCAATGTTTGTGGCTGCCAGAATTGCTGGCGTGTTTCAGGTGTGATGAATTTTTCATCCAACCAAGCTGAGCCCAGTTTTACCATATCGGAGGGTGTTGAGATAAACCCGCCACCGGCCAGCCGATGGCTTAAATCGACCCTTTGCCAAACACGGAATGCAGGGTATTTTCCGTCCTTGTTCCAGTAAAAAGTCGCTAATGAATTCGGTTGGGAAAGTTCATATTCTGCACCCGTGGCGTTCATTCCCAGTGGCGTAAAAATGTTGTTGCGCATGGCCCTGAGAAAAGGCTCACCGGCAACAGCCTCAAGCACCACACTTTGCAATACTGTGTTTAAGCTGGTGTAGTGGAATTGGCTACCCGGTGTAAATAGCAGGTCATTATCGTCAAACACTTCCAGCGATTCACGCACTGATGTGTAGCGTTTATCGAGCTTGAACAAATAATGCATTCCCCATAAATCGCCATAGTTATCCAAATAATCTGGCAAGCCGCTAGAATGGGATGCGAGTTGCCGCGGCGTAATATTGCCCCACTGAGGATTGGGTAAATTCGAATCGTAATTCGATATGGGTTTATCCAGTTCGATTTTTCCACCTTGAAACAATTTGGCGAGTAGCGTCGCTGTCACTGCTTTGGATGTGCTACCAATACGGAATTGAGTATCTGTTGTTGCGGGAATATGTTTTTCAATATTTGCCCAGCCTACCGCACCTGCCCACACAATTTTTCCATCAATTGCGACCGCCGCCGACATTGAGGGTGCGTGAATTTTCTCCCTATGTTCTGCCAATAATTCCAGTGCAGAGTTGGATCTGGGATGCGCCGAAAATGTGGTTGTTTGCGGATACCGGTCAGGTGCGTCTATATCCGTTGGGAACCACATAGGCACCTTGCCTTCATAAGCAAGGAATTGATACATCGGCCATGCGAACCAGATAAAGGCTATCGCAAAGGTAAATAGGCTTATTTTTTTGTAGGGGATTTTGTGCATTGTTTTTCACCATCGAGTGTTAATAAAAAAAAGCACTCTGATGAAACAGCAGGAAAATAGCTTAGCAAAATCTAAAAAAGCTGATCGATTCTAAAAATGATCAGCAACATTCAAGAATTTTTAGGGCTGACTTTTGTTTTGCACCGCCATTCGATAGGCCGTCGGTGTAATGCCAACAATATCTTTAAATGCGCGATTGAAAGAGGCGATTGAGCCATAACCCAAATCCAGTGCAATAGAAAGCACTGGCAGAGAAGATTCAAACAATCGTTTACGCGCAACCTCAATACGGTAATGGTTAAGAAATTCATTGAAGTTGGTAAAACCCAGTGACTGGTTAATCAGTTTACGCAAATGATGATCCGGGCATTCCAACTGGTCGGCTAACTTACTAATGGTGAGATCCGGTTGTAAGTAACCTTCATCATTAATGAAGGTTTGTAGTTTTATAGCGAGTGCATTTTCTTGTGGGATCAGGCGCGAGTAACGCAGAGTCTCCGACGTTCCATCCGATGTGAATTGCGGTTTTGTCGATAAGGCATGAGAAAAAAGCAGCACAGCAGTAACGCTGGTTCCGATCAAACAAATGGACGCGCTCATCAACATAAAAATCTGATGACGATTCAATCGGGTATTACTTAACTCGACCACATCCAGCATCAGAAAAAATAAACCCACTAGCAACACAAACCAGAAACGCGCTATGCGTCGCTGCTCCACCAGATCATGGCGCCAGGTTGCTATCACACTTGCCAATAAATGGACGATAAAAATTAACGCAATGACATGGCTGGCCATTTGAAGATGTCCGCCACCACCTCTTATTAAAAAAACATAAATATAAAAAACCGCCAGCAACCCCAGCGCCGATTTTCCCCACAACGACCAGTGCTGCAGATCAAACCCGTCATCAAATAATTGCTTGCCATATAACCATAAAAATACCGGCATGCTGTGCGTAAACATCAGCAACACGCTACGGATAAAACCCTGAGGGCGAGGGGAGTAAGGTGCGGTTAATAATAAATAGGCAGCTACGCCTACTATCAACATCAACGGAATAACTTGCGTACTTAGCCTGGATTGTTTGCGGTAGGGCTTATAAAACAAATAGGTGATCAATAGGAACAATTGCCCGATACAGGCGTAGCGGATGAAGAAATCAATAGAGGAAATCAGGCTGGCGTCTATCACATCGACCTTGAATGAGATGGCTGGAAGTGACGTGATTATGCAGTCAGGGCTGCCAAGTTTGAATCCCCCCGTTGCGGGGGGATTCACATGCAGTATTAATCTACAAACTTGGACAACAAGCGAATATAAGCGACTTGATAGTCGTTATGGTTTTCAGTGATCTGCCAAGAGTTAAGCGGCCAGCTGGTGTTGAAGTCCAGATAGGCTTTCATCGCTGGTTGGCCTTTGGGTGGATTGGGAGCTGCGGTGCCGCAACCGGCATTCGGGCTACCTGAGGTGCAGTTGCCATCCCAGTCGTAAGATGGGTTGGGGCCGCCCACCAAAAAGCCGGGCGCGGGACCATAAGTTGAAGTTCCAACTCTATCCCACAACGCGCTGCCGTTGGTAAACCAGGAGTGATAGAACTCGTTCACCGAGCTGTGCACGCCCAGGCTGTACATGTTGGACAGGTAGACCATGCCTTGCGGGTTAACGCCGTGGATATAGTTGAGATAACCGAGCGCGGCGTTGCGCACTTCGGCAGCATCGGTACCGTTGATGTTGTAATCAATCAGATTGTAAAACGTCTGGCCTTTGCGCGAGATTGTGCGGTTGCTGCCCCAAGTAAAGTTGCTGGTGCCGATAAAAGCGCGATAGGGGTCTTCCGCATTACGCGCGGCGGGCCAGTTGTGATTGGCATTAAAGGCCGTTTGATACTGGTTTTTTACACTAGCGGCGATATTAGAGGTCGCATCCGGCAGGCTTGTGTAATAGAGCCATGCCGTTAGCTCTGGTTCATTCCAAACGTCTACCCAGGTGGCCGCGTTAGTGGCGTTGGCATCGACATGATCGCGGTAGATTGATGAACCCGTCGCGGCAAACAGGTAAATCGCAGCGGTGAGTTTTTTCGTCGCACGACCGGCGTCGTCTACCTCTTGCTGGCCAGCACCCAATCCCGAGGTTGCACCCTCGTTATTGCGAAAGATGACGTTCGGGTTGGCAACTGACCAAGCCCAAGCATTTTCTGCGCGGGTTTTCAGATCAGCGGCGTAGCTGGTCAAATCCGCATTATCGAGTTGCGCCAGTATTTTGCTGCCCAAGGCAAAAGCACCCGCACTGGTCAGGGTTGCAGAGGTGTTAGCCGGGCCGTAATAACTCGGACCGGTAGCAGCAGATGGCGGACTGGCATGGGAGAGACCGAGAATCGACAGCACCGAGCCATCCTCATTCTGCATTTTTTTCAGCCAGTCAAAGCCCCATTTAATCTCGTCGATAATATCGGGAATGCCGTTGCCGGATTCGGGGATATTGTAATCGTCACCCCAGATAGTCGGGTTTTCCGCATAGGCGTGGAGCAGGGCGACCAGATAATAGGCATGCCAGTTGGTGTATTTGTTGTAATCACCCGCATCGTACCAACCGCCGGATAAGTCTCTCTCGGTCGCGGCGTTGTTTTTGTCAGTAAACAGGCGGGCGTTTTTATCCTGGCCAGCGCCGATATGGCTAGCTGTATCTATCCATGCCGCTTCGGCAAAAGGCGCTTGTTTAGCAAAACCGGCGCGCTGATAAAAGAAGCTGCGCAACGCATGCTTCAGTACCGGTTGATAGATATCGGCCGCGATTTTAAAACCGGGGGAACGTACATTTCTTTCGACATCAACCACTGCGTAGTTGCCGGGAGTGGTTACGCTGGAAAAATCAAACCACCAGGCTTTATCGCCTGCTGCCTCAAAAGTAGCGCCGGATTTCCACGAAGTTGCCATACCACTCAATGCTACCGTGCCCGTATCCAGATTCAGCAGTTGATAATTTGTACCGGGGGTAAAACTGAGTGCGGCGTCATAGCCGGTTTGGGGATCCCGCACCACCGCAATTTTTTTCGCGTCGGGTAGATAGCCAAATTGATCGACCACGATAAAAGCACTGACCGTCGGTGCAACACTGCTGGCGGCAGAACTCGCGACGACTGATGCAACCGAACTGGCGACCGGTATCGAGGAGGCTGCGATGGAAGAGGCAGCTACCGACGATGGCGCAATACTGCTGGCAGGTGCAATGCTACTGGCAGGTGCTATCGATGATGCTGCTTTGGATGCCGGGGTTGATCCACCGCCGCCGCCTCCGCCACCACCGCAAGCTGTTATTAACCCACTTAAAGTAAATGTCAGGAGTAATTTGGATGTGTTCATAAATTGCTCTTATTAATTATCTGATTTAATTGCTGATGCTACCGACTCCCGGCGCGAGTTACATCCTTTTATTATCCGTTTGTTAGATCTTTACCTTTCTCTAAAGTGCACCAGGTGGATTTTTGTCAGTAAAAACCAAGGGCTTTGGAAACCGCTGCCACTAACGGCCTAAGGCAGCGGAAGTTCGAGTCCAGCGTCCGCCAGCTGTGCCTTGTTAAATCTTATCCAATTCGGAACATCCGCCGCTTTCTTCAATAAGAACTGGCGATAAACGCTATTGGCTGGTCTCTCCAACTGTTTATCCAACTGCAATAAATAGATGGCCGCATCCAGAGCGTTCCGCAACTGACCATTCAGGTTTGCGGTCTTAAACGACTGGACACCAAAGGCTTCCGCTTTTGCCCAGTCTTGCTGTGCTTTCCAAATATTGCCGACCAAGAGCTCTTGAGTCGCACCCAGCGGTTGGTCAGCATAAAGATCCAGCGCATCCTGCCAGCGCGATTGGGTAATTAACAGCTCACTCAGGTGCGCTTGTGCGCGCTCGCGCTCCCACCAGTCCTGGCTGGCAGGGAGTAGGCTTAAGACTTTGCGATAGCGCTTTTCCGCTGCTGCAGGTTCCTGCTCAAACATGCCCGCATAAAATTGAATTAATGCATAGAATTCAGGGGCTTGCTGATGCTGGTCTAACACCGCCTCTGCGCGATCAAGGTAACCCCAGCTATCCTCCGGTTGCGTGAATTTATGGGCCATGACTGCCGCCCAGCTATGCAAGCGGTACTCCTTTATTACATCGCCCGAGCGGCGCGCAAATTCCAGTGCGCGCTGAAAATCGCGCTGCGCCTGATCATAATCATTTCTGGCAAAGGCGACCGCAATCCGTTCCTGTTCAACATCAACCAAGCTCTCCCAGTCGTCAACCGCCTGAAAGCCTGTCTCAGCTTTGGCGAGCGCTAGCTCGGCATCGGCGAGCAGACTTTCGTGAATGTAGGCACTGGCTTCGGCCAAATGCCCTTTGGCGACAAACAGCTGATGCTGCTGCTGTGCGGCTTTTTCCTGCAGCTCTTTTGCCAGCATTATGCCGTTAGCAGCATCACCCCGCTGCGTTTGAAAATTGATCAGCGCCTGTAACAGATTAAGGTCTTGGGGATATTGGGTTTGGAGCAATTTGAGTTTTGCCCCCAACAGCAGGGCGTCTTGCTCGTCTATATCGAGCAGGCCAGAATCGAGAATAAGGCCCACATGGCTATTCACGAGCCTGGCTAATTCTGCCGCCGTAGTCACATGATGTTCAGCTCGCCAGCTATTTTTACTGCTCTTGAGCAAATAACGAATACGAAAACTCCCCGCCTGCTGGGACACCCAACCCATAAAAACGTAGGGCGCCTCAGTGAATTGGGTAATGGTCTGAAAATATTTTTGCGGCGCCCAGATAAAGTCCCTGGGTACAGTCTGCGCGTTAAAAACCACCGTCGTAAATTGCTCAGAGTTGCGCAATCCATCGTCTACGGAATCAATAAACGACTGAGCTAATTCCTGATCAGCCGTGAGCGGTATCAGCGCTAGCCGGGGAAGGGGGGGAAGATTCATTGTTGATTGCCACCACCCTAACACCGCTACCACTAAGAGGGTGCCCAACAATATGCTAGCCGCAATAGGCCTGTGGAAAGCGTTGGAAGCTCGCCCCTCGCGCTCGCTGGCGGCCACGGAATTCACGGCGGGNNTGGATCAGCGCAGACCTGAGTAATCGGCAATTGCCACTGGTAGCCCTTTTTCGAGAAAGTCTTTATCGATTCCTCACCGAAGATCGCGCGCAAGTTGCGGATATTTTGAAATACCGCCTGCTCTGCAACGACTTTTCCTGCCCAGACCTTATCCAGAATTTCCTCTTTACTGAAGAGTTTGCTGGGCTCGCTCAACAACAAGGCCAACAGCTTCGCCTCATTGAGCCTGAAAGCAACAACTTCTCCCTCACGCGCAAGCAAGAGCTGGTCAGTGTCAAACACAAAAGCGTTTATCGCGTATTTCATGAAGTTCCGTTCTGGATTGGCAAGAGCGCCAATTCTAGTGGCATTGATTGGGTGGTCAACTGACCGCTGTGAGAATAAACCGGGCAATTTTTCTATTTTTTTTCTTATACGGCCTGAAACAAGAATTTAACTAGGACTTTAAACGCATAACACGCCACTTTCATCCGCGCTTTGATTGCCAACATACTAAGGACTTATCCAATGCGAATAATGTATTTATCACTACTGGCATGCTCGGTTGCCTGCTCATCCACCCAAGCCGCTACCCAATCCACTCCCCCTGCTGTCATAGAACCCATTATGGTTACCATTCCCGCCGGGGAATTTATGATGGGTGACGACCAGAACCCTCATGCCCAACCCATCCATAAAGTGAAGTTGGAAGCCTTCCAGCTTTCCAAGTACGAGGTGACTACGGCTGAGTTCGAGCAGTTCCTATTGGCCACTGGCTATAAACGGGAGGGGAAATGCTCATTGATACATCCCACCGTTAAATTGGATCTGCCTTTTTGGCCGCCGCAAAAACCCGACCCGGATAATTTGAATACCCGCGCCGCGATGTGCATTAACTGGGCGGACGCCACTGCCTATGTCAACTGGTTAAATTCCCAAACAGATAAACACTACACCCTGCCGAGTGAAGCCCAGTGGGAATACGCCGCCACGGCTGGCAGCAACACCCGCTATGTTCATGGCAACGAGGAAAGCAAACTGTGCGACTACGCCAATGTGTACGACACCCCCGGGCATTTGCAGTCACGCGATATGGACTTATCCCAGCCAGGTGTCGCCTGTAACGATTTCGCTTCATTTGGCATTGCGGTCGGCAGTTTTTTGCCTAACCCGTTTGGTTTGCACGATATGACCGGCAATGCCAGCGAATGGGTTGCTGATTGCGCTGCTGATAACTATGTAGGCGCGCCTATCGAGGGTTCAGCGCGCACCAGCAAAAGCTGCACTCGCCACATCTTGCGCGGCGGCTCCTGGGCGGATGCCGAAAACCGCGTAGAAACCCGCTATCGCCAACTGGTAGACGACCGCACTCCACAGGCCGTGCAGGCCGGTTTTCGACTTGCGCTTGGCGCCGGAGAAAAAAGCGGCCACAACAAAAACTTCGCGCTTAATATCCAGCAACAACAAGAGAAAGCCAAAGCCGACAAAGCCAATAGTCAGGCGCTGATTGAGCGAACCCTCGCGGCGCGTAAAACCTGGAACACCGGCGAGCTGCTACTGCCGCCAATGGTCACTATCCCGGCGGGCGATTTTCTGATGGGCAGTGACGACAATGAAAGAACCAAACCGGTTCATCGCGTCACGGTTAAGGCATTCAACATGTCGGCCTACGAGGTGACGGTCAAACAATTTAAACAATTCGTTGAACACACCGGTTATGTGATTGGCAGTGATCGCTGCTGGCAGTGGGTGGACGAAAATGGCGGAATAGGTAAACGCGGCATCGATATCCTTCAAGGCAATTGGCTAACACCCGCCTATGCGCCGAGTGATTTCCATCCGGTGATGTGTGTCAGCTGGGATGACGCCAATGCCTATCTGCAATGGCTATCCAAAACGACAGGTAAACACTATCGCCTGCCGACCGATGCTGAATGGGAATATGCCGGGCGCGCGGGCAGCACCAGCAAGTATGGCGTGAGCGATGATGAAAAAGCCCTGTGCGACTACGGCAATATCTGGGATGCCAGTGGCATGCGCGCTTTTGTGCGCGACAAAAAGTATCAAGCCAAAACCACGGCCTGTGATGATGGTTCGGAATACACCAGTCTGGTGGGAAGCTATAAACCCAACGCCTTTGGTTTGTATGACATGCTGGGCAATGTCAGTGAATGGACACAGGATTGCGATAGGGATAACTACCTCGGCTCTACGACCGATGGCTCTGCGTGGATAGCGGAAAACTGCATGATGCGCTCCCGCCGAGGCAGCACCTACGGCCCCGGCGATACCCAGATCGCGTTTCGCGGTCACGGTGGACAATCGAATCGCTCCAGCTTGGGCGAAGGCTTTCGTTTTGTGGAAGTGATTAAGCCGGAAGACGTTTGTACTAAGGATTGCAACAAAGCGGAAGCAAAAAATGCATTTGCCATCCAGCTGGCGAGTGCACAAAAAGCAGAACTGAAGCACCGTAAAAAGGCGCGCACAGACTAACCATCGATTGCTGTTAATTTGCACCCAACGCAATACCGCTGCCGGGTTTGCGCTGGGTGCACAGCGTGTTTTGGCAGGCTATTACTTTTTAACCGGCCGCTCCCAACCCTGGATATTGCGCTGCTTGCTACGTGCAATTGCCAGCTCAGCCGCATCAACATCTTTAGTGATAATCGAACCAGCACCGACAGTAGCGCCCGCACCAATTTTTACCGGCGCGACCAGCGCTGAGTTAGAGCCGATAAACGCGTTATCGCCAATGTCAGTTTTAAATTTATTCACTCCGTCGTAATTGCAGGTGATAGTTCCTGCACCGACATTCACTTTGCTACCGATAGTCGCATCGCCGATATAACTCAGGTGATTTACTTTGCTGCCTTTGGCGATCACGGCTTTTTTGGTTTCGACAAAGTTGCCGATTTTTACGTCGTCAGCGAGATTGGTTCCCGGACGTAAACGTGCGTAAGGGCCAATATCGCAATGCTCGGCAAGCACCGAATCTTCAATATGGCTGAACGCTTTGATATGCGTGTTGTTACCAATTTTGCTATTGATGATGACGCAGTTAGGTTCAATGATGACACCATCTCCGAGCGTTACATCACCCTCAATTACGCAGTTGATATCGATCACGACATCGCGCCCGGCCGTGATATTACCGCGACAATCAAAACGCGCCGGATCAAGTAGTGTCACACCGGCCACCATCAATTCAGCCGCTTTTTGTTTTTGATAAAAACGCTCAAGCGCCGCTTGTTGTTGGCGATTATTAATGCCTTCCACTTCTTCAACGGCGTTGGGTTGTTCGACATGAATCGCTACGTTATCGGCTTTGGCCATGGCGATAATATCGGTGAGGTAAAACTCACCCTGCGCATTATTATTTTTTAACTGCGGCAACCATTTTTGTAAGTGCGCAGCTTTAACAGCCATGATACCAGTATTAATTTCGGCGATTTTTTTCTGCTCATCGCTCGCATCTTTGTGTTCAACAATGGCAACCACTGCGCCGGAAACATCGCGCACAATACGGCCGTAACCGGTGGGATCCTGCATATTCACAGTAAGCAAGCCCATTTGCTTTTCGTCCACACCGGCGATTAATTTTTGCAGAGTTTCAGCGCGCGTAAGCGGAACATCACCATAGAGGATTAATACGGTTGCATCATTTCTAAGTTGGGGCAGGGCTTGTTGCACGGCGTGGCCAGTGCCGAGTTGCTGCGCTTGCAGCACAAATTTCACATCCGGCGCAGCCATCTTTTCTTCCACTTTTTCTGCACCGTGGCCAACGATAATCAGGATTTGCTCACCACCCACCTGACGCGCCGTATCCACAACATGTTGCACCAAAGCTTTGCCGCCAATTGGGTGCAGAACTTTAGGTAAATCGGAGCGCATACGGGTGCCTTTACCGGCGGCGAGAACGATAATATCGAGCATGATAGAGTCCTTTGGAGTTGCGAAGAGTGGTGGTGTTCGGACAATCGAATTTTTTAGACTAAGAGTGAAAGCTGCATTTTAACGGTTTGATTAACGATTGAAATAACAATAGCTCGCTCAAGCAAAAGGATCGTGCAATAAAAAAAGGCGACTTGAAAGTCGCCTTTTTTAGGGTTCAACTACAACCGCTTATTTACCCGCTTTGCGTTTAATCGCTTGCAAGGTGCGCAATTGGGCAGCAGCTTCTGCCAATTGGGCGGCGGCACGTTGGAAATCAATCTCTTTGGATTGCTCCGACAGCTGATGTTGTGCCAATTGTTGTGCTTCCAGGGCGGCAGCTTCATCCATATCATCGGCGCGCAAGGCAGTGTCTGCCAGTACGGTCACATGATAAGGCTGAACTTCCAGATATCCACCGGAAACAAAAAATACTTCTTCAGCGCCGCCTTGTTTGATAAGACGCACGGGACCTGGATTGATGCCGGTCAACAAGGGCGCGTGACCATAGGCAATACCCAAGTCACCCAGAGTACCGGTGGCAATTACCATCTCCACTGTACCGGAGAAAATTTCACGCTCAGCACTGACGATATCGCATTGAATAGTCATGGCCATACTAGTGTCTCTTTACTTGAATAAAACTGTACTTGAACAGAACAGCAAACAAACCCCGCACAGGGTACGGGGTCAGGAATTACTTGAGTTTGCCGGCTTTTTCTACAGCTTCGTCAATAGTACCTACCATGTAAAAAGCTTGTTCTGGCAGGTGATCGTAATCACCCGCTAACAAGCCTTTGAAACCACGGATAGTTTCTTTGAGCGGAACATACTTGCCGGGCGAACCGGTAAATACTTCTGCTACGTGGAAAGGCTGTGACAGGAAGCGCTCGATCTTACGTGCACGGGATACAGTTTGTTTGTCTTCTTCTGACAATTCATCCATACCCAGAATCGCAATAATATCTTTCAGTTCTTTGTAGCGTTGCAACACAGTTTGTACACCGCGCGCTGCTTCATAGTGCTCCTGACCGATGATCATTGGATCCAACTGACGTGAGGTTGAATCAAGTGGATCAATTGCCGGGTAAATACCTTTTGCAGCAATATCACGGCTCAGTACTACGGTTGAGTCCAAGTGCGCAAAGGTGGTTGCTGGCGACGGGTCAGTCAAGTCATCCGCAGGTACGTATACCGCTTGCACAGAAGTGATCGAACCGATTTTAGTAGAGGTAATACGCTCTTGCAGAACGCCCATCTCTTCCGCCAAAGTTGGCTGATAACCTACCGCTGACGGCATACGACCCAACAATGCAGATACTTCAGTACCAGCAAGGGTGTAACGGTAGATGTTGTCTACGAAGAACAGAACATCTTTACCTTCGTCACGGAATTTTTCCGCCATGGTCAAACCAGTCAGGGCTACGCGCAAACGGTTGCCGGGCGGCTCGTTCATCTGGCCGTATACCATGGCTACTTTGTCGACTACGTTAGAGTCTTTCATCTCGTGGTAGAAGTCATTCCCTTCACGGGTACGCTCACCTACACCGGCAAACACCGACAAACCGCTGTGTTCTTTCGCGATATTGTTGATGAGTTCCATCATGTTTACGGTTTTACCTACACCCGCACCACCGAACAGACCCACTTTACCGCCTTTTGCAAAGGGGCAAACCAAATCGATTACTTTGATACCTGTTTCGAGCAATTCTTCCGAGGCAGCCAGGTCTTCATACTTGGGCGCTGCACGGTGAATCTGCATACGCTCTTGTTCGCCGATAGGGCCGCACTCGTCGATAGGGTTGCCCAAAACATCCATAATACGACCGAGGGTTTCTTTACCCACAGGTACACGGATTGGTTGGTTAGTATTGGTCACAACCAAACCGCGACGCAAACCTTCGGAGGAACCAAGAGCAATAGTGCGCACGACGCCGTCGCCTAATTGCTGTTGCACTTCAAGGGTCAGGTTGCCATCGGTAATAACCAGTGCATCATAAACTTTAGGCACTGCATCGCGTGGGAATTCCACATCGATAACGGCGCCGATAATCTGAACGATACGTCCGCTACTCATTTCCGGTTCCTCTTTGTTCCAGAAATTCCAGATCCCTTTTAATTAAACTCAAGGGGCTGAAGGTTTAAATACAAAAAAATCGTTAGCCTGTCTGGACGGGGCAACTTATTGAACCGCTGCCGCACCACCCACAATTTCAGACAGTTCCTGGGTAATCGCTGCTTGACGCGCTTTGTTGTAGATCAGTTTTAAATTATCAATCAACTCACCGGCGTTATCAGTTGCGCTTTTCATCGCAATCATACGCGCGGCTTGTTCGCAGGCGGCGTTCTCAACCACTGCTTGATAAACTTGTGATTCAATAAAACGAGCCAACAAACCCTTCAACAGGAACTCGGCATCCGGCTCGTAGATATAATCCCAGTGATGTTTCAACTTGGTATTTTCTTCTGCAACCAGAGGCAACAATTGGCGAACTTTGGGCGACTGGGTCATGGTATTAACGAAATCGTTACTGACCAAAAACAACTTGTCGATCTTGCCTTGTTCAAACGCATCGAGCATTACCTTCACACTGCCGATCAAATCGGAAATGCTTGGGGCTTCGCCGATATCGCGCGTCGAAGCAACAACGTTACCACCGAAGCTTCTGAAGAATTGCGCCGCTTTGGCACCTACAAGACACAAATCTATAGCGATTTTCTGATCGTTCCAGCCCTTCATATCTCTGATAGCAGCTTTAAACAGATTAGTGTTTAAACCTCCGCACAGACCGCGGTCACTGGATACCAGAATATAACCCACGCGTTTTACTTCGCGCTCTTTCATAAAAAGGTGTTTGTATTCAGGATTGGCGTTAGCCAAATGCCCAACTACTTCACGCATACGATTGGTGTAAGGCTTGCCCAACTGCATGCGCTCTTGTGCACGACGCATTTTACTGGCGGCGACCATTTCCATCGCGCTGGTAATTTTCTGCGTGCTTTTGACGCTCGAAATTTGCGTCCGAATTTCTTTAGTGCTTGCCATACTCTCGAACTCAGGTTAACGGCCTAAGACGCTGAGCCATAAAACCGATGGTTATCGGTTTTATGGCCGCCAAATTACCAGGTGCGGCTTGCTTTCAGCTTGGTGATCAACTCTTTGAATTTGCCTTCGAGTTCGCCATTCCAATCACCGGTGGCATCAATTTGCGCCATGGTGTCAGCGTATTCCGAGTTAGCAAACGACAAGAGTGCAGCTTCAAAATCAAGCACTTTGTTAACGTCGATATCTTTCAGATGACCTTCGTTAGCGGCGTAAAGTACCAACGCCATTTGCGCAACGCTCATTGGGGCAAATTGCTTTTGCTTCATCAATTCGGTAACACGTTGACCGTGTTCCAATTGTGATTTGGTCGCTTCGTCCAAATCGGAAGCAAATTGCGAAAACGCCGCCAATTCACGGTATTGCGCCAATGCGGTACGAATACCACCAGAAAGCTTTTTAACCACTTTAGTTTGTGCAGCACCACCTACACGCGATACCGAAATACCGGCGTTCATTGCCGGGCGAACGCCCGAGTTGAACATGGACGACTCAAGGAAAATCTGTCCATCGGTAATAGAAATCACGTTGGTTGGAACGAATGCAGACACGTCACCAGCTTGGGTTTCAATGATTGGCAAAGCAGTCAATGAACCGGTTTTGCCAGTCACTTCACCATTGGTGAATTTCTCAACATAGGCTTCGCTTACACGAGAGGCGCGCTCAAGCAGACGGGAGTGGAGATAGAAGACATCGCCAGGATAGGCTTCACGGCCTGGTGGACGACGCAGCAACAGAGAAATTTGACGATAAGCCCACGCTTGCTTGGTCAGGTCGTCATAAATAATCAGTGCATCTTGACCACGGTCGCGGAAATATTCGCCCATGGTGCAACCGGTGAAGGCAGCGAGGAATTGCATAGCGGCTGGATCAGCAGCGGTTGCTGCGATCACTACAGTGTGATCCATTGCGCCGTTTTCTTCGAGCTTGCGTACCACGCTGGCAACCGAAGAGGCTTTTTGGCCAATCGCAACGTAAATACACTTAATGCCTGAACCTTTTTGGTTGATGATTGCATCAACCGCAATCGCGGTTTTACCGATTTGGCGGTCGCCGATAATCAGCTCGCGCTGGCCACGGCCAATAGGAACCATTGCATCAATTGCTTTCAAACCAATTTGTACTGGCTGGTCTACCGACTTACGCCAAATTACGCCTGGCGCAACTTTTTCGATAGCGTCGGTCATTTTGGTGTTCAACGGGCCTTTGCCATCAATGGGGTTACCCAAGGCATCCAGCACGCGACCCAATACTTCCGGACCCACTGGAACTTCCAGAATACGGCCAGTACATTTACATTTTTGGCCTTCGGCCACACCGCGATAATCACCGAGAATTACTGCACCTACAGAGTCGCGCTCCAGGTTCAGTGCCATCCCGAAAATACCGCCTTCAAATTCAATCATCTCACCGTACATAACATCGGCGAGACCGTGAACGCGAATAATACCGTCAGTTACGGAAACGACAGTACCTTCGTTTTGAGCTTCTGTAGAAAATTCAAGACCAGCGATACGCTGCTTGATAATTTCACTGATTTCAGAAGGATTCAGTTGCTGCATGCTCTGTTCCTCAACCCTGGGATTAGGATTTCATTGCTTCGGCAAGTTTCGCCAAGCGACCACGTACTGAACCGTCAATCACCATGTCGCCGGTGTGGATAACAACACCACCCAGCAAGCTCTTATCAACGGAGCCTTGAACACTGACTTTACGATCCAATTTGGCACTCAGTGCTTGAGCCAATTTGTTTATCAAGTCGACCGACAACTCAAACGCTGCTGTCACCTCAACATCGATGGTTTTTTCTTGCTGAGCCTTCATTTTGGCAAACAGCTCTTTCACAAACGGCAAGAGTGCCAAACGTTTGTTGCTCGCAAGGGTGCGGATGAAATTCTGTTGATTCGCATCCAGTTGATCACCACACACTTGTACAAAAACAGAAGCTTTTTGCGCCGCAGACAAACCAGAAACAGCCAAGGCTTTTTTAACCTTATCTTGTTCCGCAACGGCGGCTGAAACTTCCAGAGCTTCAAACCATGACTGCAATTTATTCGCGGCCATGGCATATTCAAATGCTGCTTTGGCGTAAGGCCTAGCCAAGGTGGTTAGTTCAGCCATGTCTACCTCTCTTAGAGCTCTGCAGCGAGTTTGTTTACCAACTCGTTGTGAGCATTTTGATCGATAGAAGATTCAAGAATTTTTTCCGCGCCTGCCAGAGCAAGAACAACCACTTTACTGCGCAATTCTTCTTTTGCACGTGCAGTAGCCTGTTCAATTTCCGCTTGGGCTGAGGCCTTGATACGGTCAGCTTCGATGCGTGCTTTCTCTTTTGCTTCTTCAACAACTTCGATAGCACGCTTGTTAGCTTGATCGATAATGGCAGCAGCTTCTTTCTTCGCAGAAGTCAGCTGTTCAACCACTTTCTTTTTGGCCAGTTCGAGATCTTTTTCGGCTTTATCTGCAGCCTGGAGCCCATCAGCGATACGCTTGGTGCGCTCTGCCATTGCCGCGACAATGGGTGGCCACACAAAACGTTGTGTCAGGTAAATGAAAATGGCAAACGCCACTATCTGACCGATGAAAGTTGCATTAAGGTTCACAGTTGAATGCCTTTGTTAAAGGGATTAAATGTTGTTGGCGAGCAGTACTTAAACAACAGCGAACAAAATGTACATGCCGATACCAACACCAATCATTGGAACCGCATCCACCAGACCCATTACCACGAAGAACTGGGTACGCAACATTGGCAGCAATTCTGGTTGACGCGCGGCGCCTTCCAAAAACTTGCCACCCAGGAGTGCTACACCAATTGCAGCGCCAATTGCGCCCAAACCGATTACCAGTGCACCTGCCAAATAAATCAAAGCTGTTGCTTCATTCACAGTGTTTTCTCCTACTTAAGTTGATAAAAATTAAAAACGAAAAACAAAACCCAAAAAACAATTAAAAACTAGTGCTGCTCATCCGTTTGGAACGCCATGCTCATATACACAATGGTGAGTACCATAAAGATAAATGCTTGCAGGGCGATGATCAGAATATGGAACAGTGCCCAAATGATCTGGAATGACATACCAAACACACCCAGAATCAAATTCACACCGATCATGATCGCAATCAGAATAAAAATAACTTCACCGGCGTAGAGGTTACCGAACAGACGCAAACCAAGTGATATAGGTTTGGCAATCAGGTTAGATAATTCGAGCACCAGATTTATCGGGATCAACAAGGTTTGTACAACAAAATTGCTGCTGCTGAAGGGATGCAAGGTCAATTCTTTGGCAAATCCCAAAATACCTTTTTCGCGAATACTGAAGAATATAATCAGAAGAAAAACAGTAGCAGCCATACCCAGAGTAATGTTGGGGTCGGTTGATGGAACCACCTTGAAGAATACGGAATGAGGATCAGCACCAAGCACATGAACGCCAAACAGTTCAGCAGTTTTTGGCAGCAAGTCGATGGCAATCAAGTCCATGGCATTCATAAAGAATACCCACACCAAAATAGTCAAGGCTAAGGGACCAACAACAGCGCTTTTATAGGGGAACATGCTTTTTACGCTGTCATCAACAAACTCAACAACTGCTTCTATCCCGTTTTGAAAACCGGTTGGCGCATCGCTGGTGGCTTTTTTTGCAACACTGCGAAACAGCAGGAAAAAGACAATGCCAAGAACCAGAGACCAGCCCATAGTATCGACATTGATTGCCCAAAACCCCATTTGTGCGGCTTCATCGCCATTGTGGGCGAAGCCCCAACTACCATCAGGCAACTTGCCATAGGTGAGGTTGGTAAGGTGGTGCTTGATATACTCTGAGGACGTAATTGCTTCTGCGTGTTCGGCGGATGACATCGTTAAGTTCCAAATGACCAAAGTTGAAATCGGTTCACACTAACTGCGCCCAGCAGGGCTGCGAACTAGTGGATATAGCCAGGCAATTGCCTGAACCAACACATAAGCCAGAATCATAGTTGCGGCGTAAGGGGCGTGTTTTAACAACGCAATCTGCTTAAACGCGAGCAAAAATAACAAGGCTGTGATAACAAACTTTCCCAACTCACCGACGTAAAAAGCCGCCAGGATTTTTTGGGGAGACGCGCCCAATGGGGGGCGAAACGCCACTAGTGCCAGCCACAGATTGGCTGTCACGCAAATAATTCCACCGGTAAACAAAGCGATAGCGATTTGTTGATTAATCGCCATACCGGCCGTGCCGATCATCAATGTCACCACAAACTGGGTAATTACTACCTTGAGAGCAATGCCACGCCCTTTGATATAACGCGACATTCTGAATTACAGCTCCCCGTTTTTTGCGGCGGCATTCTGTCACAAAGAATTGCTTATTACCATTAGTAACAAATTTATGCTTTAGATGCGCAAACGTGGCGCATTATAGAGATTAAGGCCCCCAGCAGCAACCGTCGTGCTAGCACTAAAGCTAAAAACTGCCTAGTAAATTTGCTGTAAATTTAACGATCAGATTATTAATTACTGTAGTTAGTGTTTGAGATGGGAATTTATAACTAGATATGGGGAAACGGCACCTTGAAGAAAGGTGCCGATGGGATCAGCAAAAAGGTGAATTTATTTGATATGGCCGAGAATGCCATCCAATTCGTCGAGTGAATTATAGCTAATCACTAACTTGCCCTTACCCTTGGCACCGTGCTGAATTTCTACACCTGCCCCCAAAGTATCGGAAAGCTGATCTTGCAAGCGACGAATATCCGCCGACACCGTGACTTCCGGTTTTACCTTATCCTGATTTTTACTTTCCTGATGCAAACGCACCAATGCTTCCGTCTGACGCACCGACAGACCTTTGGCCACAATTTGCCGCGCAATCGCGCGCTGGGTTTCATCATCGAGAGTTAACAACGCGCGTGCATGACCCATTTCCAAATCGCCATGTTCGAGCAGGGTTTTTACTTCTTCACTCAACGCAATCAGACGCAACAAGTTGGTGATGGTCGTACGCGATTTTCCTACTGCTTGCGCAACTTCCGCATGGGTCAATTCAAATTCGTCTTGCAAACGTTTCAGTGCAACAGCTTCTTCAATCGGATTCAGATTTTCGCGCTGGATGTTTTCGATTAGCGCCATGGCGATGGCCGCTTCATCCGGCACATCGCGAATCACCGCAGGGATTTTATCCAAACCGGCGATTTGCGTTGCGCGCCAGCGGCGTTCACCGGCGATAATTTCGTAGCGGCCTTCACCAATCGGGCGCACGACAATCGGCTGCATTACGCCTTGGGCTTTGATCGACTCCGCTAATTCTTCCAATGCTTCGGTGTGCATATCACGACGCGGTTGATATTTACCGCGCTGGATTAATTCAACTGGTAAATGCGCGAGCTTGCCATCGCGATAATCCAATTTGCTATCTACTTCCGCAGGATTTAACGGCATCTCGGGCGCAGGTGAAGTCACACCTAATCCAGCACTGAGCAGTGCGTCCAAGCCTTTTCCTAATCCCTTGCGTTTTGTCGACATCTGATGAGCCTTAATTAAATTTTTTGTTAAAGAGTTTCTGCCGCAGCGGCGGATTTATTACTCGTTTCATTGCGACGCAAAATTTCACCGGCGAGCGCAAGGTAGGCAATTGCGCCTTTTGATTGACGATCAAAGGCCAATACCGGCATACCAAAACTCGGCGCTTCGGCGAGGCGTACATTGCGCGGAATGCAAGTGCGATACAAACGATCACCAAAATGCTGCTGCAATTGGGCCGATACATCGTTGGTCAAACTATTGCGCGGATCATACATAGTGCGCAGCAAACCTTCGATTTTTAAGTTCGGATTCAATACTTTCTGGATTTGATTAATGGTGCCGACCAATGCTGACAAACCTTCCAGTGCGTAGTATTCACATTGCATTGCAATGATGACACCGTCGCACGCCGCGAGCGCATTCAAAGTGAGCATGTTAAGTGAAGGCGGGCAGTCGATAAGAATATAATCGTAATGGTCGCGC
>DQHS01000088.1:30246-36973 GCA_003524365.1 Cellvibrio sp. | reverse complement strand
GGCGGGGTTAGCGCCTTTGTAACTGAAATCATCACCGCCGCCATTGCCGGTATTGGTATCGGGTTTTGGCTCGGTTTTTGCGCCAGAGCCTGAACCGCAACCGACGAGGGTGGTGAGCAATGCAATAAGTAACAACGCGGGACGTAGCTGAAAAGTGGAGCGTAACTGAATGGTATTCACGGTCATCTCCCCTATTGGCCTTTGCAGTAGTTGGCGGTGTCGATAAACACCTGCTTCAACTGGTAGTTATTGGCGGCAAAGTTTTGGGTAAATTCCTCGACCTTGGCTCTATCGGTGGCATCGCCTGGCTTGCGCAGGCACACGTTTTGGAACACTTTTTCTACTTGGCAACTGGCGAAGGCTTTGGAGTGCGCCAGCTCCATATTCATGCTCTTGGCGCCAGTTCCTGCACCGGTCAGTGCGGGTGAATTCCATGCCCAGCCCAAATGGCTGTTCTGGCCTTTGCGCCAGTAGTTTTGCCAATCGTCATTGGTGGTTACATAGCCGGGTTTGAACGTGGAGCTGTTAATGCGGTACTTTTTCTCTACACGGCTGTTGGTATCCGGGTCGATGACGCCCTCGGTGTTGTAGTGAATTGCACCGCTGATGCCATCCGGGTCACCGTTGATATCAAATTCGTAATCATAATAGGCGTAGGCTTTGGCCATAGGGTCCATACCGTTGTGGCAGCCGATGCAGTTGTTAAGGAATACACGGCTATCGCCACCGGGGCTGCGGCTCACATCCTGACGGATAAAATCGGGCACGAGCGAGGTGTCGTGCACTTGCTCAAGGTCGCGGCAGAGGTGGTTGACCAGCGTAAAACGGAACATGGCGCGGTTAGTTCCGGCAATAAAAAAGGCTTTGGCGGCGGCGCGGCTAGTGATAACACCGGATGTGGCATCAGCAGGAAGGCCATTGAGTGTCGATTGGGCGCGGCGCACGAGAGTGTCTTTCAGGCTCACACCTTGCGACTCGGCCATCTCGTAATGGCTATTGTTGTCATTGGAGTAGGCGGGCAGGCCGCTGGCGTTGCTGGTGTAAATGACATCGTCGTAAAGCGCAGTGCGGAAGTCGGCATCGTCACGCACCAGACCGATAATTGTCGCGGTGTAGTCATTTAGCGGCGCGAATACCGTTTGGTCGCGGTTGGTCCAGGGCGTCGCCATATTTTTCAGGGTGACGCTGTAAAAGGACTCGTTGTTCATGGCGATTTTCACCGCTTCAGCAACTTGGTCTGCGTCGATCTGTGCTGCCATTTGTAGTAGTACTGTTTCCGAAGGCGGCACACCAGCAACGCGGTTGTGGATTTGAACCGCCTGCTCGCGCGAGCCCGCCTGAGCGAGAGGGGAGCCGAGGGTGAAAACGAGAAGGCCTGTTGCGAACCGTGCGATAAGGCTCGATAACGAAGGCTTTCCCTTGGGCGACCCGGTGTGGATCGGCAGGAAAGATAGGTTGTTCACGGTAGCTCCCAAAGAGTTCTGGTTGCCTGGCTGATTTACCAGCAGGGCAATCTTTTTAGGTAGAGAAGGATCTGATTATAGTCAGCGCTTGGGATGAAACATGTGCCTAATTAGAGTAAGTCTTTGCCTACTTAATCACAGATCTACAAGACAGGCGCTTAGATCAACGTATATCGGTGCGGTGACGCGCAGACGAGAGTTGGCATTAGTCGCACTAACCGACGGATTTCACCGTCTTTCGTGATTAAATCGAGAGAATGGCGCGCAGGTTTACCTGACAATTATCCGCACCGGCGCTTTTAGCTATCTTTATTTGCAAGAGCGACTATAACTTTCCCCATCAACCTCATCCGGTGCAACCTGCAGCCCTCGTCCCAGGGGTATAAGTCAGTGCGATATAAGGCAAATGCTATGAATCTCTGCGAGTCTTTTCTACGCCAGCGCGTCCTATTGGCGGCCAGTATGTTGATGTTGCTACCGGCGTTGAGTTCCTGTGGTGGCGGCGGTGGTGGTAGCAATGAAGGCGGCGGGCAACAGCCTGATCCGGTAGTGGTGGATTTGCCTATCGCCTACATCGAGCGCCCTATTCCGCTGGATGAAGACGGCGAGCCGGTGTTTCCCGATGTATTTGAGCCGGCGGCGTTTAATCCCGGCGCCAAACTTTTTATTAAAGCGCGCGCCACTGCGCAGGCGACGCCGGTGGATATCAGCTCCGCCGCTTTCCCGCTGGAAGATTTTCCGGTAGCAGATTTCCCCGATGGCCCACTCTACGATGTTAAAGATATTTCGGTGCATCCCGATGGGCAAAAGTTGATTTTTTCCCTGCGCGCGCCGGAGATCGAAGGTGCGGATGAAGAGGACCAGCCCACCTGGAATATCTGGGAATACCAGCTTGAGACAAAAATACTGCGCCGGATTATCAGTGCCGACATAGTGGCGGAATCCGGCCAGGATGTTTCCCCGCGCTACCTCACCGACGGTCGCATCCTGTTTGCCTCTACACGCCAAACACGTAGCAAGGCCATCCTGCTGGATGATGGCAAGCCCCAATATGCCGCCGGCATTGAAGGCGATCGTAATGAGCCCGCTTACGTGCTGCACACCATGAAGGATGACGGCACTGACATCCAACAAATTACCTACAACCAGAGTCACGATATCCAGCCGGGTTTACTGCCCGATGGCCGCGTGTTTTATATGCGTTGGGATAGGCTCGGTAATGACAATCTCAGTTTCTACACCGTTAATCCCGATGGCACCAATAGCCAGATTTATTACGGCCATAACAGCCTGAATGAAAATCCGGAGGACGACACACAAAATACGCCGCGTCTATTTAATCTCAACCCCATGCCCGATGGTCGCATCGCCGCCATTCTTAAGCCCAGTGGTGCTTTGTTGGGCGGTGACATGGTGGTGATTGACGGTGCCGGTTTTAGCGAGAACAGCCGACCTGTACCCGGCGTCACCGGAATAGGTTCGGAAGGGCAGGCGCGTATCTCCATACTGCCGGTGAATATCCGCGAGGGCGAAGGCGAAATCTCGGAGCACGGGCGTTTTGCCTCGCTCTACCCCCTGTATGATGGCACCAATCGCCTGTTAGTGAGTTGGAGCCAATGCCGTTTGCAGGAGCCGGTGACGGAGCGCTTATTGCCTTGCAGCGAGGCTAATCTCGCTCTTCCTGATATCGAAGAGGCCGAACCGTTTTACGGTATCTGGATTTACAACATCGCTGAGCAAACCCAACAGCCAGTGGTACTGGCCAAAACCGGGGTGATGTATACCGATGCTGTCTCACTGGAAAAAATCACTCCGCCGACCTATTTTCGCTCTGAGGTGGACACCCAATTANNCCACGCTCTGAGGTGGACACCCAATTAGCGCAGGAGGCGGTGGGGGTGCTACATATCCGCAGTGTGTATGATGTTGATGGTGTTTTCGGTCGCTATGGTTTTAATAACGCCCCCGCTAACCTTGCAGCTATGGCGGCGGCTCCTGCCTCCCAACGCCCGGCGCGGTTCTTGCGCCTGATCAAAGCGGTCTCTATGCCCGATAACGATACGCTTGATTTTGAAGGCTCAGCGTTTGGCGTGAGTGGCGGGGTGATGCGCGAAATTCTCGGCTACGCACCCATCGAACCGGACGGTTCAGTAAAAGTGAAGGTTCCGGCCGATGTCGCCTTCACTATCGAAATTCTCGATGCCAATGGTCGTCGCATTAGCGCCTTACATAATAACTGGCTGCAACTGCGCCCTGGCGAAGTGCGCGAATGCAATGGCTGCCATAACAACCAGAATGATGTCGCCCACGGTCGTACTGGTGCTGAGGCAGCCGCGCTCAATCTGGGGGCGGAAACCAGTGGTTTGCAGTTTCTCAATACCCTGAGATTTGATGCGTTGGGCACACCCATCACTCCTAATATGGGTGAGACTATGGCGGAATTCGCCACTCGCTCTACCTTTTGTGAAACCCCCGGCAATCCGACGAGCTGCGCCCCTATCGCCCAGCGTCAGCCGAGTGTGGATATCGTGTTCAACGATGAGTGGACGGACGCCGCCGTGCGCGCCAAAGAAACCAGTTTTGAGTATCGCTATAGCGCACTCGCCGAAGACCCTGCGCAAATTCATGCGCCCACATCGGAAGCGTGCATTGATCCGGATGGCTGGAGCAGTTTGTGCCGCGTCATCATCAATTACGAAACCCATATCCAGCCGCTCTGGGAGCGCAGCCGTCTGGTCGATGCCGTCGAGCGCCAGTGCATCGGCTGCCACAGTCGCAATACCACTGATATCAATGGCAACTCGCTTGTGCAGGTTCCGGCAGGTCAGCTAGAGTTGACCAATCAGCCGTCGGATGTAAACAATGATCACATGACGGCCTATCGCGAATTGCTCAGTGCGGATTTACGCCAGATCCTCACCGATGATATGGCGGGTCTCACCGACAATATTCCAGTATGTGAATTTGTCGTGGATGAAGATGCGATTCCCGAATGTGTGGTGACTCTGGATCTTGATGGCAACCCCACCTGCGAAGGTGTAGTGGATTGCCCTTTTGTGCAGCAGGAAGTCACCGATGAGTTGGGTGTGGTGGAATTAGTGTTGGTGTTGGATACCGATGGCAATCCAATTCCCCTGACTCGCCAGATCGGTGTGTCGCCCTCTATGTCCACCGGCGGCGCGCGCGCCAGTGCCAGATTCTTTAATCGCTTTGCCAATTTTGATGCGGCGACGGATACTGTGGATCATCGCGGCCTGCTCAACGTGAGCGAGCTGAAATTATTATCGGAATGGCTGGATATACGCGCGGCCTACTACAACAATCCCTTTGACTCGGTAGATTGATTACGCAATGACGATTTACGGCGCATCACAACAACAAAAACGCCCGCGTTTTTACCGAAGTCTACTTTGCTGCCTGCTGCTGTGCAGTTCTCCCGCATGGGCGCAAGGCTGGTTCGGCAATTGGTTTGCGGCCGATGAGCCGTTGCAGGTCAGTGTCGATGAGGCATTTATTAATGTGTATTCCGGCCCTGGGCGCGGTTATCCGATTTTTCATGTGGTTGAGCGCGAAGAAATTGTCACCCTGTTAAAAAGCCGTACTGAATGGATCAAAATTAAAACCAAGCGCGGTCTGGTCGGTTGGATCCAACGTGACGATATGCAATTCACCCTCGCACTCGATGGCAGCAAACCTGAATTTCCCAATAGCAAACAGGCCGACTATTTAGTCAACCGTTTTGAAATGGGTGCGGCCTACGGTGATTTTGCCGGTGCTGACAGTTTGTCTATGAACCTCGGCTATCGCTTCACTAAAAATTTATCGGCAGAGTTGCGCTACGCCGAAAATACCGGGCAGTTTTCGGATAGCCAAATCATCGCGGGCGGCATTTTGTTTCAACCATTTCCTGAATTGCGTGCGTCACCTTTTTTGAGCATAGGTGGCGGCACTATCAATACCTACCCCAGTTCAACACTGGTGCAAACCGAAGACCGTGAAGACAATTTATTGCAGGCCAGCATAGGTACCTATGTTCATATCACTGGCCGTTTTTTCCTGCGGGTGGAGTATACCAACCATTACATACTCACCAGCCGCAATACCAACGAAGAGGTTAATGAATGGAAAGTCGGATTCAACGTCTTTTTCTGATCGCACTACTGCTCAGTGCGTCTACTTTTGGCAGCGGAGCGCTTGCGCAGGATGATGACACCAGTGACGATGACGAGCTGGAGGAAATCATTACGCCCGATATAAAACGGCGCACCATCAAAGAGGATGATCTCGATAGCGAAAATTTTGAAATGGGCGCATTTTTTGGTCTGCTCAGTATCGAAGATTTTGGTACTAATGAAGTACAGGGCATTACCTTTGCCTATCACATCACCGAAGATTTTTTTGTTGAAGCTGCCTACGGTATCAGCAAAACGGAAAAGACCAGTTACGAATTATTGAGCGGTGGTGTGGAGCTGCTCACCGACGATGAACGAGATCTCAGTTACTACAATCTATCGCTCGGCTATAACTTTTTGCACGGTCAGGTATTTATTTCCGATAAATGGACTTTCAATAACCACTTTTATATTTTGGCGGGAGCAGGAAATACTGATTTTGCCGCAAAAGATTATTTCACCACCAATATCGGTGCCGGGTTGCGTTTTTATGCTACTGATTGGCTGGCGTTGGATTTAAGTATGCGCGGCCATAGTTTTAAACACGAATTATTTGGCGAGAGCAAAACGATTACCAATTTGGAATCGCGTTTGGGCTTGTCGTTGTTTTTCTAGAATGCATTGTTGGAGTTGTTGATATGTCACTGCAAAAATATCTGGCCAAAAAAATACTGGGCATGAGCGTTCTGCTTGCAGCGGGATTACTTGCTGTGAATGCCATCGCCGACCCCGCCCCCGATTTCACCTTGCAAAGCAGCACCGGTGAAAATGTACGTCTGGCCGAGCAGCGTGGGCAAGTGGTGATGTTGAATTTCTGGGCGTCCTGGTGCGGCCCTTGCCNNGGATTTGTGCTCTACGGCGTTAATGTGGAAGAAGATAATACCGATGCCAAAAAACTCATCAAAGAGTTGGGTGTGACATTCCCCATCCTGTATGACACTGAGAGTAAGGCCAGTAGTTTATATAACGTCGATGCCATGCCTACCACGGTAGTAATCGATAAAAAAGGTGAGATTCGTTTCGTTAATCGCGGTTACAAAGCGGGCGACGAAGCCAAATACCGCGAACAAATCCGCGAGCTGATTAAAGAAT
>DQHS01000088.1:0-30205 GCA_003524365.1 Cellvibrio sp. | reverse complement strand
TCGTCGTTCCCGCGCACGCGGGAATTCAGCAGTTATTTTTTGATGTTATCTTTTTTTATAAGTTTGGCAGTATCGTCAATTTCGCAAGCTGCAGTTTTGCCTGATGATCGTATTGACCTGCTTTATCATGGTTACGATGGCGGCGGTGCACAAATTGATGGCCCCTCTATTCTGGTGCGCAAAAATATCGGCGCCTCGGTTTCCGTTGCCGCAAATTATTATGTCGATATGGTGACCAGTGCCTCGATTGATGTGCAAGCAACGGCGAGCCCATACAGTGAAGAGCGCAAGGAAACCGGTTTTAGCGGGCAGTACTTGGTTGACCGTTCCACCATCAAATTGGGTTACGTGAGCAGTAAAGAAAATGATTACGATGCATCGACCTACACGCTGGGTGTTGATCAAAGTTTTTTTGGCGATTTGACCACGGTTGGGTTTGGAGTAAGTTTTGGTGAAGATGTTGTCGGGCAAAATACGGATCCAACCTATGCTCGCGATTTGCAGCGCCGAAAATACAGCATCAATGCTTCGCAGATTGTCACCAAAAATCTATTGGCATCACTGAGTTTTGATAGCGCAACAGACCAGTGTTTGAATCTCACGCAGGATGAAAGTTGTCTGAATAACCCCTATCGTTCAGTGCGCTATTTAAGTGGTACTGGGGGGTATCTCTATCAGTCGGAGCGCTACCCGCATACCCGCAATAGTGATGCATTGGGCTTGCGTGCGATTTATTATTTACCTTATCGCGCTTCAGTGCGTTTGGACGCGCGCCAGTTTTCCGATAGCTGGGGAATTGATGCAGACAATGTTGAGCTACGTTATTTGCATCCCTATGGCGAGCGCTTTTTAATTGAAGTGAAATACCGCATGTACGAACAGACCGGCGCTGATTTTTATGCGGATTTATTTCCCTATCGCGATGCACAAAATTTTCTGGCGCGCGATAAAGAATTGAGCCCATTTTCATCGACTACGATTGGCTTGGGTGTCACCTATAAAATCCCAGCGGGCCTTATTCCCTGGTTTGAAAAAAGTACTGCGAATCTTTATTGGGATCATTTCAATATCGACTATGATGATTTCCGCGATGCCCGTGTTTCTCCCACCGAGTTTGCTGCGGGTGATGAACCGCTCTACAGCCTGCAAGCCGATGTTATCCGCTTGTATTTTTCGTT
This sequence comes from Cellvibrio sp., assembly GCA_003524365.1. Taxonomy (GTDB): domain Bacteria; phylum Pseudomonadota; class Gammaproteobacteria; order Pseudomonadales; family Cellvibrionaceae; genus Cellvibrio. The sequence continues at coordinate 29,027 of DQHS01000088.1, read as the reverse complement.
CTGGTTTTAATGTTCAGTTTATTCAAACCAGCCCTGCGTTGGTTGTTGTTTTTAGAAGACAGTTGCCAACAATAAAAATCTGGTCAAAAAAATGGGGCGCAAATTGCGCCCCATTTTTTGCATGACCCGTTAAATCTTTTCAGCAGTTCGCTAGCGTTTTACCAGTACGTAATCATCCATCTCGCGATGAGGCATATCCGTCCAATTGTTGGCAGGTAATTCCGGGATAGGTGCTGGTGTAGACAGTGCGGGATATTCAACAGCCAGCAATTCATTCAGGTGCGTTAACACCGGGTCTTCGCTGGTTTCATCGGGGCTTATAAATATTTTGTGCTCACGTGTGCCTCTACCCCAATCGAGACTGCTGGAGTAGCGAACCAGTGGTGCGGCAAATACCAAACCGGTTAAGACCGGCAATAGCCACCAGAAAAAAATCGGTGCATAAACATAAGTCATTACACCCCATATGAGCGCAGCGGTCGTCATTTTGGATGTGCGTGCGAAGCACTCGCCCCAAGGCAATAAACGGCCTTCACGGTCTTGCGAATCCCAACTCACTTTAAAACCGAGCAGCACGGAAATCACAAAGTAGGCGTGATACACCATCATGATCGGTGCGATTAAAACCGCAAAAATCGTTTCGATCACCGTGCCTTTAACAATCGCGCGTGCGCCGCCGAATTGTTTGCGTCTGTGAGTAAGCGCCACTATTACGCCGAGCAATTTGGGGCCCATCAGCAAGGTAGTGGTGAGCAGAATTAATGCAACAATTAGCTCGGTTTTGGCGATTGGCCAGTTGGGGTACAGCTGGTAGACCTCGGTGAAATACACATTAGAGTTAATTGCGCGCACAACGGCGTCCGCAGTGCTCAACACCAGCATCAGCAACCAAATCAATGAAGTGATGTACGCGATAGCGCCCAATAAAAAATGCATGCGGTTGATGGGGTGTAAATCTTTGGTATCGACAATCCCCAAGTGTTGGATATTGCCCTGTACCCAGCGGCGGTCGCGTTTGGCGTAATCGATAATATTGCAGGGTACTTCCTCGTAACTACCTTCCAGATCGGGCAGCAGGAATACATCCCAACCGGCGCGGCGCAACATCGCTGCTTCTACAAAGTCATGGCTGAGAATATCACCACCAAACGGCGCTTTGCCTGGTAAGGTTGGTAATCCGCAGTGGTCGATAAACGCGCGCATGCGGATGATCGCGTTATGCCCCCAATAATTGGCTGCATCGGTTTGCCAAAAAGCGAGGCCGGTGGCGAGCATGGGGCTGTAAAGCACGGCGGCGAATTGTACAAAACGACCGAAGAAGGTGGTTTGGCGGACGGGAATCGGGATAGTTTGGATCAAGCCGGTGCGTGGATTGGCCTGCATGGCGCGTACCATTTTCAGCAGGCAATCGCCCGCCATAATACTGTCGGCGTCCAACACAATCATGTTTTCGTAATTGGCGCCCCAGCGTTGGCAAAACTCGGCAAGATTGCCCACTTTGCGTGCGGTATTTTTTTCGCGGCGGCGATAAAACGCCTGCTTGCCCAGATCACCTAATCGCTCCTGCAATAGCTGCCAGGCATCGCGTTCGGCTTGGGCGATAGTCAGGTTGGTGGTGTCGCTCAGCAGGAAGAAATCGAAGTGGGTGATTTCGCCGNNAAGAAATCGAAGTGGGTGATTTCACCGGTTTTTTCCAGTGAGCGCAAAGTGGCCTCAAAACCAGCGATCACACGGTGGGTATCTTCGTTGTAGACCGGCATCACCACCGCAGTGCGGCAGCTGATGGGTGATTGATCTTCCGACAGGCCTTTGGTGGATTTCAGTGTAAGTGGATCAATGCGCAACATCTGCAATACAAACCCGAACAGACCGCTCCAGAAGGCGAGGGCGAGCCAGGTAAAGCTGATGCCAAACAGAACCAGAATAACGGCTTCCAGTGTGGTCAGATCATTGGCGCGCAGGATGTCGAACATGATGTACACCCCGCTGATGGCAGTGAGCACGCTCAGAAGCACGTACACATAGCGTCGCAGGGATTTGCCCGGGATGCGTACAGCATCCGCAGGCAGCAGGGTCAAATCAGCGGGGGTGCGAAACTCGTAGGCCATATCAGATTGCATCCGGATACCAGACATAGCTCCAGACTTCACTCAAGCGCTGGTCGCGCAATTTCAGGTAGAGGCGCATATCAGCTACCTTGTTGCCTTCCGGTTCCAGCTTGAACGATGCGCGCCAAGTGCGGCCATCGGGTAATTGCCGTACCACCAGTTCACTGATGGTACCTGAATTTTTTTGCATCTCTGCCACTAAGGGGGCATCGGCCGAGAGGTTATCCAATTCGCCACCGCGGAAATCGATCACGAACTTGCGCTTGCTCAAGGGAGNNGTGGTGGATTGGCTTGACCAGGGTTGGCGCCCCAACCGATGCGAGTGCGAATTACCTTGGCACCAGTATTTTCCGGCAGGTGATCGTCAAAGGTGCGCAGACGATATTTAAAGATGGCGTTGCTGCCCGCCTTCATCGATTTGGCCGGAACCCAGTAGGCAACAACGTTATCGTTGGTTTCACTGTCACTTGGTATTTCCACCAATTCAGCACGGCCTTTGCCCCAATTGCCTTCGGGGATAATCCACATGCTCGGGCGTTTCTCGTAACGGGATTCCATATCCATGTAGTGATCAAAATCGCGGTCGCGTTGCAGCAGGCCAAAACCGCGCGGGTTTTCGTCTGACATAGATGAAACTCGCAAACTGCGGTGGTTGCTGATTGGGCGCCATATCCATTCGCCATTGGAGGCCGCCATCAACAATCCGTCGGAATCGTGCACTTCGGGGCGGAAGTCATCGACAAAGCGGGTATGGTTTTCGCCCCACATATACATACTGGTGAGCGGCGCGACCCCCACTTTCTGGATGTCTTTACGGGCAAAAATTCGCGCTTCCACGGCCATCTCTGTCGGTGCGCCGGGAATGATTTCAAAGCGATAAGCACCGGTAATAGATGGGCTGTCGAGCAGGGCATACATCACCATGCGGGTATCGGTCGGGCCGGGTTTGACCAGCCAGAATTCGCGGAATACAGGGAACTCCTCACCTTTGGGCTCGGCTGTGTCGACTGCTAAGCCGCGCGCCGACAAACCGTACGCCAAACCGGGGCCAACCATGCGAAAGTAAGATGCGCCCTGGAATACCACGAATTCATCTTTATATTCATTGCTGTTTAGTGGGTAGTGGATGCGGAAACCGGCAAAACCGATATTGCCCGGAGCCACACCAGCTAGCGGAGCGGCGGGGCCATCGTAGTTAAAGTATTCCTGCTTAAACTGTACAAAAGCGTCGGGGCCGTCAGTGGCCATATGCAGAGTTATTGGTTCACGATACAGGAAGCCAGGGTGGAACAACTGCAACTCGAATAGTGACTCGTTGTGCCACAGCGATGACTCGGGGCGGAAGCGAATCGCGCGGTATTGGTCGTAATTCATATTCGCGAGTGCTTCGGGAATATTGGCATCAATCGGCTTGTATTCGCGGCGTGCGAGCAATTTTGCGCGCGAGGCAATCGCATCAAACAGTGCGGGCTGGGCAATTTCGGTAGCAGCGGCAGGAGCTATCGCAGGTTGTTGAGCATTGGCAAATCCGGTCAGACCGGTACTTAATACACAGGTTATCGCCAAAGCGGTTAAACCGGTGCAGGTAAATAATCGGCTACCAGCCTTTTTGTTGTTGAACAACATGCTCATCCACTCTTTCTCCGCATAGGATTGTTGAGGTTAGTTAATTAAAAACGGCTTTGTTTTCGACAATATACAGATTGTCACTAGCCTGGCGTCTGTCTGCCAAACAACACTGTTCAAGTGCAGAACAGTGCTTAAGTCGTTCATGTTTCCGCTGTACATTTACTTGGCACACGCAACGCCACTCAATGACAGCAGCGTTAATACTGGATTTCTGGATTGGGTAGTTATGGGCGGGATGCCTGCTCCTGATATGCCGTGATGCGGATGCACAGGAATTGGCGCGCATTGTAAACCATCTGCTGTCGGAAAATAGCGGGTCGGGTACTTGCAAGCCAGCCTTTTTTAACAGTTCTTTGCAAAGAGTAATTTTGCTTGGCCGCTGTTTCAAAATATCAGGTTATTCCCAAACAGTCTTTGCGATTAATCATGCATCAGCTTAACTCAAGAGTAGTCCTCAAGGAGATGTATATGAGCCATTCAACCGCCCTAGCCCGTCATTCTCAACCCAATTTATTGCCCGTTGTTCGTCGTGTCATTGAACAGTTGGACCAGCTTTTTGTTGATCACTTTGGCCGAACAGGTAAAGGCCTTGCTGAGGAGGTCTTTAAACAGTGGTTGCAGGCAGGTAAAACTGGACCGTCGGGTTTGCGTCATTATGTCTACGCACTAGGCGTGCAGTTAGAAGATCCCTCAGTGCGCAAAGATTTTACTGAGCGCGCCGAGCGTTTGCTGTTACATCTTCAATCTGGCTATGTAAGTTGAGTGAGTCTTACCCCAACTCTTAATGCTTTCCTCATGCTTGGTCATGGGGAAAGCTTTTTTTTACTGCTACACTCAAGAGCATCCTCCTCTATTGTCTTGCTGCGGTTGGTTGAGATGCCCAACATAAGAAACTATATGCGTGAAAACCCTATAGCCGCGCGGCTGTTAGGGTTGATTATTATCAGCAGTTCGATCATCACGTTTGTGGCGATTTTGTTGCAGTTGCACAGCAACTTTAATGACGATATAGCTGCGCTTGAAAAGCGCCTGGATCAGGTGCGTATTAGCACATTGGCGAGTATCACTAAAAGCTTATGGGGTTTTGATCAGGAGCAATTAAATATCCAGATCAATAGTGTGCTCGCGGTAGATGATGTAGTGCAGGTCAAAGTGGTTTGGCACGATTGGAATAACAGCGAACAGACGCTGGTGGCGAGTAATCGCGCCTATGACCCCAAAGAGCTGGACACTAAGCGCAGTCAATTTTTAGTGCGCACTTATCCTCTCGTGTATGAGGATGCGAGCACGCCAGAGCAGCAGCTGGGTACGCTCACAGTAACTGCTAGCCTTAGCAGCATTTACGATAAATTGTGGGAGCGTGCATTTTTTATCGCGCTTGTACAGGGTACTAAAACCTTGGTCATTGCGCTATTTATCGTCTGGCTGGTGCACACCTTGCTCACGCGCCACATGAAAACCGTTGCTAACTATGCGCGCAACCTTAACCTGGAAACCCTCACCAAACCACTTAAGCTCAAGCGGCTTAAAGTCAATTCGGCTTCTGATGAATTGGACAATGTTGTCAATGCCATTAACCACATGCGTGAGACCTTGCTTGATGATATTGAGCAGCGTCACGCAATCGAAATGGCGTTGTTAACGGAAAAAGAAGAGAAGCTCGAAACTCGTCGACAAAAAAATGCAGCGGAAGATGCGAGCCGCGCGAAGAGCCAATTTCTTGCCACCATGAGCCATGAAATTCGCACGCCCATGAACGGCGTGATTGGCATGCTGGAAATGCTGCGTGATACACCGCTCGACGACAATCAAAAACATTACATCGATGTTATTCATCGTTCTGGTGAAACCCTGCTCACTATCATCAACGATATTCTCGATTACTCAAAAATCGAAGCGGGCAAAATGCGCCTCGAAGAAACCACCTTTGAGTTGGATGAACTGATCGAAAGTTGCGTGCAATTATTTGGTGCTACTGCGAATAAGCGTCACATTGAGCTGTTTGGTGGCATTGATCCTGATGCGCCCAAGTGGGTTAAAGGTGATCCTACCCGTTTGCGACAAATCATTATTAATTTGCTGGGCAATGCATTTAAATTTACAACTGAAGGCTTTGTCTCCCTGCAAGTAAAGCGAGTTGCGGATTTGCCGGATGATAAGGTTGAGTTGCGCTTTATCGTGCAAGACAGTGGTATCGGTATAGAGATGAGCAGCACAGAGGATTTGTTTGACTCATTTAATCAGGCCGATGCTTCCACCACGCGCAAATACGGTGGTACAGGTTTGGGTTTGGCGATTTGCAAAAGCCTTGCAGAGTTGATGAATGGCGAAATAGGTGTTGAAAGTGCGAAAGGGCATGGCTCAACATTTTGGTTTACTGCGCATTTAAATCAGGAAGATGTGTGTGATTGGAATAATTCGGAATTGGAATCCAAAAGTGATTTGCTGCCAGGGAAAAAATTATTATTAGTTGAATCCAGCCGGAATCTGACAGAGTTTATTGAATTGCACTGCGCCGCGTGGGGAGTAAGTCTGGAGTCGGTTGCATCGGCAAAAATGGCGCTGACGCAACTAAAGCACGCGATGCATTCGGGGGAGCCATATGATTTTGTCGGCTTGGATCATTTGCTTCCCGATACTACTGGTTTTGAATTGGCGCAATGGATAAGAGCTGTACCTGAATTTCGTGAATTGCCACTGTTTATGTTCAGCGCCGGTGATATTTATCACGACCAAGGACAAATGCGTAGCTTGGCAATCCATGCAATATTGCGCAAGCCCGTATCGATGAAATTGCTCCGGCAGGAATTAATTGCGTTGCTGGGCCATGAGCCGGTTCCGCTGGTTGCCACAGAGCGACAAACCCGTGACCCCGACAAGTTTTCCCACTTACGTGTGCTAGTGGCCGAGGATAACCCCGTTAATCGCATGGTCATTAAGGGCCTGTTAGGTAAACTCAATATAGAGCCCACCTTTGCCGAAAACGGAGCGGAAGCCTATGATGCAGTGCAGGCTACTGCTGAACGTTTTAGCCTGATTTTGATGGATTGTGAGATGCCGGAAATGGATGGCTTTGAAGCGACGCGTGCTATTCGCGATTACGAGCGGCGCGAAGGTTTATCGGCAACACCGATTATCGCGCTTACAGCCCATGCATTACAGGAGCATCGTGATGCTGTCTTTGCCTGCGGCATGAATTACTATTTGTCCAAACCTATCACCTTTAATAATCTGTATTCCGCTTTTGAAACGGCGGGTCTGGTAAATAGTGTGAAACACTAATCTGTTGGCTCTCGTTAATGTATGCATAGACATCACCTATAGTAATGATTGGTTTTTTCTCCTTGCCTGAGTCGGGGGCAATCCTTATGATGGCTGCAACTAATTGGGGAGCCTCCCACCACTAAATAACCGTCAGGTTTGGAGTTTTTTATGAGTAGTGATGCCATTGTTCACGTTAGCGATGCCAGCTTTGAGCAAGAAGTAATAGCTGCCGACTTGCCGGTGCTAGTCGATTTTTGGGCGCCCTGGTGTGGTCCTTGTAAAATGATTGCCCCTATTTTGGATGACTTGGCCGAGCAGTTTGAGGGCAAATTAAAAGTCACTAAACTCAATGTAGATGACCATAAAGAAACTGCAGCAAAATTCAATGTGCGCGGTATTCCGACTTTGATTATCTTCAAAAATGGTGCAGCGCATGCCACCAAGGTTGGCGCCGTGAGCAAGCCGCAATTGGTTGATTTCATCAATTCTGCAATTTAATTGTTGCGGGCCATCGCAAGATGGCCCAATTTGTTTTTGCACTAGGCGATATTTGCCGCTATACTCAACCCAACCTGATGTTTGTTCCTCTTCGAATCACCTTCCCGATTCCCCTTAACCAGACGAACAAACCCTAATTTCCCTGCTATTGTTCTTGCCCCGGTATTTGAATAAATCGGTATCTGATATAACCAGATTATCTAATTAGCCAATCAAATTGCACGAACAAGACAAAAGGGCGATTGAACGCATGGCGTTGNNTAATTTAACAGATTAATTTAACAGGTTAATTCGATAGATTAATTTCAGCGCGTCAATTCCGACACGTTGATTTCACAAGAGTGCCATTCGGCAAATAATCTGCAACAACTCACATCCATCCACAAAGTCTCTCCTATGAATCTCACCGACCTTAAAAAGAAACCAATTGAAGTATTAATTGATATCGCCCATGAAATGGGTTTAGAAAATATCGCTCGCTCGCGCAAACAGGACATTATTTTTAATATCCNNTATTTTGCACTGTTAAAAGTTAATGACATTAACTTTGATAAACCGGAAAGCTCCCGCAACAAAATTCTGTTTGAAAACCTCACACCGCTATTCCCCAATATTCGTTTGCCTCTTGAAGCCGGTAACGGCTCTACTGAAGACCTCACCGGCCGTATCATCGATTTGATTGCCCCTATCGGTAAAGGNNGAAATGCAGCGCTCGGTGCGCGGCGAAGTAGTTGCCTCGACGTTTGATGAGCCGCCTGCACGTCACGTACAAGTGGCCGATATGGTGATCGAGAAAGCCAAACGTTTGGTTGAACACAAAAAAGACGTAGTAATTTTGCTCGACTCTATTACCCGTTTGGCGCGTGCGTACAATACCGTTATCCCTTCATCAGGAAAAGTATTGACTGGTGGTGTGGATGCGCATGCACTTGAGCGCCCCAAGCGTTTCTTTGGTGCCGCACGTAACATCGAAGAGGGTGGCAGCTTAAGTATTATCGCCACTGCACTTGTTGATACCGGCTCTAAAATGGACGAAGTAATTTACGAAGAGTTTAAAGGTACCGGTAACCTTGAATTGCATCTTGATCGCAAAATCGCGGAAAAGCGTATTTACCCTGCGATCAACGTGCGTCGTTCAGGCACTCGCCGTGAAGAATTGTTGATGCGTGAAGATGAGTTGCAACGGGCGTGGATCCTGCGTCGTTTGTTAAACGATATGGAAGACGTTGCTGCAACTGAATTCTTGCTCGATAAATTAAAAGATTTCAAGACCAACGACGAATTCTTTATGTCGATGAAACGCAAATAGTAAACCCCCTCCCTGTATCCCCCTTAAAAAAGGGGAGGAGAAATTCCCTCCCCTGCCAAGGGGAGGGTTAGGGTGGGGTAAGCTTGTAGCCCGTATGGAGCACAGCGTAATGCGGGAAATTTAAAATCCCGTAACCAGCTGTAATCGATACGGGTTTTCTTTTTTTTGATATTTGGGTTTTTATAAAAATGAAATACAAAGACCTGCGCGATTTTATCGCCCTGCTTGAAGCTCGCGGTTTGTTAAAGCGAATCAAACAGGAAATCGATCCCCATCTCGAAATGACAGAAATTTGTGACCGCACCCTGCGTGCTGGTGGCCCCGCCTTACTTTTTGAAAATCCAAAAGGGTATTCGATCCCTGTGCTCGCCAACTTATTTGGTACTACCGAGCGTGTCGCCTTGGGCATGGGGCAGGAATCCGTTGGCGCTTTGCGCGAAGTGGGCAAGTTGCTCGCGTTCTTAAAGGAACCAGAGCCACCCAAAGGTTTTAAAGACGCCTGGGATAAGTTGCCGCTGTTCAAACAAGTTTTAAATCTGGCCCCAAAAGTGTTGAGCAAAGCCCAGTGTCAGGATGTGGTGCTTGAGGGCGATGAGGTCAATTTGGATTTGCTGCCGATTCAAACCTGTTGGCCGGGCGATGCCGGACCATTGGTAACCTGGCCTTTGGTTGTTACGCGTGGGCCGTACAAAGAGCGGCAGAATCTCGGCATTTACCGTATGCAAAAAATCGGTAAAAATCGGTTGATCATGCGCTGGCTTTCCCACCGCGGCGGCGCTCTGGATTTTCGCGAATTCCAAATTCAAAACCCTGGCAAAAATTATCCCGTTGCAGTCGCACTTGGCGCTGATCCGGCGACTATTCTGGGCGCGGTAACGCCAGTGCCTGATACGCTTTCCGAATACGGTTTTGCTGGTTTGTTGCGCGGCGATAAAACCGAAGTAGTGAAATGTATTGGCAACGATTTACAAGTGCCTGCATCGGCCGAGTTTATTTTGGAAGGCTATATAGCACCAAATGATCTGGCGCCCGAAGGGCCGTTTGGCGATCACACTGGATACTATAATGAAGTAGATAAATTTCCGGTATTTACCGTCGAGCGAATTACCCATCGTCGCGATCCGATTTATCACAGCACTTACACTGGTCGTCCACCGGATGAACCCGCTATTTTGGGGGTCGCCCTGAACGAAGTCTTCGTGCCGATTTTGCAAAAACAATTTCCGGAAATTGTNNCCCGGTCACGCCAAGCGCGTGATGATGGGTGTGTGGAGTTTCCTGCGGCAATTCATGTACACCAAGTTTGTCATTGTCACCGACGATGATGTGAACGCGCGCGACTGGAATGATGTGATCTGGGCCATGACTACGCGTATGGATCCGGCGCGCGACACAGTGATGATTGAAAATACGCCGATCGATTATCTCGATTTCGCTTCACCTGTTTCCGGTTTGGGTTCCAAAATTGGTTTTGATGCGACTAACAAATGGCCAGGTGAAACCGCGCGCGAGTGGGGTACGCCAATTGTGATGGATCAAGCGGTAAAAGATCGTGTTGATGCATTGTGGAATGAATTGGGTATCGACTTGCCCACCGCGTATTAATAGTTGGCGTGTGTTGATAATTGGAGTGTGCGATGAGTTTTCAGGAAGAGTGCTTTCTCGATTGCCCTTACTGCGGCGAGCCGATCAGTGTGTTGGTCGACTGCTCGTTGGATCAGCAAACCTATGTGGAGGATTGTCAGGTCTGCTGTCAGCCAATGGTGATTCATGCAGTAGTGGATGAAGATGGCGTGCCTAGTGTGTATGCACAGCGTGAAGATGAGTAACTGCGAGTATCTTTAAGCGGCGACCTTGGTTTTAATCGGGTTATGGGTTATAAAACTTTCGCTGTGATTGCCAATAACAGACTCATTCAATTCAAAAAGGGGATTTAACATGAGCATCGTTAAAGAATTCAAAGCCTTTGCTATCAAAGGTAATGTGGTGGATTTAGCCGTGGGTGTAATTATCGGCACCGCCTTTGGGAAAATCGTGTCCTCGTTGGTGGGTGATGTGGTTATGCCGCCGATTGGTTATTTGATAGGTGGCGTTAACTTTTCGGATCTGGCGTTTACGTTACCGGCTCTTCTGGAGGGACAAACTCCCGTATTAGTGGCTTACGGTAAATTCCTGCAAACGCTGATTGATTTCACCATTATTGCGTTTGTTATTTTTATGGTTATCAAAGTGATCAATCGGTTAAAAAGAAAGGAAGAGGAGGCACCTGCTGTTCCTCCGGCACCTAGCAACGAGGAGTTATTGTTAAGGGAAATTCGTGATTTATTAAAGCAACAGCAAAAATAAACCTACTTGATGTCCTTAATTTGATGACGGGTTTAGCAGTTTCCACTCCGCTAGTTCGGGGTGGAAAAACCCGCATTCCCGATAGGCTCGTTCGATTATCCCCGCGCGGCGCAGTTGTTCAATTCCCTTCACTAACGCGGTATAAAATTCATCGCCCAGTGGATGTATTTTGCTGACGGGCCAATGCCGACTGCCGGCGATGGCAATTTTAATTCCCTCGATCGGCACAAGATGTATGCCCTCTACCACAATAGCTTTTGCCGGATTCATTTCAAACGGCGAAAGCGTTACATCGACTCGCCCTGCATTAATCATGCGCGCCATATTCACCCAGTTGGGTGTGTAGTTGCTGGTTGAGCGTGAAGTGGTACAGCGCTGCCTGCCATTGTAAATGCCGCAATGGCAAAAAGATGATTGAGCGCGCGCAGAGCTAGTTTCATAAAGGGAATTGCCAATGGATCAAAAGCATTAAAAAATTAGATGTTTAGCGACTCGCTTTTGGGTTGAGGAGTTTCGCATGATGTTTTTAGTGTGACTGCGAATCCGCGAATCGTCCAGCGCTGAAGGTTCATAGCACAGGATGGCCGCGATACATGCGTACCGGTTTGGCGGGCGGAGGTATGTCCTTCACCAGCAACTCACTGCGCATCGCAATTCCTTCCTCTGCAGGGTGCGGAGCATCTACCAGCGTAGTTTGTCCACGATAAACTTTGACCATCTGTTTGGGGATGTCCGGTACTTTTGCTGTGTCGGATGGCGTCGGTTCCAGTAGCTGATGCCATTGGTCGCCAGCAAGAAAGAGTAATTCCTTTATCAGGGTTTTGGTAATGGTGTCTTTGGCGTGATGGTGGTAGTCCGCTAATTCCTTCAGCATATCCGGGTTCGCCATTTTTACGCTCGGCTTCATGTTGGCGTCTACGCGGCGGCGAATTTCGTACACCAAATCGATCATGGGTTTAGTGTATTGCATGCTGGGCTCTCCTCGGTCTTGGAATGCTAATTGAGCAAGTTTCAGACCAATAGCGAATTAACAGTTATATAAGCTGCTTTTGAACGACGATAGGGCAAAAGGCGGGATCTTTTTGGTGCGTGCGTATTATCGTGAGGCACTCTGTCGCCATAAATAATAAAAAAGCGCCTTGGTTCACAAAGCGCCGTTTAGAGTTAAATTAACGAATCAAGTGATCCATATCGCGCGACGGTTGATTACATTGGGTTTCACCTATGATTTGCGCCGGAACTCCCGCCACAGTGGCGCGCGCGGGTACGTCTTTAAGTACCACGCTGCCTGCACCAATTTTGGCGCATTCGCCCACGGTGATATTGCCGAGAATCTTGGCGCCGGCACCTATCAACACACCCTTGCGCACTTTCGGATGGCGGTCGCCCGCTTCTTTACCCGTGCCGCCCAAGGTGACGGATTGCATGATCGACACCATGTCTTCAATCACTGCCGTCTCGCCAATCACAATGCCGGTGGCATGGTCAAACATGATGCCTTTACCTATGCGCGCAGCGGGGTGGATATCCACCGCGAATACCGCCGAGATACGATTCTGCAAAAACAGCGCGAGCGAGTTGCGGCCCTGATTCCACAGCCAGTGCGCGACACGATAGGCCTGCAGCGCATGAAAACCTTTGAAGTAGAGCAGCGGCGTCACCAGCGAGCAGCAGGCGGAATCGCGTTCGCTCACCGCCATCAGATCGGCGCGTACCGATTCCACAATCGTCTTGTCCTTTGTCATCGCCTCTTCAATCACCTCGCGGATCAACATAGCGGGCAATGCCGGGCTGTCGAGTTTGTTGGCGAGATGGAAGCTCAGTGCCGCTTCCAGTGTGTCGTGATTGAGGATGGTGGAGTAGAGAAAGCTAGCCAGTACCGGCTCAGTTTCTGCCTGCTTGCGGGTTTGCAGGCGAATCGATTCCCACAGGCTGTCGATGACAAGGGTGTTGGTAGCGGCGGTGACGGTGGCATTCATGGCCGGATCCTTACACGAAAATAGACTGCGATTGATGTAATAAGCTTGAGTCAGTCATTATTGGGGGCGCCGCCGAATAATTCTAGCGCCCGCGTATTATTTGCGCTTAATAAATAACCAGTGGTGGTTCATTCATAGCGGCCAGCTGTTCGCGCAATTCCAAAATGTGTTCACCCCAGTAGCGCTCAGTATTAAACCAGGGGAAATGGCGAGGGAAGGCCGGATCAGTCCAGCGCCGCGCCAGCCAAGCGCTGTAATGCATGATACGCAGGCTGCGCAGCGCCTCGATCAGCGCCAGCTCGGCCAAATCAAAATCGCAAAACTCGCGGTAACCTTCCAGCACTTCGGCCAGTTGCAGCGTCTGCTGCTCACGCTCGCCCGAGAGCAGCATCCACANNCGCCATAAAATATTGCCGGGGTGACAGTCGCCATGCAAGCGGATTGATGTGTAATCCACGCGGCTAAACAGGGTTTCGCAGCGCGCTAATAAATCTGCGCCTAGCGTGCGATAAGACTCGCGCAAACTGGCGGGGATGAAATCGTTGGACATCAAAAAGTCGTAACTCTCGCGCCCAAAAGTTTGGATATTCAGCTCGGGGCGATGCAAGAACGGACGGGCTTGCCCCAAGGCATGGATACGGCCAAGGGTGCGGCCGAGCGAGAGCAGCGCATCAAAGTCATCCAAATTCGGCGCATGGCCGCCCTGGCGCAGATAGAGCGCAAAGCGAAAGCCCTGAAACTCGCGCAGGGTATTGCCCTCATCATCGGCCATCGGTGGTACCACCGAAATTTCCAAATCCTTTAGTGCCTGCGTGAATTCATGTTCTTCGATGATTTGCGCGTTGGTCCATCGTTCGGGGCGATAAAACTTGGCAATCAGCGGGTTCGCCCCTTCAATCCCCACTTGGTATACACGGTTCTCGTAACTGTTAAGCGCCAGAATGCGGGCATCGGTGAGGAAGCCGGTGCTATCAATCGCATCCAGCACCATGTCGGGCGTGAGTTGTTCGTATGGATGTGCCTGGGTCATAACCGCTGCTCGCAAAAGTGAGCTGCGATTGTACCCCTCAGCCGCCAATCGCGCTTGGATATGCACTTGGTCGCAGTCGGGATCTCGCTCAGTCGAACTTTTGCAAAATAGATGGCGTATAAATTTTGAAGGATTCGATTAAAAATGCTACAAGTTAATACTTGTTGGTGATGGCTCCGCAACTCCACTCAAGACGGAATCCTTATGATAAAAATCGCTTTCTATAACCTCAAAGGTGGCGTGGGTAAAACCACAACGGCAGTTAACATGGCCTACATGGCCGCCGCCGCCAAAAAGAATGTGATCCTTTGGGATCTGGACCCGCAAGCCGCCGCCAGCTGGTTTTGCCAGCAGGAGCCGGACAACACCAAGGCAATTAAACTGTTCAGTAGAGGCAAGTCCATCGGTGAGATGGAGCTCTACAGCCCTTATCCTCGCTTGATGCTGATTCCTGCTGATCTCAGTCTGCGTAGTCTGGACAGCGAATTCGATGAACTAAGCAAAGATAAAAAATTCCTCAAACAACTGCTCAAGCCCCTAAGCGAAAAAGCCGATATCCTCATCTTTGATTGTCCGCCCACGCTCTCTCCTAGCGTTGAGCAGCTTTTGCTAGAGGTGGATATTTTGTTAATCCCGATGATTCCGAGCCCCTTATCGATTCGCGCGATGGAGCAGGTCGTGGAGTTTCTCAAAAGCAAAAAAACGGCTCCTCCACGTATCGTGGGATTTTTCAATCAGGTTGATATGCGCCGCAGCCTGCATCGCGAGGCAATCGAAAACAGCAAATCCATGCCGGTGCCCATGCTCAAAACCTGGATTCCCAACGATTCCGCTGTCGAACAAATGGGGCTGCGCCGCGCACCGCTAACCAGCTACAATCAGCGCAGCCGCGCGGCACTCGCCTACATCGATATGTGGAAAGAAGTGGCGCGCTTGTTAAAGGCGGCCGCGAAAGATTCTGAATAACAGACCCTGAATAAATCGCGCGCCTAAATTTCACCTCCGAATTCAGAGTGATCCATGATTAATTTATTAACCCGCGCCTGCCTACTCGCAGGCGCGTTTGCGATTGTCGGCTGCGCGACCAGTACCCAGCAGCCACAAACTTCTCCCTCGGTGGTTGACCGTCCCACCAGCGTTGTAAAACCCGGTGAGCCAGCAGTTGTGCAGCCGCAACCTGGCGCCGTGCCCAAACCTGTGCCTGTGATATCGCTTAACCCTGCGGCGCAGAGCTTGGCCAAACAGGCACGTCAACAATACCTCTCTCAGGATTACCAAGGCGCCATCGCCACCGCCGAGCGCGGCCTGCGCATTGAGCGCCGCGCAGCTGATTTATATTTGGTGCTCGCGCAAAGTTATGTGCAATTAGCGTTGCCGGAGAAAGCCAAAATGTTTGTACAGCAAGGGATGCGTTTTGCAGCGCCGGGTTCGGATGTAGCGCAAGGCCTGGCGCGGGTGCAGGAAATGGTGGATCAGGGGTATTGATTCTCCGATAGTTTTTGCACAATTAAAGAGCGACTGGTCCAAGATCAGTCGCTTTTTTATGGCTACGATAATAGTTAAAAATGATAAATTTTTATTAATTGATAGTTTTTAGGTATCGCCTGCATGGCCACATTCAATTAGCCCCATGGCGCCCAACTCCCTAATCTGTGCCCGTTGAATCAATTAACCCAACGGGATTAAACCCACACAGACCTTAGGAGTTCTACTCATGGCAACTATCAATTCAGAAATCAAACCTTTCAGCGCCCAAGCCTATCATCAGGGCAAATTCGTCCATCTGACCGAGGCCGACATTAAAGGCAAATGGGCAGTAGTGTTCTTCTATCCGGCCGATTTCACCTTCGTCTGCCCCACCGAACTGGGCGACCTGGCGGACAATTACGCCGAATTCCAAAAGATGGGCGTAGAGATTTATTCCGTATCGACCGACACCCATTTCACCCACAAAGCCTGGCACGACAGCTCCGAAACCATCGGCAAAATCCAATACCCAATGATCGGCGACCCAACCGGCACCATCACCCGCAATTTCGGCGTGATGATTGAAGAGGCTGGTTTGGCTGATCGCGGTACGTTTGTAATTGACCCGCAGGGCAAGATTCAGATTATCGAAGTGAACGCCGGTGGCATTGGCCGCGATGCATCGGAACTGCTGCGCAAAGTAAAAGCGGCGCAATACGTTGCGGCGCACCCAAGTGAAGTCTGCCCTGCTAAATGGAAAGAAGGTGAAGCGACTTTGGCTCCGTCACTTGATCTGGTTGGAAAAATCTAAGTCCCGTCTGCCTTCGTCACTCCTGCGAACGCAGGAGTCCAATTTGTTTTATGGATACCCGCGTTCGCGGGTATGACGATAAATTTATCGTTCAGTATTTTCCAAACGATATTGTTCATAATTTTTATAAAACGATTTGCGAAAAAAGCCTGCCCACAAGGCGGGCTTGCAGAAAAAATCTTACGGAGAACACACCATGTTAGATGTTGCCATTAAAGGCCAACTCAAAGCCTACTTGGAAAAACTGCAACGCCCCATCCAACTGGTTGCAAGTCTGGATGACAGCGCAAAAAGTCTGGAGCTAATTACTTTGTTGCAAGAAATCACCAGCTTGTCTGACAATGTGAGTCTGATTGATCACGGTACTGCTAAATTGCGTCCCTCTTTTGCTGTAGCGGCACAAGATCAATTCCCGCGTATTCATTTTGCGGGCATCCCTATGGGGCATGAATTTACCTCGCTAGTGCTCGCACTCTTGCACAGCGGTGGCCATCCGCCAAAAGTCGATGCAAAAACCATCGAACAAATTAAAGCAATAGACGTTCCATTGCATTTTGAAGTATTTGTGTCGCTCTCCTGTCACAACTGTCCGGATGTAGTGCAAGCCGTGAATTTAATGGCCGCACTCAACCCCAACATTACTGCCACCATGATCGACGGTGTATTATTCCAAGCAGAAGTTGATGCACGCAAAATAATGGCTGTACCCACTGTGTTTGTGAACGGTGAACACTTTGGCCAAGGCCGCATGACACTCGAAGAAATTATCGCCAAAGTCGATACCGGTGCAGCGGAGCGCGACGCGAAAGCGCTGAGCGAACGCGATCCATATGATGTATTGGTTATCGGCGGTGGCCCTGCGGGTGCAGCGGCGGCGATTTACTCCGCGCGCAAAGGCATCCGTACAGGAGTGATTGCTGAACGGTTTGGCGGTCAGGTTTTGGATACTGTATCGATTGAAAATTTTATTTCCGTAAAAGAAACTGAAGGCCAAAAATTGGCGATGGCTTTGGAACAACACGTTAAAGAATATGCTGTTGACGTGATGAATTTACAGAAAGCCGCTGAAATTATTCCTGGTGATTTAATTGAAGTAAAACTTGCCAGCGGCGCAATCTTAAAAAGTAAAAGCATTATTCTCGCCACTGGCGCGCGCTGGAGAGAAATGAATGTACCCGGCGAACAGCACTATCGCGGCAAAGGCGTCGCCTACTGCCCGCACTGTGACGGCCCGCTNNGCCTACTGCCCGCACTGCGATGGCCCACTATATAAAGGCAAACGCGTCGCGGTAATCGGTGGCGGAAACTCCGGTGTGGAAGCGGCGATTGATTTGGCCGGTATAGTTACCCATGTCACGCTAATCGAATTTGATTCCAAATTGCGCGCTGACGCTGCGTTGCAACGCAAATTATTCAGCTTGCCCAACGTGACCGTTATAACCGAAGCGCTGACGACGGAAGTGATCGGTAATGGCGAAAAAGTCACCGCGTTAAAATACAAAAGCCGCAATACCGATGAAATCGCTACCGTTGAGTTGGAGGGCGTTTTTGTACAAATCGGCTTGCTGCCTAATACCGATTTCTTAAAAGATACGGTGCAACTCACCAATCGTGGTGAAATTGAAATCAACGCGCGCGGTGAAACCTCAGTGCTCGGTGTGTTTGCGGCGGGCGATTGCACTAATGTGCCTTACAAGCAAATTATTATTGCGATGGGGGCTGGCGCAACTGCTTCGCTCGGAGCATTTGATCATTTGATTCGGAGCAGTGCTCCGGCGTAAGAAACAGAGAACTTTGTTAATAGGTAGTCGTGTTATCGTTAATTCGTGATGCGACTATTATTTTATCGTTGATTTTCCACTGCTCGGCGTCTATGGGGTCTGCGTCATTGATATTGAATAACGCAATGTTTTGACTTATGCCTGAAAACTTATCTTGTCCTTTAGATCTGGCATTAAATTGAGATTGATAGGTAATTCCATCAAAGCCGTTATGCTTGAAAAATTCTGCAATTATCTGAGTTGGTGTATAAAAATGCCTCTGATTTTCATCATCAGCAGGTTTAGAGAATGCTCCACCGATCGCAATCCATGTGAACTTCTCAGCTTCCTCTTGGTTTTTTGGTCTATGGCTGAAAAACCAGTTAGCCCAGCTAGGACGATCGAAGGTACAATCGATTACCTTAAGCTCTCTATTGGTAATAAATCTGGCAACTGTTATTGGTTGTTTTTTTGCAGCTCTGGTTTCAGCAATGGCCGTTTCTTTACGGTTAGCCAAATACAGAACATTAATGTTATACGGGTTGATTCGACCCTCACTCCGTAAATCCTTTTTGGGTTTCATTTCTTCTTTTGCTAGAGTTTTTTTGTCCTTATTGCATGGTCTTGCGCGAAAATATTCTTCGCCTGGTGGAATTATTTTGATTCGAGCCTTGCTGGAATCAAGGAGTGCATTTAAAAATTCATTAGTTTGTTTTGACCAAAAATGTCTTTCTTCATTTAAAACCATTTCAACAAATTCCGAAAATGATTTCGGTGAAAAAACAAAATTAGTCATTAGCTGACTCCTGTCATGTCGATTATCAATTAGATGTGGCTATGCCGCCGTACTGTTATCCAATTTCCATCCCGGAAAAACCAATACTGCAGGGTGGCATTTTAATGCGGAAGCCAATACCTTGGCGCGCTCGACGCCGAGGTTAATTCGGCCTGATTCGATACTGGAAATAGTCGACTGTGGTATGCCGGTAAGTTCAGCAAGTTGGTTTTGGCTCAATTCCTGCAGTTCGCGAATAATGCGTACTGATTCGCCGGGTGTGACAGATGTATGCTGTTTAGCGGGGATATAATCTTTCATCAGGATTTCCTCTTGTAATCATGAGGTGTAACTTCGACAACATTTACAAAAAGCTCTTTGTCCCTGATTTGATAAATCACTCGATACTGAATATTCAGACGCGATGATCGAAACCCCTTCCATTCACCTTGCAAACTTTCATCTTTAAAGCCTTTGATTGCTCTAAGCCCTTCCGGACCAGAGATCTCTACAATGCTTTTCCATATTTCATAGCGAGCGAGAATCTCAGCCGGTACTTTGCTGAGTTGCTTGGATAGTTTTCTATGTTCGAATATTGTCCACATACCTTTTATGATATGTATTGCTATTATGGTATGTCAAGGCTTTTGCTGAGCGGAACCGGCGCTAACATAATAGTTGGAGAGTTTGCGGTCACGAAGCGCCATATGCATGACGCTATCGTCGATAGAGCGTTAAAGGCATTGATTAGACAAGCTTTGCTTTTAGGTGCGAGTGGTGTCGCTAGGATTATCGCCGCCAGTTCCACCTTAGATTGATTGACTTGCTTTGCAGCTGCGTGACCCTATGCCGCGCGATGGAGTTTGTTAATCTGGTTGAGTTGTTTTTTCGTACTGCGTAACAGTTGCTGCAGTAGCTGAATCCCCTCCGGCCAAAATCCCAAATTGGACTCACTGTTGATGTGCCCCACATTTTTCAAGCGCAAAAAATCCGTACCCCATTGCAGCGCCCAGTAAGCTGCTTTGCTATCGGTCAGCCATGGGTCGTTGCTGCTGGCAATTATTTTTGCCGGTACGCGCAAGGGCGTTTTTGGCAAGCGTTGGGCGATGCGAAATTTATCCGGATCAGCGGGTGCGACTAAAAAAAGTGCGGCGATTTTGTCGGGAAACTCTGCTGCAATGCTCGCGCTCGCGAGTGTGCCGAAGCTATGGGCGATAATGACGGCCGGTTTATCCAACTTATCCAATTCCGCGCGAATCCCCGCTTTCCACTTATCCAGATCAGGTATGCTCCAATCATCGACGTGAATGCGTTTGCTATTGGGCAGATGGTTTTGCCACAGGCTTTGCCAATGTTGCTCGTCGCTGTTGCGCAGGCCAGGTACGATCAGGATCGGTTGGTCGTTGAGTGATGTGGAAAAATGCTGGCTGTGGGTGAATGACATGGCTGCCTCCAAAAATGTATGGAGTGCAGCTTAGGGATTTTTATCGCGAATGAAAAAGAATCGTTACTTATTTGCTTATACTCAAAGCGCTAAATTAGAGTTTAGTAAACGCCAATGCGGCGCCTGCAAGAATTAATGCCCCGCCGGAAATCCAGTTAAACCAGCGCTGGTGCTCCGGTGATTTTAGCCAGCGCATAATACTGCGGCCACCCAAGGCATAAATGCTCATCCAGATAAAATCCATCGCCAAAAAAATCACCGTGAGCAGCGCAAATTGCGGCGGCATGCTGCGGTGGATGTCGATAAATTGTGGAAAGAGCGCGCCGAAATAAATCAGCCCTTTGGGGTTGGTGACGGCGACGATAAAGGCTTTGCTAAACAGATGACTGCTGCGGATCTGGCGCACTTCAACATCTACACTCAGCGGCGGTGCGAGCGCGAGTTGAATGCCCAAGTAAATTAGATAGGCTGCACCAATCCATTTAATGGTGTGAAAAATCCATTCCGCTTGTTCGACTAATAACCCCAGTCCCAGTGCCGATAGCAACATCAGTACCAAATTGCCCGCGCTGGCGCCGAGCATGGTGTAGAGCGATTTGGCAAAACCGTAACGCCCTGCATCAATCATACAGGCGAGCATTACCGGGCCGGGGCTGGCGGAGAGAACAAGGGTGATGGTGGTAAACAGCCAGAGTTGTTCAAGCGGCATAACGGCATCCTGAAGTGACGGAGACGGAGTTTAACAGAGCCTTCGGCAGCGTCGTTAAAGTCTTCTATACTCAAGCGATTAACCATAAGTTTAATAGAAGGTGTGTTATGTCTAGCAGCAGTATTTCCAATGCCATCAACGTGCTTGAAGACTTGTTGGGTGGTTTGAACCAAGCCTATTGGGAGGCCAATAGCCTGGATCGCAAAGACTTTTTTTATGACCTCATCAGTGCGCTGCATGCGGAATTATCAGAACTGGGCAAGCTAAGTGTGCAAGATCACCATCTGGATTATGAGCCTGTGACGGAAGAGTTTCGTGCGGTGCGCCCAAAACTGAGCCGCTTGCGCAAATTGGTTGATGATTTTGCGCTGCGCTCGACAACTGCTGTGCGGCTCGAACACTTGATTAACGAAGCTATGGTGCTGATGGGGCGCAACGGGGCAGGCTAGTTTGATATAGCCTTTCCTAATCAGTTTTGTGGGTTTATCACTAAATAATTTAAACGGAGCTATAAAAAAACTGGCAACGACTGAAAACTGAACAATACTAAAACTACCGGTAACGGTTTCTTCCTGTGAGTACAACGGCATGCGTGTTTTGGTTGGCTCATTGATTTAGGTAGGCTGTACAGTTACCGTCGGGTTTTCTCTTAGCCCAGTTTGGAACTCCCCTTTATTTGTAATCTAGTATGGTCTTGGCCGGCATCTTGTGGTGTCGGCTTTTTTATTTTCTGTTTTTGGTTATGTATTTTCTGTGGTGAATATTCGTGATGAAAAAAATTGCTTTTATGGCGTGCTTATTGGGTTTGGTGACGTGTCCAGTGGTGCAAGCGGATATCTGTTTGACCGTAGAAAAACTAACGCTCCTGGATGCTAAATACGAAAAAGCTTTGCAAACAGGGGACGTAAAGTTTTTGGATAATCTTCTCGCCCCCGAGTTTTATTGGGTACACAACCAGGCCAGTATGAAAGAAGGTAAAGCGCAATTGCTTGCGCGCATCGTCATGCCGGAGGAGCAACCCAAGGAGCGTCGCTCGCACGAAATAAGCCTGCAACGTCTGGATAAAACTGCTGTCTTGCACGGATTTAGCAGCGTGGATAAATGGAACTCTGACGGTAAAACCTTTCGCACATCGCGCTATCAGTTTATGCGTACCTATGTGGAGCATAAAGGTGAGTGCAAATTACTGGCCGTGCAGACGATGAAGGTGTGGTCGAGCGAGGGGGATTGATTTCCAGCACATACATATTCCCGGTGTTAATTAGGAATATGTATGTGCGGTGAAAAATTACCGTGGATACGTCTTTGACCACTTCGCGTATTTTTTCAGGATTTTATTGGGCGCCGTGGTATACCAGGCATAACCTGCGCGCCGCTCTTCCGATACTTTGCCTACTTCATAAAAGATTGAACCGTCGCGGTCACCAAACACAGGCTTGTTAGTCCCTATCTCATAAAAGCGCGCCCAGACTGGCGGTGCTTTTACATCGTCGGTAAGCGTTGCCGCGCCGCGCTCCCACACTTTACTCAGGATTTGAGTTTGCTCGTACCAAGCCGCCGCCGCGTGTACAGACTTAATGATATCGGCACTGGGTTTGTCCAAATCCATCAATAAGTCGAGCATCCACACGCTTTCCGAACTGGAGAGTGAAACCATTTCATAGGCGCGGGCCTGAGCTGGCTTTAGGGTTTTGGCATCATGCTGAGCTCCCCAAATGGTCAACTTACCGTTGGTGATCACCTGGGTTTTTAACACGCAATCCAGTGCGCGTGTGAGGCTCGCTTGCGCGGCTTGTTGTTGTTCTTTGGTGACAAATGCAAATTCGTTTTTAGCCTTGGCGACCTTGTGCAACATCGCCATTAAATCGCTCATCAGCGCATCGTTGTAGGTGATGTGATCATGATATTTGCCAACGAGGGGATAGTTTTGTGGCCAGCCACCGTTGGGATATTGTGCAGTAATAATAAAGTCCAAGCCTTTGCTAAACGCTGCTGCATAACGTGCATCGCCAGTTGCTTGATAGGCTTGCGCCAGCAATTGGAGCTGGGTGCTAGTAGCGCCATTATCAAATGTGGGGATGTAGCCTTTCTCAACACCAAACGCTTGGCCGGGTTTGCGTGGTGCCTTGCTCATATCAGTGCGTTTGGACCAGCCACCAGAAGGCGTTTGGAAGGAGAGGATTACGTCCATCACGCGTTTACCTTCTGTGCTCTTAAACCAGTCAGGTGACTGCTTGACCTCAAAACCAAACTCTTTGGTGTATTCAGGTAACTCTGGCTCTTTTTTGCCAAGTGTTTTTAATTCGGCGCTGAGAAAATCCTGATCCGCCTTGCGCAATTTTTTGGAGGTGGCGAGATAGGTTTTCCAGGCTGCCTCGTCGCTAGCTGTTTGTTGTGTTTGCGTCGCTGTCAGGGAGGTAGATGTATCCGCTTGTAGCGGTGCGATTAAGCAACTGCCCAGCAATGCAATTAATAGTGATGTTTTGTTGAACATAACTCGTACCTGTTGTAGTCGTCGGTTGATAGTTGTAGTCGCCTTGTGATTGTTGTGCGACGGATTACCGAGTTTTTTTGCCGATTAGGTAAGAGTGTAGCTACAGGGCAAACGATTGCCCTGTGCCTACATTGTAATTTTTGGGATGTTGCCGGTTAGATAAAAATATTGTCATCGCCGGGGAAAATTCCGGTTTTCACATCGGCGACATATTTTTGCATCGCGCCGGGAATGTCGTTGGCTTCCAGTAAAAAGTTTTTGGAAAATTTGGGTGGCTGCTCGGTGAGGCCGAGAATATCGTTGATTACCAATACTTGCGCATCGGTATCGCGGCCCGCGCCTATACCGATAGTAGGAATCGCAATTTCGCGTGTAATTCTGGCGCCCAGTGCAGCGGGGATACATTCGAGCACTAATAAATCCGCACCAGCTTCGGCGAGTAATTTGGCATCGGAGAGAATTTTTTCTGCGCTTGCTTCATCGCGCCCTTGTACGCGAAAGCCGCCAAATTTATTCACCGATTGCGGCGTTAAACCCAAGTGTGCGCACACGGGCACACCGCGCTCGGCGAGCATGCGCACTGTGTCGGCGAGCCAGGCGCCCCCTTCAAGTTTTACCATTTGCGCACCGGCTTGCATGATACGTGTGCAATTGCGCATAGCTTCGTCGGGCGTGGCGTAAGTCATGAAGGGTAAGTCGCCGATAATCAGCGATTTTTTATTGCCGCGCGCGACCGCTTCGACGTGATAAATCATCTGTTCCATAGTGACGGGAATGGTGCTGTCGTAACCCAATACCGTCATGCCGAGTGAATCGCCTACCAGTACAACTTCTACACCACAGCGCTGGGCCATGGCGGCCATGTGCGCGTCGTAAAGCGAAATCACTACAAATTTTTCGCTGCTGGCTTTTAATTTGTTGAGTGTATTGATAGTGACATTTTTAGTGAGCGCGGTATTCGCCGTTGAGGTGCTATTAATGGTTCCGTAGGGCATGGCAATTCTCGCTGCAAAAATAAAATCAGTGATGGTGTTGTATTAAAGTGCGGGTATTGGATTGTAGTAGTGGCGACCGCTTTTAATGGTGAGGATATATTCCACCAGCTGTTTAAAGTGGTCGCGATTTTTCGCCAAATTTAAATCTTTGGCGTTCACAATCAGCAGCGGAGCGCCATCGTAAAAGTGGAAAAATTCAGTATAGGCGTCATTGAGCGCTTTTAAATAATCGGCATTGATGTGTTGCTCGGCGCTGATACCGCGCTGGCGAATGCGTTCGAGCAGGACATCGAGCGGCGCCTGCAGATAAATCACCAGATCCGGACGCGGCGCGTTAATCACCAGCTTGTCATACACCTGGCGATAGATATTGAGTTCATCATCATCGAGTGTTGTACGCGCAAAGAGTTGGTCTTTTTCAATCAGAAAATCCGCGACCCGCACTGGCTCAAAAATATCGTCCTGCCGCAGGCTTTGCAGTTGGTTAGCGCGCTGGAATAAAAAGAATAATTGGGTGGGTAGCGCGGTGGATTTTGGATCGCGATAAAAACGCTCCAAAAAAGGATTCTCTTCCGGCTGCTCCAGCAACATATCGTAATTAAACAATTGCGCGATATTGCGCGCGAGTGTGGTTTTACCCACGCCGATACAGCCTTCTACCGCGATATAGCGCGGCAATTTGACGTTGGTTAAATCCAGTCCGAGTTCTTCAAACACAGGGTTCACGGCAACTCCTTGAAACTGATTCGTTAAGCGAGCGATGGCAGGCGTAGCAGTCCGTCCGCCGGGCAACGACTGAGCAGAGCGGCGAGCGGGGTGCCATCGGGCAATTGCAAAGTTGGGGTGATATCCGCGAGCGGATAAAGCACAAAACTGCGCTGGGTGAGGTAAGGGTGGGGCACGCGAAGACGCTCCTCAGCGATGATCTGGTCGCCGTAGAGCAGCAGATCCAAATCCAGTGTGCGTGGCCCCCAGTGCTGGATGCGCACACGCTGGTGCGCCTGCTCGATAGCTTGTAGGGCATCCAACAGTGCGAGCGGCGCGAGTTGGGTGTCGAGTAGGGCGACGGCGTTAATGTAGTCGGGCTGCTCGGGGCCAACGGCATGGCTGGAGTAAATCGAAGAGCGGGCTAGCAGTGATGTCTGCGGAATATTCGCCAGTTCAGCAAAAGCGCGCTTTACCTGCGCGAGCGGATCTTCCAGATTGCTGCCAAGACCTATATAGGCCAGCGCCATTGTCTATTCATTCCCGCCGGGAGCGGCATCGGTTTTGGGTTTGCGCGGGCCGCGGCGACGGCGCGGCTTGCCTGCGGCTTTTGCGCCACCTTGTTTGCCGATATCTTTGACCATTTGCTCGCGTTCTTCATCGTTTGCAGTCTGGTAGTTAGTCCACCAAACGCCGAGGCCATCGAGCGTTTCGCCAGCGGCTTCGCGCATCAACAAAAAGTCATAGGCAGCGCGGAAGCGTGGGTGATCGAGGGTGCGCAGTGCACGCATTCCTAGACGGCTTGGCAGACGTTGCTGTAAATCCCAAATCTCGCGCATGGGAATCAAAAAGCGCTTGGGTACGGCGGTGCGAGTCAATTGTTGGTTAATAACGTTCTGTGCTGCTTGCCCCCAGGCCTGGGTTGGCGTCATCTGGCTGCTGAGCAATGTGAATTGCTGTTGCAGGGCTGGCCAGAGTAAGGCGGCATAGATAAACGCGGGAGTGACGGTTTTATCGCCCCGGATGCGTTTATCGGTATTGATCATGCATTGTTCGATCAGGTTGGCGCCAATCTCATCGCCAGCCTTAAGTGCTTTATCGGTGCCGGGGAATAGATGCGTCAGCAAATCGTATTCACGCATCAAGTTGAAAGTGGCTGTAGCTGATCCGCTCAGAAACAATTTGAGCACTTCTTCAAACAGGCGCGCATCAGATACGTTCAGCAAAAGACCGCTCAGCTCGCGAATCGGCTTGGCGGTTTTTGCTTCAAGGCTGAAGCCGAGTTTGGCAGCAAAGCGCAGGGCGCGGAGGATACGCACGGGATCTTCTTTGTAGCGCGTCGCTGGGTCGCCAATGATGCGCAGGGTGCGTTGCTTGAGATCTTCCATGCCATTGCAGTAGTCAATGACGGAAAAGTCTTTGAGCGTGTAGTAGAGGGCGTTGACGGTGAAGTCGCGGCGCATGGCATCGGTTTCGAGGGTGCCATAGACATTGTCGCGCAACAGCATGCCGTCTTCACTGCGCACACTGGATGATTCTTCGTGGTGACCGCGAAAGGTGGTGACTTCGATAACCTCGCGCCCCATGCGCACATGGACTATTTGAAAACGACGGCCAACGATACGCGCGCTGCGGAAGATTCGTTTCACTTCTTCCGGCTTGGCATTAGTGGCGACATCGAAGTCTTTCGGGCTGCTACCGAGCAATAAATCGCGCACACCCCCGCCAACCAGATAAGCCGCAAAACCGGCGTCTTCCAATTGCTTGATGATCTTGATTGCTGCAGGGCTGATGTTCTTCCTGGAAATGCTGTGCTGGTCGCGCGGAATAATTGCTGCGCCATCGCTATTGCGAGCAACGGATGGCTTGCTGGAATCTTTAGCGCCGGATGTGAATAGGTTTAGCAAGCGTTTGAGCATGTTTTCTCGCTGGTGTTTAGGCAGTCAGTTGCGTAAGAGCGGCGAGTTTAGCAGAAGCACGGTGTTTTTTACGACAATCCTGCGGTTCTGATTGGTTCGAAATTCGGCTGGGAGCAGACACGAGTGCGCCTGATTTATGCAAACCAGTGAAAACTGTAGTCCGGAAAGCAAAACGGGAAAGCTTTCGCTTTCCCGCAGGAGGGAGCACCGGAGTGCTTTAAGTCGGCATTCAATGGGTGCTTCCATGCCCATATCCAATCTCGCGTGCTATCCCATCCCGTGCCTAGTCGTAGTCCGCTTTATTTTAGTGTCTTATTGCTCTTGTCTTCTAGCGTTGTCAATCTAGCTTATTGTTTTCGTTATTATTATTCATTTTCTGTTGTTATTATTTGTTGTTGTTATGTTCTTTTATTTTCCGTTTCTTATTGTTTCTTGTTGTTATTCGTTTGTTTCAGTTTCTTATTGTCTATTGTTGTTATTTTTAAATTCGTTACGCTTTTTATTATTTGTTGTTGTTATTAGATTTTCACATTTAATTCTTATTGTTTGTTTTTGTTATGGCGCTCTAAAAGCAGTAGTTGTGCCAGTTTAAAAATATTCAATTAAAACAGATGGTTGGGTTTTTTGGTGCGCTGCTTATTACTTTTTGTTATTTCGATAGGTTACATATTTGTCACAAGTTTGTTACGTCTACCCAGTGCGGTAACAGTATTTTCGCGGTAACACTCTCGTGTTTGGGGGTAACGGTTTGGCATCAATAACAACAAATGTGGCGCATTAATCAAAAAAACTGTCACTAAAAACAAAAATCCCCAGCGCTAATGGGCGACTGGGGATTTTGAGTGGTGGTTTAGCTATTGGGGTGCTATTTGACGCTGCTGAGTGCCGTTGTAGATTTGCTGCGGGGTATGCCAAGGCGCTGGCGGCGCTCCCATAGGCACTTGCGGCTAACACCTAACTTACGTGCTAACTCTGTCTCGCTCATGCTGTCCTGATGTTCCAGTACAAAGCGCTGGAAGTAGTCTTCCAGCGACAAATCTTGCGCGGCAGCAGGTGCACCGCCAGGTGTGCGGTTGGCGAGGCGGGCAGGTTCAAAGAGTGAACTGCCANNTCGCGCACATTGCCGGGCCAGTTGTAGCTCATGATGGCATCCATGGCCCCGGAAGAGAGTTTCAGCTGGGCTTTGCCAAATTGGGCGCAATAGCGCTGCAGCAGGGATTCGGCGATATTGATAATGTCGCGGCCACGGTCGCGCAGGGGTGGAAGTTCCAGCTGCACAACGTTGATACGGAAATACAGGTCTTCGCGGAATTTGCCTTCTTTGGATAACTTGCGCAGATCGCGGTGGGTTGCTGCAACCAAGCGGACATCCACTTTGCGCGATTCAACCGAACCGAGTGGGCGCACTTCACCCTCTTGTAATACGCGCAGTAGGCGCGCTTGGGCTTCTAAGGGCAATTCACCAATCTCATCAAGGAATAAGGTGCCTCCATCGGCTGCGGCTACCAGGCCTTCGCGATTGGTCGCGGCGCCGGTAAAAGCGCCTTTTTCGTAGCCGAACANNGTGAATCAGAACGGTGGCGTTAGTGGGGGCGACTTTGTGGATACGGTTGTATAAATCCTGCATGACGTCACTGGCGCCAATCATGCCGGCGATCGCCGTGCTCGCGGCAATAGTGCCGACAGCTGCTTTGTTGGCGGCCTTGGCTTTGCCGATCACTCGCTTAACGGCATTGACCATCTCGTCGTGGTCGAAGGGTTTGGCGATATAGTCCACCGCGCCCA